>JAFWUY010000149.1 GCA_017524035.1 Lachnospiraceae bacterium | reverse complement strand
GGTGGTTTAAACGCCAAGAAAAAGCACAATCGCGTTCTGAAGCTTGCAAAGGGCTACAGAGGCGCAAGAAGTAATCAGTATAGAGTTGCAAAGCAGTCCGTAATGAGAGCTCTTACCTCATCTTACTCAGGACGTAAGGAGAGAAAGAGAGAGTTCAGAAAGCTCTGGATCACCAGAATCAATGCAGCAGCTCGTATCAACGGTCTTTCATACAGCAAGTTCATGTATGGTCTCAAGAAGGCAGGCGTTGACATGAACAGAAAGATGCTCGCTGAGCTTGCAGTAAACGATGCAGCAGGATTCGCATCACTTGCTGAGATGGCTAAGAAAGAGATTGCTTAACTAAAAGTCAATATGGCTTTACATAAAAAGGCAGCCCGTACGGCTGTCTTTTTAGTTGGGAAAGCGGGTCCGCCCATGAGGTCATTTTCCGCTCATGTTACGTTCGCTAAGCGGTTCTGCGGAATACATATAGCAGCTGAGTCCCGCACCGCTCGCATTCGCAATCCATTGCTCAGTGCTCGCTATTTTTTCCGTCCGGGAAAAAATGTGCTCAGGATCATGTATTCCTTAGAACCGCTAAGCTCACTTCAAAATCGCAGAAAATGACCTCATGGCCGGGACCCCGATTGAGCAAAAAAATAAAGACAGCCGTACGGGCTGTCTTTATAATAATAAATATTGAAGTGGGGGCAGAGATCAGGTTTTGTCGGCGAGGACTTTCAGGAGAAAGTCGTAGGTTCTCCGGGTTGAGGAGATGGAGAGGCGCTCGAGGGGAGAGTGGATGTCCTGCATGCCGGGACCTATTGACACAGCGTCAATATCAGGAGCCTTGTCCATGAAGAAGCCGCATTCGAGACCTGCGTGGATTGCTTCGACCTTGGGTGCGTATCCGTACATCTCTGTAAAGACGCGGACCATTTTGTCACGTAAGGGAGAGTTTACGTCATATTTCCAGCCGGGGTAGACACCTGTGACTTTATTAGTGCCGCCAAAATCCTCAGTGATCTCCTTAAGGTCATCTATGAGGGCATCTCTTTCGGAACCTATGCTGCTGCGGACGGAAAATTCGGCACAGAGCTTTCCGTCACGTACATCTGTGATGCCGAGGTTAAGGGAGGTCTGTACAAGATCCTCTATATCACTGCTCATGGCAATCACACCGTTTGGAAGTGCTTTCAGGAATTCGGAGGCCTTCCGTAAGCTTACGGTCACAGGAGCATCATCCTTATCAGAGGGCGTGATAGTGAATTTGAATCCGGGATCGGTATTTCTGTATTTATTCTTTTGCTTGTCAGCTTCTTTTGAGGCAGCTTCGGTGAAGGCTTCTTTTTCGCCTTCGGGAACGCGTACGGTGGCGGTGCACCACGAGGGAATGGCGTTATCCGCATTTCCGCCTTTAATATCCGTCAGCACGATCTTGCCGGAGATATATGAGATCTCACTTAGGATTTCGCCCATGACCTTGACCGCATTGGCTCTGCCCAGATGGATCATCTGACCGGAGTGTCCGCCGGTAAGTCCGGATATGCTTAGTTCTAATGAAGCTCCGTCCGGCAAAACGGTCAGATCCGGATCGATGAGACAGGATACTCTTGCCCCGCCCGCACATCCTACCGTGAAGATTCCTTCATCCTCGGAATCGAGATTGATCAGTCTGCGGCCGCTTATATTGCCCATATCGAGTCCTGAAGCACCTTCCATTCCGGTTTCTTCGTTTGCCGTGATGATGACTTCGAGAGCCGGGTGCGGGATGTCGTCTGAGGAGAGTATTGCAAGAGCCATGGCCACCGCTATGCCGTCATCTCCTCCCAGAGAGGTGTGATGAGCTCCTATGAGATCTCCGTCCGTAAAGATATCAAGCGGAGCGGTTTTCATATCTATACCGCTTCCTTCTTCACAGACTGCCACCATATCCATATGTCCCTGAAGGATCACACCGGGCTGATCCTCATATCCCGGGTATGCGGGCTTTTTAAAGATTATATTTCCGGACGTATCGGCTGTGTATTCTATGTCATTCTTTTTCGCAAAAGCGATCAGATATTCCCTTATGCCTTCAAGATTGTAGGAGCCGTGAGGGATCTGAGTTATCTCTTCAAAATATCCGAATACTTTTTCGGGCTTCAGTGAATCCAAAACTGCCATTTTTCTTCTCCTGATCTGTACTGAAAACTTTATTTATCATAAACCTTTATTGCGGATATAAAAAGAGGTCTTTTCTTTAGTTTACGGCACATCGGGAGCATTTTGTGCTATAATTTCAATATCTTTGTGAATGTGACTCTTGAGGGGGCATAAATGAAAGTTACCATTTTGGGCGCAAGAGGATCCATCCCCACCGAAGGAAAGGATATGATCGAATTCGGCGGAGGCACTTCATGCGTTCTTGTCGAAAACGGGGATCAGGCAATATATCTTGATGCCGGTACGGGGATGATCTGTACACCCGACATCGGTGATAAGCATATCTCTGTCCTGCTTACTCATCCGCATCTCGATCATATTCTCGGATTTCCTTTTTTTCCGTACATCTCTCAAAAAGAAAGAAAAATCGATATCTATGCCGGCAAATGCGGAGAACTCGGTGCTTTTGAACAGCTTGAGGCTTTGTATAAGAATCCTTTCTGGCCCTGCGGACTTAAGGATTATCCTTCCGATGTCGAATTTCACGATATTGCATTTCCCATGTGCATAGGTGCTTTCACCGTGACCGGAATTCCGTCGGTTCATCCGGGCGGATCGCTTGTCTACAGGCTTGAAGCGGACGGAAGATCCGTTGTTTATGCGACGGATTATGAATACGAAGAAGACAAAGCGGGAGAGCTTACAGATTTCTCCCGTGACTGTGATCTGCTTCTTTTTGATGCACAGTATACGGATGAAGAATTCGAGGCAAGAAAAGGCTTTGGTCATTCTACTGTCGCACAGGGCATGCTCATAAAGGAAAAGTCCGGCGCAAAGAATATCCGTTTTGTACATCACGATCCGAGACATACCGATGAATTCCTCCGTGAGATGGAGAGACCGATAAAGAGTGCCACTGCGGCATTTGCGAGAAAGGATGAGGTGATCATTCTTTGAGTGATAACGAGATCAAAAACAGCATAGGCGATACGGGCTATACGCTTGACCGAATGATACGAATAGCCCTGGATCTGTCATCAGAGAATGATTTCGATCTGCTGATGCAGAAGATCCTGCTTGAAGCAATGGACATCTGTCACTGCGATGCGGGCACGGTATACATACTTGAAGAGGATCATCTGAATTTCCACACGGTCCTTACCAAGTCGCTCGGGACAAGCCTTGAGGAACAGAACCGGAATAAGAATCTTCCTCCCGTTCCTCTGGGAAGAAAGAATGTCTGTGCATGTGCGGCTCTTGATAAAAAGAGGATCAATATCCCCGATGTTTATGAATCGACGGAATATGATTTCACCGGAGCACAGAAATATGATGCGATAACGCATTACCGGACGGGATCGATGCTGGTCATTCCCATGGATGACGAAAAGGACGATATCATCGGTGTGCTCCAGCTTATAAATGCACAGGATGAGAACGGAAGGACGATCCCCTTCGATCAGGCTTATGAACAGATCATTTCCGCGCTTGCTTCACTTGCTGCGGTAAGCCTCAATAACCATCAGCTGGCTCAGGAAGTAACCGATACATTGCATTCGTTCGTCGAGGTCATGGTAGATGCGATCGATGCAAGAAGCTCTTACAATGCAAACCATACTAGAAGCATGGTCAGGTATGCGGGCAGGTTCATCGACTGGCTTAAGGAAACCGGTAACGAATGGACGTTTACGGAAGATCAGAGGGATGCATATCTGATGAGCATCTGGCTCCATGATATAGGTAAGCTGATCGTTCCTCTTGAGGTACTCGACAAGCCCGACAGGCTCGGAGCTCTGAAGAGCGCGATAAAGAGCAAGGTCGATATCGCATGCCTTATGGAGAAGGTTGAGAGCCTGCAGAATCCGGACCGGGTTTCCGAATGTAATGCAAGGATCGATGCGATAAAGAATGCATATCAAGCAATAGAAAAAGCAAATACCGCAGGTTTCCTTCCCGATGAACGGATAGAGGAGCTGAAGGGATTTGCGAAGATAAAGATAAAGAATGCCGAAGGCGAGGAGATTCCTCTTCTGGACGAAAAGGAAGTCGAAGCGATCACCATACGAAAGGGAACCCTCACCGATTCGGAGAGAAAGCAGGTCCAGAGCCACGTTGTTTATACCAGGCGAATGCTGGACAAGATGCACTTTAAGGGCATATACAAAGAGGTTCCGTTCTGGTCGGGATCGCACCACGAATTTCTGAACGGAAGAGGTTATCCGAAGGGACTGACGGCGGATGATCTTCCGGATCAGTCGAGGCTTCTTACGATCATCGATGTATATGATGCACTGACAGCCGAAGACAGACCGTACAAGCCTCCGATGCCGCCCGAAAAGGCATTTGAGATCCTTCGCAGCATGAGGGACGACGGACAGATAGACGGACGGCTTCTCGATGAATTCATTGAGAGCGGAGCCTGGAATAAAGAAGAGTGATCAAAAGAACGCTTTTATTCTTTCACCGGTCAAAAAAACTTTACGGAACGAAATAAAAACTGTGAAGATCAGAAAATGATACACGGGGGAAATTATGAAAAAAACACTTGATAAAAAGAAGATCATCATCATAGCGGCTGTGATCCTTGTTGTGATCATAGGCATAGTTGTCGCACTGCTTTTGAGAAAGAATTCGATCAGCGCAACGACGATGAGAGTCATCCGTTATGAAGGAAGCGTCAGCTTAAAAGACGACGGTGTCATCAAGACTCTCAGGGAAAACCTGCGACTTAACAACGGTAATGAGATCGATACCGAGGCGCAGAGCCTTGTTTCTATCAGCCTTGATGAGACGAAGGTTGTTACCGTTGATGAGACATCAAATGTAAACTTCACACAGAACGGTAAAGATCTGAATCTGAATCTTACAAAGGGTTCTCTGTTTTTTGACGTTCAAAAGCCTCTTGCCGCAGATGAGAACTTCGATATATCGACATCCACGATGATAGTCGGTATCCGCGGAACTTCGGGATGGGTAAGCTGTGTTGACGGCGTTGAAAGCTTTATCCTTACGGACGGTCACGTCCATATCATCGGAACAAATCCCGTGACCGGAGAGGTCAAGGAGGCCGATATAAATCCGGGACAGAGAGTTACCGTCTATCTCTATAATGACAGGACCGAAGACAGCATAATGTTCTATATCGAAGACATCACGGAGCGCGAGCTTCCCGAATTCGTGATAGGCATTCTGAGAAACGATACTGTGCTTCTTGACAGGGTTATTGCAGCAACCGGATGGGATAAAAACTGGATACTCGGCATAGAGGAAGAAGAGCCCGCGGTTGTCGAGCCCGAACCCGAACCGGAGCCTGAACCCGAGCCTGAACCGGAACATGAGCATGTTTATTCTTCAGAAGTAACAAAGCCAGCCACATGTGCAGCGACAGGTGAGATGACATATACCTGTGAGTGCGGTGATTCATATACGGAAACCATACCTGCAACAGGCAGACATAATTATACTTCCGTAGTCACTGTTGAGCCCAACTGTGTATTACCCGGAGTGATGACCTACACATGTTCTGTATGCGGAGATACTTATACCGAAGCCATTCCTGCTACGGGAGAGCACGATTTCGAGGGCGGCGATTGCCAGCATCCGATGATCTGCACCGTTTGCGGTGCTGAAGGACCTTTAGGTGAGCATCATTTTGTTTTGATAACTCATCCGGCACACACTCATATGGAACAGAATTGGAATGCTCCCGGAAAGCCTATGGTAACGGTTGTGGATACGCCCGAATGGAGTCAGATGGAATGTGAACATTGCGGAAAACCGCAGAATGAGTCGTAAGTCCATAAAAACAGACGATTAACCGATCAACGATCAGATATGAAAAAAATCTTTTCCAACCCGATCATAATTTCAATTCTTGCCTCGCTTGCGGTGACACTTCTCATCGCAGCGGGCGGGGTGCTCGACAGAGTGGATCTCTGGGCGCAGGATTCATGGTTCCAAAGCGATAAGGCACTTGACGGTGAGATCATCGTCATCGGTATTGATGATAAGTCGCTTGAGGAACTCGGCCCCTATAATACCTGGGACCGTACCTATATGGCTGCTGCTCTTGAAAAACTTGCAGAAGATCCCGAGATGAAGCCCGC
The DNA here is from genome assembly GCA_017524035.1 of Lachnospiraceae bacterium. GTDB lineage: Bacteria > Bacillota > Clostridia > Lachnospirales > Lachnospiraceae > AC2028. Next base: position 3,233 of record JAFWUY010000149.1, on the reverse strand, counting down.
TGTTGTTGCGATAGATACTCTTTACATCGAAGAGTCTTCGCCCGAAGCTGACGGAAGGCTTGCGGACGCTGCGGCAGAACTTGGTAATGTCGTAACGGCATCCTTTGCCACGATCGGATCCAAGGTCATAACCGAGGGCGATAATACTTATTTTGCCACTGATGCGGTTCTGACATATGAAGAGCCCTATGATGCACTCAGGGACGTTACAACCCAGGGACATATCAACGCGATGTACGATACCGACGGAATACTCCGCCATGCGCTTCTGTTTGTTAAGCCCGAGGGAAAAACCGTTTATTCAATGGCTTACGAGACCGCAAGGATCTACGGTGAATATAACGGCTTTGAGGTGCAGATGCCTCCCGCAAGCTCAAGGGGAAATTATTATGTGACTTATTCTGCCAAGCCCAGGGGATACTATGACGGTTTTTCTTTTTCCGACCTGATAAACGGAAGGATAGATCCTCAGGAATATGCCGGCAAGGTTGTGTTTATCGGTCCGTACGCAAAGGGACTTCAGGACGAATATTTCACTACGATAGAACGTTCAAAGCTGATGTACGGAGTTGAGTATCAGGCCAATGTCGTACAGATGATACTTGAATCCAATTACAAGACCGAAGTCGGAAGATTTCCGCAGGCAATAGTTTTATTCGTCATATGCTTCCTGCTTTTCCTTCTTTTCCAGAAGGTGGGCATCAAGCTTTCATCGGTCATCGCGGTCGCGGCAATTGCGATCGGCATCGCCGTCGAATACATGCTGTTTAATGTTAAGATCGGAGGAGTCGGTCATGTCCTGCATCCTCTGTGGCTTCCCGTAGGAATACTCGTTTTCTATATAGCTTCAATAGTTATTCATTATGTGAAGTCGACACTTGAAAAGAGGCGTGTCACCAGGACCTTTGAAAGATACGTTGCTCCCGAGATCGTACGTGAGATATTAAAGGACGGAACCGAGGCTCTTTCGCTCGGTGGAAAGACCGTTGATATCGCAGTTCTTTTCGTAGACGTAAGAGGCTTTACTACGATGTCGGAAAGACTCGATCCCGAGAAAGTCGTGTTTATCCTTAACAAGTATCTGACCATGGCGAGCGGATGTGTTGAAGCCACGGGAGGCACTCTCGATAAGTTCGTCGGAGACGCGATGATGGCGTTCTGGGGCGCACCTCTTCCCCAGGAGGATCCTGTTATGAATGCCGTAAAGACGGCCATGGGAATCGTCGAAGGCTGTGCAAGGGTTTCCGAAGAGCTCAAGGCTGAGATCGGTGAAGAGCTCCGTGTAGGTGTCGGTGTTAATTACGGTCCCGCAGTCGTCGGAAATATGGGTGCTGAAAAGCATATGGACTACACGGCCATAGGAGATACGGTAAATACTGCGGCCAGACTCGAAGCGAATGCACCGGGCGGCAAGGTCTACATCAGCAGAAGCGTTGCGGATGCGCTTGAAGGACGCATAACATATACATCGCTCGGCGATACCATTAAGCTTAAGGGTAAAGCTGAAGGCTTTGAGGTTCTTGAGCTTGATTCGATCAAATAAAATCCGCAGTCTTATACAGAGGACAGTATGGTAACCAACGACGAAGGCTTAGTACATTTTAAACATAACATCATGGAGGAGGTCTGCAGGCTTGCCTGGGCTTCAAACCTCAATGAAGATACCAAGGCGGCGCTGGTGGAGAAGATTATTCCCGGCCCCAAGCCCCTGTTCAGATGCTGCATCTACAAAGAGCGTGAGATAGTACGTGAGAGGATACGTCTTGCCTGCGGACTTGATACATCGGACAATATCGGATCCGATAATTATGTGCAGGTCATCCATGCGGCATGCGACGAGTGTCCCCTGTCCGCTTATTCCGTTACGGACAACTGCAGATTCTGTCTCGGAAAAGCCTGCATCAATTCGTGCAAATTCGGAGCCATAAGCCCCGGTGACATACGTATGCACATCGATCCGGCAAAGTGCAAGGAATGCGGAATGTGCGCAAAGGCATGCCCTTTTGGTGCCATCGTTCATCTTCAGCGTCCCTGCAAGAAGGCATGTCCCGTGGGAGCGATAACCTATGATGAATACGGAATATGCAAGATAGATGAATCCAAATGCATCAACTGCGGACACTGCATACACAGCTGTCCTTTTGGCGCGATAGGTTCCAAGACATATCTTGTTCCCATCATCCGTGATATCCTTGCGGGAAAAGAAGTCATTGCCATGGTCGCTCCCGCGATCGAGGGACAGTTCGGCGAAGACATCGATATGGCTTCCATAAAGGCCGCGCTTCTTAAACTCGGTTTTTCAGATATGGTGGAGGTCGGGCTCGGCGGTGACATGACTGCCGCATTCGAATCACACGAATGGAGTGAAGCGAGAAAGGAAGGCAGGAAGATGACCACGTCCTGCTGTCCCGCATTCATAAATATGCTCCGCAAGCATTTCCCCGACCAGTACCGTGACAATAAGTCCACGACAGTTTCCCCGATGTGTGCGATATCAAGATATCTGAAGCTCACCCATCCCGGATGCACGACCGTATTCATCGGTCCCTGCATTGCCAAGAAGGCCGAAGCGAGGGAAGAAAGAATCCCCGATAATGCCGATTATGTCAACACAGTCGGCGAACTCAGGGCACTGCTCAGATCCAGGGATGTCAAACTCGAGCACGTTGACGGAGAATACCAGCTTGCTTCGTCATACGGCAAGAAATTTGCATCCAGCGGCGGTGTTGCGGGTGCGGTTCTCGAATGCATGCAGGAAAGAGGAGAGGACACTTCCGATATCAAACTTCTTAAGGTTGCCGGAGGCGAAGAATGCCGTAAAGCACTCCTTATGCTGAAAGCGGGAAGACTTGAGGAGGATTTCATAGAGGGAATGGTATGTCCCGGAGGATGCGTGGGAGGACCTTCCAAGCACGCTACCGAGGCTGAGATAACCAAAGCGAGAAATACGCTGCTTGCCAAGGCGGATGACCGCAAGGTTCTCGAAAATCTCAAGGATTACCCCATGGATAAGTTCTCGATGAACCGTCACGGACATATGAACGAGGATCTTGCCAAGAAGGTCTTTGAGAACATACGGTAAACAGCGGGCGGATGAAGGAACCGTCCCCCTGTTCGCTCGAAGAAGTTATTCATAGGCTAAAAACCGGTTAAATGGAAGCTGTATAGAATTTAGTCGGATTTTGGTTTATAATAATATGTTGTGTGCGACTGTAGTACATCGGTAGTATATC
>JAFWUY010000148.1 GCA_017524035.1 Lachnospiraceae bacterium | reverse complement strand
CTCAACGTCATCGAAATCTTCGGGAAAATCGATCTGAACAGATCCTGATAAATGATAATCCCTGTCTTCATCACCCGCAGTTTCACCGGATGCATTATCTTCCTCAGAAATAACCGTATCCTTTTCAGCTGTCTCTCCGTCAGATACGGTATCCTCTTCTTCAGACACACTCTCTTCCACAGCATCTTCCGGTTTCTCTTCCTTTTCGGGCTCGGGAGCTGCAACTGCCTGAATCGTAATGGGAGCGGATGCATCTCTTGTGATATTGCATTCAACGGGAGGAGCCGCAGGAACCACGGTACCGTCTTCAAGGATCACATCGGGGAACGCATAGGTATATGCATAATTGGCAACAGCATAGATTGAAGTATAGCATGCGGTCTTCGCACGGAACTTAAGCAGAAACTTTCTCGAATTGGCTCCGTTACCGGTTTCATCAACAAGGAAAACAAGTCCGTTTACTGCATCATATCCGGAACCACCCTCGACATATTCAAGGCAGTTGGGATCGTAACCGACAGTCATGCTGCAGGCACCGACTCCGTCCACACATTTAACATACACACCCACCTTGAATTCTTTTCCTTCAGCAACCTCATAAGAGGTCGAACCGAAGGCTGCATATGCATCGGCGGCAGAAGCCTTCTCCGCAGGAATAAGCACGCCAAGAACAGCCGTAACCAGCATGATCACAGCCATCATCAAGCGGCATATTCTCTTTTTGAATGCATATCTATTCAATCCGATATCCTGTTACAGACTAGATAGTCTGCATTATCTTGTTCTCTTTGGATTTGAAAACTATCATTCCGAACAACAGACTTCCCACGCACCATATGACAAGTCTTATCCAGACCCAGGGTTCGGGAAAATGTCCGTACATTACACATTCTCTTGCAAACAGGATCTGCAGATATACGGGATTCCAATTAATTACAAATTGCATCGCTTCGGGCAGGCTGTCCACGGGATAAAAGATTGCTGACAGGTACATTAACAGTGTTAAGAATATCCCGTACAGATGCTTGATATCCGCAAAAAATACATAGAGTGTTGCCAAAAAGTATCCAATACCGATTGAAAAAAGCAGTGCAAAAATGATGCATATAGGGAATAGCAGCATAGTAAAGCTAGGCTTAATTCTAAAGATCAACAGCATCAGTACAAAAGCAATACATGTATATCCAAAATTAACCAAGGAAGTATAAACTCTTGAAAGAATAAATGTATGCTTGGGAAGCTTAGCCTTGATCAGAAGGCTCTTATTATCAACAAGCGCTGTCATTGCCGCATTTGTGGCTCCGCTGAAAAGTCCCCATAATGTCTGACCGGTAAGAAAGTATATTGGGAAATTCTCGATCTTTCTCTTGAACATAGTAGAGAATATAAGTGAGATGACAACCATCATAAGAAGCGGGTTGAGCACGCTCCAAATAATTCCGAGTGAACTCCTTGCATACTTCCTCTTTATCTCTCGGGCTGTCAGTTCCCTTATGACGAACACATATTGTAATATGTCGCTGAATTTTCCCTTCACTCTCTGATCGTCTTTCTTATCTCTGTAACAGTTTTGGAGGCTCTCTCCGAAAACAGGCTAATTTTTCTTTTTAATCCTGTGCAGGAATTGGTTATGCTTCCTTCGGGCCATCCGCTCTTCGGAAGATTCCCGTCCTTCATGCCGCTCTTGATGAACAACTTTCTGAAAAAGGCATTCTTTTTCAGATCATCTTTCGACCACTTTCCGGCAAGTGAATAATCATCACCCGGAAGAACATCATCGTTGAAAAGCATCTTTCCGAAAGCTCTGCTCTCTTCCGGCGTCGGATCGCTCATAAGAGGTTTGATGAGTTCTTCACAGATCCATATAAGATCATGATCGTGAATATTCTTAAGATCACCCTTTATTCCGTCCGCAAGGATTCCGGAGAATTCCTTCATATATCCGGAGCATCTGAGAATATAATCCTTATTGGGATTACCTTCAGGTCCGGTCACGGGAATAACCTTACCGTCCGAATATTCATATCCGTATGTCATTGATTCCGGTGATGAACATACAGTTTCAAAAAGGCAGACACTGAAGCGGTTCTTTCGACCGAGATTCATCACACCCGCTCCGGGAGAAAAATAGAAACTGTTGTAGCTATCCTCGGACACACCCTTCGGTAATGAATACAATCCGAAGTAATACCCTTCAAGCTTTTCTCCCGCACCTATAAGTTTATTAAGGCTCTTTTGAACCGTACCTATCCATCCGCTGTCAACGATCGCGGTTTTGGTCTTACGAAGGCTTTCCTTATCCAGCCCCTCCTGCTTCAGATAATCCAGGGCGGGCTTTAATCTGTCCCCGGCATGCTGTGAAACAGCCTCAAAGAATTCCCTGTTATTGAGCAGCCTTTGCTTTATCTCCCTTATCTGAGCATTATCAAGCGGGTCTTCCTCTCTTCTCTCGAACCCGCACTCTTTCGCAAAATACTTTATCTCTTCATCCGAAAGGGATGCTCTCTTCATCATCCTCGAAAAAGAAAGATCGAGTGCTCCGAGACATATGGTATCAAGGCAGTCATCGGGACTGAGTGCATATTCCGCGGCACGAAGCGAATATCTGGAAACATGTATATACGAAAGTTCAACATCCGGTGCCGTGACCGGACCGAGTATTTTCGCAGCTTCATAAAACAGATAAGCATCCCGCGCACAGAAGACCAGTCTCTTAAATCCTCTTTTTCGCGCATCGTTAAGAACATAAAATACGAATGCGGATATCACGGGAGAAAACACACTTATGAACAGGTAATCCTCCGCAGGAAGATCATCACCGGTCTCGCAGGCGCTACGAAGACACCCTTCTGTAGCTTCCGAGAATACAGTTATCCTGCGTACTGTATTCCGATACTTCGATGATCTGCTCTCCGGCACCGGACTTTTCATAGACGCTCTCCCTCTCTGCCCCGGCTTTCTTTCCTTCGCATCGCTTAACTCTTGCTATAAGCCCCGAAGGAACAACGCATGCAACAATAGGTCTGAGAACATATATCCATCCGAACGGGAAAAGAATTCTCATCTTCTTATATCCGTTCGCCCTTACTCTCGCTTCATTGAAGCGGTTCTTCACGCTTCGCAGGCGGTATGAATCATTGCATTCAAAATATCTGAAGAGAGGTTCCTGAATGTTATAACCCTTAAGTCCTTTTTGCATGAGTCTCATAAAGATCTCATAGTCTTCACACCTGTATGTCTCATTCTCCTCGAGATAACCCGCGAACGAGTCGAACACCGATCTTCTGAACATCACCGAAGGATGAATGTAAGGCGAATATCTGTAGCAATCCTTCTTTTCGGGGATCTCGGGCATGCATCTGTAGCCCCATGTCCCGTTTTCATCAAACAGTTCCGCTCCGGTCCCGCACCAGGCATATTCGGGATTACTTTCCAGGAATTCTACCTGTCTTGCAAATCTTTCGGGAAGACACTCGTCGTCCGCATCCATTCTCGCAATGTATTTTCCCTTTGCAAGCTTTATGCATTCGTTGAGGGAAAAAGCAAGTCCCCTGTTCTCGTCTCTTCCCGCAAGGATTATCCTTGAATCTTTCCCGGGAAGCTCCTTAAGAGCAAGTGCGGCTCCGCCTTCGGATCCGTCATCCCAGATGATGAACTCAAAATCGCCGAGACTCTGCTCAAGCACCGATGAAACTGCCCTTTCGAGAGCAGCGGTATTCCATTGATTGTAGACTCCCATTATTACGGAGATGAGCGGTCCGTTCACTGTTCCCCCTCGGGCAACCCATTACGACTTTGAACCGGCGGTAAGGATTGCTTTCTCATAAACAGGTCTCATTATCTTTCTAACTTCCCCGCAGGAAAAATCGAATGCGGAGCTTCGGCATGCATCCGAAAATCTCTTCAGAAGATCCGGATTACTTTTCAGTTTGATGATAGCAGCGGCATATTCATCGGATTTTCCCGATCTGCAGATCAGTGCGTTGACACCGTCACGCGCATACTCCTTCGTACCGCGTGTATCCGATGCGATAAGAGGGACTCCGCACAAAAGTGCTTCGACTGCGGCAACACCGAATCCTTCTCTTTTTGAAGGAAAAGCGAAAACATCGGCCGTCTGAAGTATCTCTTCCATATCGGTCCTGTAACCGATCAGCCTTACTCTGTCTTCGAGACCGTACTTCTTTATCAGGTCATTTAAAGATTTCTCATAAGGTCCTCTTCCGCAGATCGTGTAGTAGATATCCCTTTCCGTGATCGAAGCGATTGCTTCGATAATGACCTTCTGATTCTTGTTATCATTGATCTCCGCCGCAGTAACTATATGAAATGCATCTGCGGGAACACCGATCTCTTTTCTCTTTGCATCCCTGATCTCGGGAATGGGTCTGAACTTTTCACAGTCAACACCGACTCCGCCGATCTTGGTAACTCCGGCTTTCTGTCTTATATGAAATCGAAGAGCTCTTGTGTAGTCTTCGCTGTTTATCGTGATTATATGGTCGGTCCATCCGGCAAGAAACTTTTCCGCTGTGTAATACAGGATCCAGTTTTTGATCGGTGCACCTTTGTAAAAATGAAACCCATGCGCGGTGTATATCACATAGGGATGTTTCGATGAAAATCTTGCCGCAACTCTGGCTGCCACCGCACCCATGGGATTATGACAATGGATAATGTCTATGTCGCCGTCATCGATAAGTTTTCTTAATTCTTTGACAGCTTTAAGATTTGATTTGATGGAAAGGGGACTTTTTCTGACTTCGATCTGATGGAGTTCGATACCCTGCTTTATCAGATCTTCTTTTTCGAATACATAAACGGGATTATCAAAATTGGACGCATAGCTGACTTTACATCCCAGCTGCTGCGCCAGCAGACAATCACCCGATTCAAATTGCGGCAAAAAACCGCTTATCGTTGTAACAAACAGAAAATTTGTCATGATGGAAAAGCCCTTCGCCTGCAGGGCAGTACCCTGCAGACTTAAGGCTCACATTCAGATATTATGCTCTGCGATATTTCCTGAAGCAGATGACTGCTCCTGCCATAGCTGCAAGAACTACGAGTGCCATAAATGAATAGGTAACTCCGGTCTTGGGTGAAGCTGCGGGAGCATTGGCAGAGATCTTGACAATGCTTATAGGTGAAAGACTTGAAACCTGGAATGCAACAGAGCCCTGACTTACTGCAACAGGCTTGATGAGTTCCCATGTGGTTCCGTTATAGTGAAGGATTGCAATGGTGTCTCCTGCGGCAATCTGTCCGTTGCTCATGACGAGGTTGTACATTCCGTTTGCATCCTTGACTGCAGTGGTAGGATCTACATCTACGGTTGAAAGGATGTTGGCTGCAACAACGCTTCCCTGGGTAGTTGCTGCGGTTACAAGCTCTGGACTTCCAAGGAAATATCCGAGAGTCGCAACATCCCTGAGGATGGAGTTCTGTACTGCAACAGCGGCAGCCTTAGCGGTTGAATCCGACACTGCGGATACCTTGAAGCCTTCCGAAGTAGCTGTGATGATAGCGTACTGTGCGGGTGTAGCGGTGTCCGCAACTGCCGTGATCGCAGTCTGGGTTGCTACGGGGGGCTGTGCGGTGCCTACAGCGGGGCTTGCCGCAAATACGGTGATCGCATTGAGCATCATCAGCATTGCGGCGGAAATGATTGCAAGAGCCTTCTTTTTCATTAGTTTTCCCTCCTGAAAAATGTTAAACATTTTTATTGATATATTTATCCGAAGAATCCTCTCCGGCAGGACTCTGTTTAAACGGGCTCGTAGAAAAGCTTTACGATCAGTTCCTGAAGAGCATCATCATCGAGATAAAATTCTTCGAACTGTTCGCCCTGAAGTGTTTCGCCCTTTACGGAATAAATGTTTTCTTCGGTAAAGGCGTAATCCATGGTTTCGGTCGCAAGATACGTATAGCTGCTCAGGTTCAGATCGGTCACCATGTATTTCTGGAGCGTCGTGAACAGGGAAACAGCTACGTTTATATCTCCGTCCATCCTCTCTCTTGCAGCCACGGCAAATGCGGTCAGATACTGTTTCTGCCTTTCAAGCCTCAGGGAGTTGGAATCAAATTCATCTTCGTGCCTGAGTCTGACATACCAATAAGCTGTATCGCCCATCAGGGTTACGACCTGACCTCTGTGAAGATCCATATCATATTCCGGATAAACTATGTCATCGAGCACTTCGACCGTTATGCCGCCTATTGCATCATTGAGTTCCGGAATGGCATCCATGCTTATCGCGGCATATGCATGTATCGGTATGTTGTACATCAGTCTCGATACGGCCTTGACCTGATGTTCCGCACATGTAACGTCATCGTTTCCGTATCCGTGCTGCAGTGCGATCTGTTCCTTCAGGATTCCTCTGTAATTTCCTTCATCATCCCAGATGTCCACATCCGCCATAGTGTTTCTGTTGATGCTGACGGCATATATGTTCTCGTCATGCGGATTTAAAAGGAGCAGGAAAAGTGCATCTGCCTGACCGCCGTTATTGTACGAATCGGGATTCGTCTCCCAGCTCTGTCCGCCGATCTCCGTCACGGTCTCTTTATCGAGTCCCATGACAAGGATGCATATCAGATCCCTGTTCGGTGCGTATTCGTTTCCGTTATAGATGATATGTCCTTCGGCTATCCCGGTATCGGGTGAACCGCCCGCAACCGCTTCACCCACATCCGCCGATTCGGATTCAAGTCCCGAACTGAGTTCATACAGTGATCTTCTTCCGGCCTGCCTGACCAGAAGGAAAATACCGGTGATCAACAAAGCGATTACTATCAGTGTAAAAACAAGCCGGCCCCAGGCAGTAAAGGTTTTCTTTTCGATTATGATCTTATCTTCTATCAAATCCTGCCTCGCGCCTTACGGATTAAGCAAAACTCCGGTGACCAGGAATCTCTTGGAAGAGTCATGATCGGTCGTACACGTTGAAAGCGTAATGATACGGTCGTTTACAGTTACGTCTATGTCGTGTCGGATATTTGCAAGGTCCGAACTCGTGCTATCCATATTGCTGATATTTCTCAGGTACTGCTCAAATATGTAATCGTTATTTATATCAAAATTCAGAAGCAGATGGATCGACGGATATATGTATGCAGCATAGATCTCGTAAACAAGAGTCCTGCCGTCTTCGGTATAGATGTAAATGTAATGCGGCTCGCTTACCATATCGGGATTCCTGAAATTATGCAGGGTCGAGAACATGGTGGTGTTATCCATGTTGTGACCGTACACAACCGTATTGGGATCCGTGAAATCCTTGCTGTTGTAGTTTTCCGTATAAATGACTCCGGGAAAACCGTATGAGCCGTCCAGGTTATGGTTCAGGTAATATTCATTGCTGCTCGGATGCTGAAGCACGGGATAATCAATGCTTGTTCCGGGCACATATATCCGGGCATAGATATCGGGATTGGTCTCATGCAGTTCGTCCCAGTCAAGTGATTTTCCGGGTGCTGATGTAACCGCTTCGGGAAGCTCTTCTTCATTATCGCTTACGTCGCCTTCGCCCGATGCCTGAAGAAGTCCCTCGGGAGAAAGTCCCTGGTGGACATCCTCATCCGGAATTGCCCCTCCCTGATCATCGGTGATCAGAGGATCATCGCTTACGGAATTGACACTTTCGGCAAGATCGCGGTAGCTATTCTCCGCATCAATACGGTTCTTGTATCTTACCGCAATGTAAACAGCGCCTATGACAGCGGCAAGAGCGAGCAGCATGCCCGCATATAACCATATTTTATTGCCCGAACCTTTATTATCCGAATGCATAGCAAAAATCAGGTCATAATATGACCTTTTATATCACATTACATTATATCACTGATTTACATAATATTGAAGAAATTTTCGGAATTTTCAGATAAAAGCTCTCATGACAAAATTTGCCAGATCCAAGCCTTTTTCAGACAGTTTTATGAAGTCACCCGTATGCTCAAGGAGGCCGTCGGATTCAAAACGGCCGATTTCCTTTCCGTATGCATCAAAAAGAGAGATTTTAAACCTGTTTTCAAATTCGGAAACACTTACACCCGAGGTAAGCCTGAGACCGAGTATCATATACTCGCTCATGAGCCCGCTCTGATCCAGCTTTTCTATAAGAGCAGGACCCGCAAGAGGATCTTTCAGATACTCTTCCATATCCGGAGTATCGCTGTATCTGCAATGACCGTAGTACGACGCCGCATCAAGTCCGGCAGCGAAGTACTCCACTCCGGTCCAATACCCGATGTTGTGAATGCACTCATAACCCGGACGGGCATAATTCGAGATCTCATATCTTTCGAATCCGTACTCTTTAAGTATCCTCGAAGTCATATGGTACATCTGCCTGTCTTCATCTTCACCCGGAAGCTCAAGTTTTCCGTCTTCATACATCTGCCCGAAGGGAGTCTCCTCCTCAACTATCAGACTGTATGCGGATATATGCTTGATGCTGTCCGAAAGTGTGCAGACCTTTCTGAGCGTCTCCTCAAAGGAAGACGCACTCTGTCCCGGAAGTCCGCTCATAAGATCGACGTTTATATTATCAAAGCCCGCTTCTTCCGCCATACGGATGCATGCGACGAAATCATCATAGGTATGGATCCTGCCCAGGCTCTTAAGCTCAGACTCGTGCGATGACTGAAGCCCGAGACTTAAGCGGTTTATTCCGCACTCCCTGTATGCTTTCAGCTTATCTTCATCAAGAGTTCCCGGATTGCATTCGATCGTAACTTCCGCATCCGGCATCAGATCAAATCTGCTCCTTACCGTCTCCGTCACCTTTACGATCTGCTCTGCGGGAAGCACGGAAGGCGTTCCTCCTCCGATGAACACACTCCTCAAAGGCTTGTCACATCTTTCGCTTCCGATGTAAAGAAGCTCATCACAAAGAGCCTCTATGTACTTTTCCTTCGTTTTCTCATCTGCGGGAAAAGAAAGAAAATCACAATAGAGGCACTTCTTTGCACAAAACGGAATATGAATATAAAGCTCTGATTTTGTAAGATCAGTTGTCATCATCAAGTTTGAGTACGCTCATGAATGCAGACTGGGGTATCTCCACGCTTCCTACCTGTCTCATGCGCTTCTTGCCTTCCTTCTGCTTTTCAAGGAGCTTCTTCTTACGCGTGATATCACCGCCGTAGCACTTTGCAAGCACGTCCTTACGCATTGCCTTGACCGTCTCACGCGCGATAACCCTTCCGCCGACACATGCCTGGATGGGAATCTCGAACAGATGCCTGGGTATCTCGTCCTTGAGTTTCTCGCACATCTTCCTTCCGCGTTCATATGCGGATTCGGAATGAACTATGAAGCTGAGCGCATCGACCTGCTCTTTATTGATAAGGATATCAAGCTTAACGAGAGAACTCTTTTCATATCCTTTGAGGTCATAGTCAAAGGAGGCATATCCCCTGGACCTTGATTTGAGTGCATCGAAGAAATCATAGATTATCTCATTCAAAGGGAGCTCATATTTGATAAGTGCTCTTCCCGCTTCGATATATTCCATGCTGACGTACCTGCCGCGTCTCTGCTGACAGAGTTCCATTATGGAACCTACGAAATCCTTGGTGACCATTATCTCCGCGTTCACTATCGGCTCTTCCATATACTCGATCTCACTGGGGTCGGGAAGGTTGGAAGGGTTGGTCAGGTCAATAACGGATCCGTCCGTTTTGTAAACCTTGTAAACAACGGAAGGTGCGGTCGTCACGAGATCAAGATCGTATTCTCTTTCAAGTCTTTCCTGGATGATATCCAGATGGAGAAGTCCGAGGAATCCGCATCTGAAACCGAATCCGAGAGCAAGTGAAGTTTCGGGTTCGAAGAAAAGGGAAGCATCATTGAGCTGAAGCTTTTCAAGCGCTTCCTTAAGATCTTCATATTTTGCGCTGTCAGCGGGATATACTCCGCAATAGACAACGGGCTGTACTTTCTTATAACCGGGAAGGGGCTGTGCACAGGGATTGTCCGCCTCGGTAACCGTATCACCCACCTCGGTCTCGGAAAGAGTCTTGATGGATGCAGTGATATATCCTACCATTCCGGCGGTAAGCTCATCGCAGGGAATAAATCTTCCCGCTCCGAAATATCCGACCTCAACAACCTCCTCACACGCACCGGTAGCCATCATTTTGATCTTTGTTCCTTTTTTGACGGTACCGTCCATGACTCTTACAAATACTATGACACCCTTATATGAATCATAGATCGAATCAAAAATAAGAGCTGACAGGGGCGCACTGTCATCCCCTTTCGGTGCGGGGATCTTATGAACAACCGCCTCAAGAACGTCCTCTATTCCGATCCCGTTTTTGGCTGAGATCAGAGGCGCATCCTGTGCCTCGATGCCGATGACATCCTCGATCTCATCCTTTACCCTCTGGGGCTCCGCACTGGGAAGATCGATCTTATTGATAACGGGAAAAACATCGAGGTTATGGTCAAGGGCAAGATAAACATTTGCAAGAGTCTGGGCCTCAACGCCCTGCGCCGCATCAACAACAAGTATCGCACCGTCGCACGCCGCAAGGCTTCTCGAAACCTCATAGTTAAAGTCGACATGTCCCGGAGTATCGATAAGGTTAAAGATGTATTCTTTTCCGTCGTTAGCCTTGTAGACCGTACGTACGGCCTGGGACTTGATGGTGATACCTCTTTCCCTTTCGAGCTCCATATTGTCGAGGACCTGCTCCTGCATTTCCCTTGCGGTGAGAAGGCCTGTTTTCTCTATGATTCGATCGGCAAGTGTCGACTTGCCGTGATCGATATGGGCAACTATGCAAAAATTCCTGATAAGACTCTTATCCATAAAAACCTCTATAAATTCCCTTAAACAGACTCACATTTATCGATTCTATCAGAAAACAGGGCAAAAAACAAAGCCCCCCGGAAAAACCGAGGGGCTGAAGAGTACATATAAAGCTTAAGCCATCTTGTTGACAGCCTTAGCCATCTTAGAAGTCTTGTTAGCTACGTTGTTCTTGTGATATACGCCCTTGGTAGCAGCCATCTCAAGAGTCTTGGTAGCTTCCCTGAGTTCAGCTTCAGCTGCGCTCTTGTCTCCGCCTTCTACTGCAGAATAAACCTTCTTGATCGCGGTCTTTGCAGATGAACGGATAGCTTTATTTCTCTCTTCGTTCCTGCGATCAACAAGTACTCTCTTCTTAGCAGATTTAATGTTAGCCAAAGTAACACCTCCAAAAAATTATCAATACAAGTTATTACAAGTGCCGGTGACTTTAGCCTAATGCATTGACGGGATGCATTCAAAGCGAGACACGCACGCTAAAACATCACACACCTTGCTAATATACCCACTTTAAGGGCATTTGTCAACGATTTTTATCAATTATTGTTAAGTTGACGTGTTTTGGTCTCCCTGCCCTTATAGATATCGGTTGAAACCTTGATCTTCTTGTCACCCGGTGCCACATAGGTAGCGGAATTGACGGTGACCTTTCCGGCTGCGGGATGCATGTTCACAAATCCAACGATAAGACCGATGACGAGGCCGACCACTACGGGAAGCATGAAGTTAAAATCAAGCATAAAGGAGAGACCGACACCGATCAGAATGGCAACGAGCGTAACGATCGCCGCAAATGTCCATACTCTCTTCGGATCAACGGGAGCAGTTCCGACTATTTTACCGGTCTGACCGTTGATATAGAAGGGATAAGGCTGATCCTTGTAAGTGTAATCATACTTCCATACAGGCATAAGTCCGTAATGAGAAGTTACGGAATGATACTGAACATTAAGCATTTCGTTCTGGGTCCTGGTGTACCTTCCGTGTGTTCCGCTCTGTGCTTCTTCATGGCACATGCTTCTTCCGAAGTCTTCAACCTGCTTTTCCGCTCTGGAACGAAGTGCATCGGCGTTCTGGTTATACTGCTCCGAATAGAATCCGGACATGTATCTTGAATCATAGGGCATTGAATCTTTGGTATCAAAAGGAGCAAGCAGATCCATCATCTCATCGGGAAGTGCTTCTGCGGCATCGACGGGAAGCTTGTTAAATTTCGCATCCATAACGCGGTTTACATCGTAGGAATCGATATGGGTATACTCGGTATTTCCCTTTGTTTCCTTCTTTTCCTGGATTCCGACGGCATAATAATCGAGTGTCGTATCCATGTCATAGAACCAGGTAGGCATATACCAGCCCTGGATCTTCTTAAGTCTTGCTTCGCTGACAAGATCCCTGGGAGCAAATTTCAATGAAGCGAACTTCTTTTTGATCATCTCCTTGGCATTCTTCTCATCGATCTTGAAAGGAGTCATAAATTCAGGCTTATACTCGCCCTTCATCCTGGAATCAACGATGATGTTGGAATCGCAGGCAGGGCACCTTAATGCCGATGTAAACTTTCCGAGTTCGATCTCGCATCCGCAATTGGGACAGAGCAGATTTCCGGCTACGGAATAACCGAGTTCCTCCGCTGTCTCTTCGGTAGCTACGTCACCGTCCTTGATCTCGGATCCGGTGCTCACTTCTTCACACTCGGTGGAATCACAGAACGGGCATTTCATCTTTCCGATAGAGGGCTCAAATACCATATCGCCGCCACA
The DNA here is from genome assembly GCA_017524035.1 of Lachnospiraceae bacterium. Taxonomy (GTDB): domain Bacteria; phylum Bacillota; class Clostridia; order Lachnospirales; family Lachnospiraceae; genus AC2028. The sequence continues at coordinate 6,302 of JAFWUY010000148.1, read as the reverse complement.
GTTTTTACATTTGTAAATCATTTTATTCAGCTCCTTTAACTTTATTTGATATTAAAAGTGCATTGAAAACAGATCAGTAAAGATCATGATAAGCGGTTGCTGTGTGATCGCGCATGATCGAATAGTCGGGGATCAGGTAATAGTCATAAGACAGCTTATCCCTTCTCACACCGTTATAGGTGTAAATGGGATCATCCCAGGTTACGTCGATATAAAGCCATACACCGTTTACCGCAACCCTGTTCCATGCATGGTCATCTCCGCCGGCATATCCGGTTATGGTCTCACAGGGGATTCCGAGCACGGTCATAAAGTACTCAAAGGTCTTGGCATATCCGGAACATACTGCAATGCGGTTATACATAAAGCCTTCGACTGTCTGTGATACATCGGCATAGGTAGTGTCGTAGTTAGCGTAGTTGATCATCCAGTCATGTACGGCACGGATCTTCTGCTCGGTTGTCATGGCGGGAGTGGTGATCGCCTGTGCAACCTGGATTATGAGGAGCTTGGCATTTGCATTGAGCGTGGTGCCTGCCGCCTGTCTTCCCTGATAAACACCTTCGGTCTTGTATTCATTCCAGAGGGCAGCCTTATCGGTTCCGTATCTGGCTGCAAGATCGGGATTGAGCATCGCATAAGCATTCGCATCAAAAAGGATGGATTCGTCCTTCCAGACATTGATGCCGTTTCCGCGTGCTGTCCAGATATACTCCGGAGTTTCGATCTGCATATATCCGGGGGACTGTGAAATGATATGTCCGTTCTCAAATACCCTTCCGTGTCCCACAAGCGCGGAAAAGACATCAAGCTGAAGCTGTGCGGTTCCTACCGCTGCAGCAGGGACTGCCGCCCCCTGTGAAGAAGCATAGGGAAGCCTTCCCTCAGCCTGTCCGCATACGACATAGTGCAGATAAAGGAAATTGGGGTCTGTTCCGAAGATGCTTACGACATCGGGATATGATGCCGCATAGAATTCGGGATCGAAAAGGTTTCCGTCTGCCATCTGGATCGGAGCGGCCACAGCCGTATTCGCATACGCAAATACCGCAACCACAAGGGCTGCCATTGAAAATAAAAGTTTTCTGAGCTTCATATATTTCCTCCTGATAATTACCGGGTTATTCAACTATTATCACATCCTGAAGGACGTATCGAAACGACGGTGCCGAGCATTCGCTGTTTTCATGATATTCGGTATTAAGATCCCATGAATCGGACGGATCGGCGGGATTATATCCCATATAGTCACCCCTAAATACATGGATTCGTCCGTTCTTCATATCTTCTATCGATCTGTTTATCAGATCGGAACCGCCCTCGGGAGCTATGGCGGGATTAAGCTCGAGCATTTCGACCCATCCCTTTTCGAATCCTGCTCCGATGTCATTACCGTGAACATTGCCCCGTATGACTTCCTCGATCTTGCGTCCGTTCATGGTAGCTTTTATGGCATCGCGTATGTAGGGAGTCCAGTTGATCCTTGTTCCTATCAGCGAAGTGGTCGGTGCAACATCTATCATATCCTGATTATATCCCACATGGAATACCGGATGGTCTGTTTCCGCATTTTCGCACATGACTGCCGGGCCGATAGTATCGGAATGCTGTGATATTATGATACACCCTTCGTCTATAAGTTCACCGGCAAGTTCCTTTTCAAGCATATAGCTCGTCCAGGTATTGGTATATTTAACCCTCATCCTAACACTGGGACAGGTCTGTCTTGCTCCGAGGAAAAATGCGGTGTACCCGGAAATGACCTCGGGATAGGGATAAGCACCCACGTATCCGATCCAGGCCTCCTCGGGTATGATCGTGCCTTTGTCAATAAGCTCGGTCAGCTTAAGTCCCGCTACCAATCCGGCAATGTAACGTCCCTCGTAGATCTCACCCATAAAGGTATGGTAATTGGAGACAATATTTCTGTCGGCATTATCACAAGTTGCCTGACAGAACTGGATATTCGGATATTCCTTCGCAATCTCCTTAACGGTCTCGCCATAGCCGTAGCTGTTTGTAAATATAATATCACAACCTTTGCCGGCAAGCTCCCTGAGAACGCTTTCGACATCTTCATAAGGCACATTACATCTTATAAAGATCTCGATGTCGTCGCCGAGTTCAGACTTCATCGTATTCATCGCACGTATGAAGTTTTCGCTGTAGGGAGTGCTCTCGTCTCCGTCGACTATCAGACCGACGGTTATCTCCTTATGTCCGAAATCGAGTTTTTCTTCCAGATGCCTGTAAGCAAAAAATTCAAGAATGCAAATGAAAGACGCGATCACTACCCATATGATCTTTTTCTTTTCAGCATCAGGCATTTAAATCCTCCACACCGGCATACAGAGTTTCGACGTCAATATCTCCTTCATTCAACAGTTCAAGGAAAAGATCGAGAAGTTCGGGATCGAACTGTGTTCCCCTTCCGTTCTCGAGTTCACTCATTACCTGCTCAAAAGAAAGCCTCTTTCTGTAAACACGGTTTGCCGTCATAGCGTCAAATGCATCGGCTAATGCGATTATCCTTCCGTAAAGAGGGATATCATCACCCTTAAGGCCTTCGGGATAGCCGCTTCCGTCATATCTCTCATGGTGGTACTTTGCTCCTTCGGCTGCGTGCTCGATAAGTGTAAAGTCCTTGAGGATATCAGCTCCGAGTGTCGCATGAAGCTTCATCCTTGCATATTCTTCATCAGTGAGCTTATCAGGCTTGTTCAGTATCGCATCGGGAATTCCGATCTTACCGATATCGTGAAGAAGCGCAGCATTTCTGAGATTGTCCACCTCTTCTTCGCTGAAGCCGTACTTCTTGGCAATAAGGACGGAATACTCGGAAACTCTCTGCGAATGCTTGCTTGTCATGGAATCCTTGGCGTCGACCGTTCTCGCGATAGCCATGATCGTTTCGTTGCCCATCTCTACCTGTTTGAGAGCAAGGGCAAGTCTCTGCTGCTGCATGCTCATCTTCTTCTGCGCCCAGTATCTGGTATAGAACCAGGTAGCCCAGCCTACGAAGAGTCCGCCGACAAACAGCATGTAGAACATAAACCAGTTATTGTCGTATATCGAGTTTTCCTTTACGAAACCGTAAGAACTTTCCTCAAGTATCCTTCCCGTGTCTTCATCGAGTATGGCGATATGGAAGGTATATTCTCCCGAAGGAAGATTGGTGTATATAACATTGGTGAGTTCGCTCTGGGAAACGGTCTTGTATCCTGTATCCACGCCTTCCAGATAATATGAAACTTTGGGATCTTCGAATGAGAAATTGACGATCTCAGGTATGAACTCGATGGTGTTCACATCCTTGTCGATCGTAAGCCTGTTGCCCCTTTCTATATCCGCCGGAACACCGTCAAGGATCACCTGCGATACCATGATCCTGTATGCACGCCTGTTCGACCTGTAATTATCGAGATTGACCTTTATGACACCGCGGTCTGTCGACAGATAAAGATCCTTGTCACCTGTAACCACATTCCAGGAATTTGCGGTAATGGCGCCTCTGAGTCCGAGCCTTGAATTGAGCAGTGTGTATTCTATATCCTCACCGTCGATAAGCGCGGCTTTTCTTACAACATATATTCCGGCACTTCCGATAACAAATGCTTCGCCATCCTTATCAAGGACAATGTCATAATTGTTGGAATAAGGAAATCCCTTCATCGGTGTTATGACCGACTTTTTCAAGTAACACAGACTGTTGCTTGTGACTATGAACATGACATCATACTCACTGTCATAGACCATCTTGAGTATGACCTCGGAGCCCAATCCGTCTGCCTTGGTAATATGCCCGGTTATCTCTCCGTTTTCATAAACGATAATTCCATTTCCGTCCGTTCCGAGATAAAGCTTTCCGTCGGAATACTCGCAAAGGGAAAGGATCTGAGAGGAACCGAGCTCACCGCCGTACGGAATGGTTGTCTTAACCTCCCCGTTCTTTATGATGGACAGTCCCGAATCGATGCTGACGGCGATACTTCCGTCCGAAAGCTCTATGCAGCCTCTCGCCCTGTTTCCAAGTCCGTACCTGTCCGAATTGTAAAAGACAACTTCGCCGTCCGGCTTTTCGCAGATCAGTCCTTTTCCGTATGTACAGAACCAGACATTCCCCTCCGAATCCGGAAGGATGCATCTGATACGCACCCCCTTAAGGGTATCCGTCATAACGGTACGGCGTAATGAACCCGAATTCAGATGCACCTCGGTAAGTCCGTTATCGGCTCCGATAAAAAGAATACCGTCATGAATGGCCGTGGTATTTACAACCGCACTGCTTATTCCGTAAAGGGTATAAAGATCCGAAAAGCATGATTCCGAAAGCTGGAGCAGTCCGTGCCTCGTCGATGCAAACCAGAGATTGCCCTGGTAATCAACACACATTCTTTCGACGGATGAATTGAAATCACCCGTGGGAACCTTTGTATATGCATTACCGTGAAGCCTTCCGATTCCGTTATCGGCAAGCACCCAGATATTGTCGTCCTTAAAGTAGATCTCATTGATCTCGGATACGCCCGAGCAGACCTGGGTGTGCTGCATCATTACGGAGTTGACCATGATCTTGAACACCATGACCCTGCCGTCGGTGGTTCCCGCAAAAAGAAGTCCTTCCGGACTGAACTGACAGCAGGAATACAAAACATTTTCATCAAATTTCGGAACTTCGCAGCTTACTTTTCCGTCCTTTAAAACATAAAGCGAACCATCCGAAGTGACCGTCGCAACATTGCCCTGACGGTCTGCAGCTATGCTCTGCGCGTATCTTATCCCGGGAAGCTCTGCGGATATCGTGATGCCGTTCTTAAGACGCACAACGACCATCTGATCCGAGGTGCCGATATAATAATCTCCGTCCGAGCTCTGGACTATGCTTCTTACCGAATCGGAAGGAAGTCCCTTTGTGGTATTAAGTACATTGACCTCTTCATTACCTATGGCAATGACAACACCGCTGTCATTGGTTCCGATCCAGAGCCTGCCCTCCTCATCGACATACAGACAGTTGACGTTCTTGACATTGTCGAACTCTTCCATAAAGCGGAAAGAGCTGCCGTTATACCTGTACAGACCGGAATAACTTCCCACCCAGAGGATTCCGTCATTGGTCTGAACTATATCGTTGGCATGACCGCACAAAAGACCGTTGTCGGCGTTGAACACACGCTGAATATAAGTGACATCGCCCCTGCCGGCGGCACTGACCGTGGCTGAAGGACAAAGAGAACCAAGGACCAAAGCAATGATCAAAAGTCCGGTTATCAGAGGCGGCTTTTTGATCTCGTTTTTCCTGAAAAATCTCACGGCCTTGATCAGATAGAACATAAAGAGAACCGTGATGATCTTATCCAGAAAGTCCAGATACATTTCACCTATGGTTGACGCGATAAACCTGGGAATGTTTCTGTCCATAAGGAAATTGACGACTCCGTCGCCCCAGACATTGCCTGTATAACCGCCATAGAATGAAAGATTGAGTATGGTCGAGATAAAAACGGAACCGATGGTGACGCCTCCGGCAACCGTCGTTGCGCCGAAGAAGCTTTCGAAATACTTCTTCCTTGCCGCGGTTCCCATGCTCGCACCGATGAAAATACTCGTAAGGCAGTAAGCGAGTGAATTGGCATCCCAGAAGGAATAGATTATATTGCCGGTGCCGCCGATTATGGCACCGCAGACGGGACCGAGAACATAAGCTGCAAAGACAGTCCCTACAGAATCGAGCCAAAGGGGTAATTCATATTTTACGGCTAGATGTTTGCCCACAAAATTGACGACAATACAAAAGAAAACAATGAGTATTGTCCCCAAAGGAGAGTTCTTGAATTTTCTACTCTCTTTTTTCCCCATACAGTTAATATTCTAGTCGAAAAAGCCTGGTTTTTCAATAAAATCGGCCCGGGCTTTAAGGCCCGGGCCGCTGTTTGGACAGGTTACTCTTCTACATCATTTCTTACCGTCTTTGTTGCTTCTTTTACTACTTCTGCATCAAGTCCGGTAACGTTGATGTTCTTGGTGACCTTAGCGTCATAAGTCTGAGCCTTCATGACTTCCATAAGATCGAAGCCGGTGGTCTCTTTAACGGACTCGATAACCTTAGCCATGACTGCAGGAGTATAGCCGCCTACGCTTGCTACGCCGCCGTCACCGTTTCCGGAATCGATAACGGTAACCTTCTCAATTGCTGCGATGGGAGCTGCGACTTCTTTTGCGATAGCAGGGAGCTGCTTGATGATCATCTCGGTGATAGCGGCATTGTTATACTTAGCGTATGCCTCTGCCTTCTTCTCCAT
>JAFWUY010000147.1 GCA_017524035.1 Lachnospiraceae bacterium | reverse complement strand
TTTTTCTTTCCATCCCGTCGAGACCGTTACCGCGGGAGAGGGCGGAGCGATACTTACCGATAATGACGAGTTTTACAAAAAGCTTGTTCTCGCCCATACACACGGCATCACCCATGACGAGGAAGAAATGGAGGATGCTCCTCACGAGGGACCCTGGTATTACGAGGAGATAAGCCTCGGATACAACTACAGGATGACCGACTTCCAGGCGGCGCTTCTCATAAGCCAGCTTGACCGTATAGATGAGTTTATTGCCAAGAGAAAGAGGATAGTTGAGATCTACGACAAGGCATTTGCCGATGTTCCCGGGATCATTGTCCAGAAAGAGATCCCCGAATCCGATACCTCAAGGCATCTTTACATTATCAGGCTCGATCTCGATAAGCTGACCTGCACAAGACGCGAGTTCTTTGATGCCATGAGCGCGGAGAATGTTCAGTGCCAGATCCATTATGTGCCCGTATACTGGTTCCCTTACTACAGGCATCTCGGATATGAAAAGGGACTCTGTCCGAATGCGGAAGAAGTATATAAGGGAATAATGAGTATTCCTCTTTATCCCAGGATGACGGATAAGGATATCGAAGACACCATCGCGGCTGTTAAGAAGCTCGCGGCATATTACAGAAAATGATCCGGAGACAGGAATGAAAAAAGCACTTATTACCGGTATTACCGGACAGGACGGAAGCTATCTTGCCGAGTTTTTGCTTGAAAAAGGATATGAAGTTCACGGAATGATCAGAAGATCATCCGTTGATTACCGTGAGAGGATCGCACACCTTGAGGGAAGGGATGATTTCTTCCTTCACTTCGGAGATCTCGGCGATTCTTTAAGCCTTGTCAATCTCATAGGAACGATCCGTCCCGATGAAATCTACAATCTTGCGGCTCAGAGCCATGTACAGGTTTCCTTTGACGTTCCCGAGTTTACCGCCGATGTCGATGCGACAGGCGTCCTCAGGGTGCTCGAAGCCGTAAGGGTTACCGGTCAGACTCAGACCTGCCGTATTTACCAGGCTTCGACTTCCGAACTTTACGGCAAAGTGGAAGAGGTTCCCCAAAGCGAAAAGACTCCTTTCCATCCATATTCACCCTACGCTGTCGCCAAGCAGTACGGCTACTGGATCGTAAAGGAATACAGGGAGGCATACGGAATGTTTGCCTGCTCGGGAATTCTTTTCAACCATGAATCTCCCAGAAGAGGAGAGACATTTGTGACAAGGAAGATCACACTCGCTGCGGCGCGTATCGCTGCGGGACTTCAGGATAAGCTTTATCTCGGAAATCTTTCTTCACTGCGCGACTGGGGATTTGCGGGTGACTATGTAAAGTGCATGTATCTCATGCTTCAGAATGACAAGCCCGAGGATTACGTTATCGCCACCGGCGTCCAGCATTCCGTAAGGGAGTTCTGCACGCTTGCGTTCCGCCATGCGGGCATTGAGCTTGAGTTTAAGGGTGAAGGCATTGATGAAAAGGGTATCGACAAGGCTACCGGCAGGGTGCTCGTCGAGGTAAGTCCCGATTTCTTCAGGCCCACCGATGTTGTTAATCTTCTCGGAGATCCTGCCAAGGCGGCCCGTGAGCTTAAGTGGAATCCTTCCGAAACAAGCTTTGAAGAGCTTGTAAAGATGATGACCGAAGCCGATATAAAGAAGGTTTCTTTGGAGGCAGCAAACAGATAATGAATATTGTTTTGCTTTCAGGCGGCTCGGGCAGAAGGCTCTGGCCGCTTTCGAATGAAGTAAGAAGTAAACAGTTCATAAGGATATTCACGTCTCCTTCGGGCGAGCCGGAATCGATGGTTCAGCGTGTATACCGTCAGATCAGGTCCGTTTCGCCGGATTCGGTCGTTACGGTGGCCGCATCGAAGCAGCAGCTTTCCGCGCTTACCAACCAGCTCGGAGACGGTGTTGAGGTTTCACCGGAGCCCTTCAGAAGGGATACTTTTCCCGCAATAATCCTTTCGCTTGCTTTTCTTACGGACAAAAAAGGACTTTCGCCGGATGATGCCGTGATCGTCTGCCCCGTCGACCCCTATGTCGGAGATGATTATTTCCGTGCACTGGGAAAGCTTGAAGAAGCGGTTCTTTCCGCGGAAAAGGGAATATGCCTTCTCGGCACCGAACCCACTTTTCCCACCGCAAAATACGGATACATCATTCCGGAGACCAAGGATGAGATAAGCACCGTTTTAAGGTTCAAGGAAAAGCCCTCTGAGGAAGAAGCTGAGGTGCTTATAAATGAAGGCGCACTCTGGAATGCCGGCGTCTTTGCTTTCAGGGCGGGATACGTTCTGGATATCGCTAGGAAGCTGATCGGATACAAAGGCTACGATGACCTGTTTTCAAGATATGAATCGCTCGACCCCATAAGCTTCGATTATGCGGTCCTCGAAAAAGAAGAAAATATCAGGGTCGTCAGATTTGCCGGAGAGTGGAAGGATGTCGGAACATGGAATACCTTGGCCGAGACAATGGACAAAAACTCTCTCGGAAATGTCATTTTCGGAGGAGAGTGCGTAAACACCACCGCTGTTAACGATCTTGATATACCTCTCGTATGCATGGGACTTAAGGATGTGGTTGTTGCTGCAGGTCCGGACGGAATACTTGTTTCCGACAAGCACCAGTCAAGTTATATAAAGCCTGTCGTGGACAAAGTGACGGGAGCGATAAAGTACTCCGAAAAGAGCTGGGGATCATTCAAGGTGATCGATTCGGGAGATACCAGTCTTACCATAAAGGTCACGCTCCTTCCCGGACACCATATGTATTACCATTCACACGAAAGACGCGACGAAGTCTGGACCGTGATAACGGGTGAGGGAACCGCTGTTATAGATGACGTTAAGAGACACGTAAAAGCGGGAGATGTGATAGAGCTTCCCGCAGGCTGTAAGCATACCGTTATCGCAGATACAAGACTTGAGATCATAGAAGTACAGACCGGAAAAGAAATAAGCGTAAGTGACAAGATAAAATACGAATACGGGTTCTGACGTGATATTCATATCTGCAGAGAATGAAAGATAAAGATCCGAAATATAATCTGATGCTCATCTTTGCTCTGGTCATCGTCCTTGCATTCGATATCTTCTTTGTATCACACAAGGAAGGCTATCTTACGGAAGAGATCCTGAGCTACGAGCTGTCAAATTCAGAGTTCACTCCGATCCGCCTCACAGAAATGCTTGAAGAAGGCCCTGTGTGGATGAGTTCTAGCGAGATCAGGGAACATGTTTCTTTTTACGGTAATGATTCATTTGCCCTGTTTTCCGCATACCGTAATTCGGCATCGGACATCTGTCCGCCGTTATATTTCATGATGCTGAACGGCTTTTGTGTGCTTCGTGCGATCTTTTCGTACGGAACCTTAAGTCCGTGGCCGGGATGCATTCTGAACATCATCTTTATGATGGGCTCAATGCTCATTATCGGTTCTTTTTTCAGGAATGTCATCGGACAAAAATATCTCGGACCCGTAGCCGCACTTTTTTACGGTCTTTCTCCCGCGGGAATAGATACCGTGCTTCTCACAAGGTCGTACGGGGCAGCGGCGTTTTTCTGTCTTGCAACCGCGTATCTTGTCATCAGCCGGATAGCTGCCGGAGGGAGCTTTAAAAAGGGAAACAAGAAGATCATCTTCTTTACCGTACTTGGATTTCTTACCGAGTACCTGACGGGTGTATTTTTCTTTTTCCTGATACTGTCATCGGTAATATATCTGGTATCTTCGAAAAAGAAAAAAGAAGCCCTGTATCTTATACGTACGATGATGATCTCGGCGGGAGTGGGAGCTTTGCTCTATCCCTTCGTTTTCGGGGATATTTATACCGCTCTGACAGGTCCGCTGCTCAGGGAAAACTTCGCATCCGGCTCACTGCCCGGAAATCTGACAGGCGCGCTTGAAAAGATCGCAGACCGCACGGGATGGTCCGAAGGCGGTGCGGTAAGTATGCTGGTTTTTGTGCTTTTATCCGCACTTGTGGCGATGCTTACAAAGAGGATGAAGTTTTACGCTCCGGTTCTTTTTGCTTCGGCCTGCGGATATATCGTCACTGTTACGGCTGCCGTTCCTTCCGGCGAAAACAGCTGTCTGATCCCGGTATTTCCTTTTGTGATGATCATCTGGATCATGGGACTCGGATTCATCATTTATTATATTGCCGAAAGATTCCTGACCGGCTCCGGATTAAGGAAGGCCATCTACACGGGTGTTCTGTTCATATGGACGGTATCCTGTATATGTCTTGTACTTGTAATAACTCCCGAATATCTATGTGAGGGGTATTCGGACCAGCTCGGAATATCAAGGTATTATTCGTCATATGATGCTGTTCTGATCTACGGGGATGAGGGTTTTTACAGGAATGTCCCGGAGCTTATGAATTACGGCAACTGTCTTCTCCTGAAAGAGGAGGAAGCGGAAAGCTTTGATGAACGTCTGGCATCCCTGAATGCCGTGATCGTGATAGAAGGAGAAGGTGTTGACAAGGATGCCGTTATCCGGACGATAGGCAACATGTACGGCTTTCATTCGATGACTTATCTTGCCGGGGACGGTGTGTTCGGGGACAGGGTGTGTCTCCTTTCAAAATAGTCGTTTTTGGTATATAATGTATGTTTAGGATTTAACACGATGAGGTGATTATGGAAACTATATATTCATCACTCAAAGTAAACAATGAATATGAGCTCTGCAGTGTTTATTCCGAGGAGGCCAAGAATATCCTTGAGCATGCTCTCCTGAAGACAAGGATCTCTTATTACATCAGTTACCCGAGGAAAAAACTGTTCGACAGGCATAAGTTTAATTGTGTTTTTTGCGTAAATGAAAATAATCTGTCCGAGGCCGAGGATATCGTTATGGATCTTTTCGGTGAGGACGACCCGGATATCAGGATGATATCCATGAAGAATCCGGTTGATTATCTGTAAGCCGGATGGATGGAGTAAGAAATGGACTATAGCAGAAAAGGCGTACTCGCCAGGAGACGCCGGTTAAATTCATACAGCGGAAAGATAATAAGGAAGATAGTTCTTCTCGGATTCAAGCTCTTTCTTGCCGGAATGATAGGTGCGGGAATCTGCCTTCTTGCCGGCGGCATCGGACTTTTTAATTCGATCATTGCGGGAACTCCCGTCATTCACATTTCCGACATCATTTCAAACGGTCAGGCGACCATTGTTTACGATGCGATGGGAAATGAGTTCGATCACTATGTCGGACAGGATGCAAACCGTATCGTTGTCGGATGGGACGGAATTCCCAAGCAGCTCGGACTTGCATTCGTCGCCGTAGAGGATGAGAGATTCTATGAGCACAACGGTGTTGACTATAAAGGTATGGCCAGAGCCATGTACCAGTTTATCCGCACGCACGGAGAGTCGACCCAGGGTGCTTCCACAATAACCCAGCAGCTTCTCAAGAATACCGTCTTCGTCGACTGGACCGAAGAGGGTGACAACATGATCAAGAAGATCAAGCGTAAGATACAGGAGCAGTATCTTGCGATAGAAGTCACCAAGTCCACGGAGAAGGACGAAGTCCTTCTCAGATATCTCAATGCGATCAATATGGGACAGAACACCCTCGGTGTCGAATCCGCCGCACAGAGATATTTCGGCAAATCGGCAATAGACCTCAACCTGAGTGAGTGCGCCGTAATGGCTGCGATCACCCAGAATCCTTCCTGGTACAATCCGATCAAGTATCCCGAGAATAACGTCAAGCGTCGTAAGACCTGTCTCGACAAGATGCTCGAGCTCGGATTCATTACCCAGCAGGAATATGACGAAGCGATCGCCGATACCGCGGATGTTTACGACAGGATCCAGTATCACGATACCTTCATCGCGGAGGCTGATACCCAGGAGGGTAATTACTTCTCCGATTCGCTTTATGACGATGTGCTTTATGATCTCATACATGTAGCCGGATACGACAGGAACCAGGCTGAGCACATGCTCACCAGCGGCGGTCTTCGTATCTATTCAACCATGGATCCCTATATCCAGCAGATCGTTGATGAAGAGTTCGCAAATCCCGACAACTTCAAATTCAATGACAGATGGCTCCTTGATTATGCGCTGACCATATATGATGAGGACGGAGTGGCTCACAACTACTCGAAAGAGAATCTCATCAGCTGGTTCAAGGCAAAGTACGGATACAGCAAGTACACCCTTTTGTATTCCTCACAGGAAAAAGCACAGGAAGCGATCGACGAATACAGGGCCGGATGCTTTGAAGAACTCGGACTTGTAGAGAGTGAGGACAATTTCCTTGAGGCCATTTCATATACCCTCGAGCCCCAGATGTCCATGGTCATCGAAAACCAGTCAACGGGAGAGGTTGTTGCCATAGCCGGAGGAAGAGGCGAGAAGATCGGAAGAAGAACCCTTAACCGTGCCACCGCATCGAGCCGTTCACCCGGATCGGTATTCAAGGTTCTTGCCAGTGTGGGTCCCGGAATCGATACCGGTCTTGTCACACTTGCCACGACGTATTATGACGGACCGTTCAATTACAACGGCGGAAAGCCCGTACAGAATACTTCCAAGACCACCAGCGGCAAGAATCTTTCACTGAGGTACTGTATCGCATATTCGATGAACATCGTAGCGGTCAAGAACCTGACTTACATAGGACCCGAGGTCGGTTTTTCCTACCTTCAGGATCTCGGCTTTACAACCCTTACCGCGGGAAAAGAGATCAACGGACAGATCTATTCCGATATCACCCAGTCGCTTGCACTCGGCGGACTTACCTACGGTGTTACCAATGAGGAAGTAACGGGCGCCTATGCCTGCATCGCAAACGGCGGAACCTATATCAGGCCCCACCTTTATTCCTATGTCACCGGACCTGACGGAGATATAATCCTTGATAATAGGAATCCCCGTACAAAGCAGGTTTTCAAAGAGACCACATCCTGGCTCCTGATAAGTGCGATGAGGGACTGCGTTAACTACGGTACCGGTACCAGAGTACGTTTCCCCGGAATGGATATCGCAGGTAAGACCGGTACGACATCCGCAGGATGGGACCACTGGTTCGTGGGAATGACTCCCTATTATACCGCGGGTGTATGGACCGGATATGACGACAATACCGAACAGACCTGGGACGAGATGCATACATCCGAGCAGCTCTGGCACGCGATAATGAGCAGGGTTCATGAAGGGCTTGCATATAAAGAGTTTACAATGCCCGAAGGACTCGTTTCCGTTGAGGTATGCTCCGAGTCGGGACTTCTTCCCATCCCCGGACTCTGTGACGGATGCGTGATCTCCGAATGGTTTGCGGAAGGAACGGAACCCCAGTATGAATGTGATCTTCACTATGCCGGACGTATCTGTGCGTATGATAACAAGATCGCCTGTCCAAATTGTCCTTTCGCTTATGAAGGAGTAACACTTCTTCCCAAGGTTGACGGATTTCATCCGGATCTTCTGATCGGTGATCCCAATCTTATGGAGGGCAATCAGGTTATTATCGAACATGATGACGGAACGGCCGAAATCATAATTCCCGATAACGACCACTTCTGCCAGCATACCGATATCATGCTTGCAACACCGGGATATGATGCGGTGATCGCGACGCAGATGGCACAGCTTGAAGCGGTAAGACAGGCCAATGAAGCAGCTGCGGCGGCAGCGGCAGCGGCGGCTGTTGCATCACAGGACGGCTGATAAAAGGCAAAATAAAACGGCGGAAGATTTCTTCCGCCGTTTGGATTATATGAAGCTTTCGTCGTCCGGATCCGCATCCGTTTCCGCTTCGGGATCAAGACCGTTTCTTCTGTCCTCGATCTCCTGAAGAAGCCTCTTCTTGCCCGATTCGGCATTCCTGATCGCGGTGCAGTGCTTTGCAAATTCACTGTCTTCGGAATCCTTATACTTTTCGTAGTAAGCCTTTCCTATCGCAATATAGTTCTTGCGGATGACTTCCTCGCAGGTTGTCACCTGTGCTTTGAGGCTTGCGATATCGGCTACTTCCTTAGCCTTATTCTTCACCTTATATGTTGCTGTATATACGGATTCCCCGATTTTTTCAAAAACATCCATAATATTACTCCTTTGACTGTGCAAACGTTCATGCATACAATAATATATCATCAGATCCGGTGTTTGAAAAGGAATAAACTTGGGCTCAAATGATACCTACAATATCATAAAGAAGGATGGAAATTCCGAGATCGTCGTGACCAAATCCAAGTTCATCGGATTTCTGGGCACCGCTTCGAGCGTAGAAGAAGCGGAGGAGATCGTAACGCGTATCCGTAAGAAATACAATGATGCGAGGCATAACTGCTATGCCTACATCATCATGGACGGCGACAATATCATCAAAAAAGCCTCCGATGACGGTGAACCTTCGGGAACCGCGGGAAGGCCCATGCTTTCAGTCATGGAAGGCGCGGAGCTGGTGAATGCCGTGTGCGTCGTGACAAGATACTTCGGAGGCGTTCTGCTCGGAACCGGCGGGCTTGTCAGGGCATATACCGAAGCCGCGGCCCGGGCTTTTGACGATGCGGATGTTTCTCCCATAAGGCGCGGACGATATGTACGGATAACGCTGGATTATCCCGATGAGAGTGCCTTGCGCAGATACCTTGAAAATGAGGGCTTTGATATCACGGATTCATCCTATTCCGAGAAGGTATCCCTGACTGTCCTGGGGCCCGAGGATAAGGCGGAGCCCCTGTCAAAAAGAGCTGTCGATATGACCGGCGGAAAAGCATCGTGCGAGATGCTCGAAACAGTGTACTACTGAGGGGTGAACGGTGGGCTGAACCGTCCCTCATGTTTCGCCTCTTTCGTTGACAAATATATCGCGTATTTTATATACTTTTTTCGTTCGCATATGCGGAAAAAAGGGGAAAGGGTACCATGAAATATTTCTTTACATCCAAAATAGAAAAAGAAAACGATGAGGTTAAGATAAACATACCTTTCAACATCTGGGAGGTCTGCAAGCAGCGTGATGAGATAAGCGCGGAGCTTATCATCGACAACCAGTTCATCAAGTGCAATCTCGTTCCGCTTGAAAAGGGACTCTACAAGCTTCTTATTCCTGCGGGAACCGAGCTTGATCTTGATATGAATGTCAATCACAAGTTCCTGCTCCACATAACCGATACACTGATCAGGATGGATCAGAATTCACCCTACAGCGTCGATAATCCCATAAGAAAGATCGATTCCATAGATCTTATAATCCAGCCCGGTGACGGACTCTGCGGACAGGCATGTATCGCAATGCTCGCGGGAGTCACCATTGCGGATGTTATCACCGTCATGGACTGCCGTGAGTGGCAGGGGACCATGGGAAGACTCATCTCCGCACTGAATTATTACGGAATAGACCACAACAACATAATCGTTTATCCCGCGGAAGGAGAGAAGGTCGTCCTTCCGAAGTGCGCGATCCTCATGGAGAAGATGGGACGCTTCAGCCACTATCTTCTTTACTTTGACGGAAAGTTCTATGACCCGAACCTCGGAATCATGGAAGAATACGATATGACCAAGCTCGTGGGATATCTAGAGATCAAACTGTAATACGAACTCCGATTCCACCTTACCGTGGGATCGGAGTTTTTTTGTAACCTTGAAAATGCGTAAGGTATTCGGTATTTCTTTTTCCAAAAAAATATTTGCCCTGTGTTCGCTGCTCGCACTTGTATTGGCTCTGGTTCCGCTGTACAGGCTGGCTCTCTATGCCGTTCCCAGGTACGACGACTTCAGCTACGGCCTGAATATGTGGAAGGCGCAGAGATACGGATACGGCCTTCGTACCATCCTTACGGTCGGTTACGAGACTGCGCTGGGGTTCCGCTATTCCTGGCAGGGAACCTATTCATCGATCTTTATGATGGCCCAGATGCCCGGTGCGCTTGGGTATGAGTTTTATTTTTGGGGCCCTGTTCTTCTGATCACGGCACTCGTATCATCCGTCTTTTTTATGACGATGGTACTGACGGCGCATTATCTTAAGGCTGATGTTTTCGACAGGATCGCTTTTTCGGTGATCGTAACCCTTACTCTTACCGAATGCATCTATACCGCACAGCAGGGCTTTTACTGGTACAACAGCGGCGTACATTATGTGTTCATGCACAGTCTGATGTTCGTCATGGTCGCGGTAATGGTCCTTCTTTCAAACGCAAAGAAGATATGGTCATCCGCAATGGGATGTATTATGCTTTCGTTTCTTTCCTTTGCCTGTGCGGGTGCGAATTTCGTCACATGCATCCAGGGAATGCTTCTTCTTGCGGGATTCATGATCCTGCTGATCTTAAACAGGTCCAAAAAGGTCTTCCTGTATGTTCCGGGACTTCTGGTCTATTCCGCAGGGCTTTGGCTGAGCTTCAGTGCTCCCGGAAATGCCAACCGTCAGGCGGCTTATCAGGGATTCGGCGCGGCAAGGTCAATCCTGTATTCCTTCAGAGCAGGCGCACAGAACCTTTGGAAATTCAGCGGTCCCTTCGTGCTTTTGCTCATGATGCTCGCTGTCCCCGTGATCCTTATGATGGTGAAAAAGACGGATTGTAGGTTCCGTCATCCCTGGCTGTTTACCCTGCTTTCATACGGATTTTATTGCACGGGTTATACTTCGAGCTTTTATTCCATGGGAAATGCCGGACTTTCGAGAACCTGGATCGCAGTCAGCTTTACCTTCCAGATCCTTCTTTTTGCAAATGAGGTCTACTGGCTCGGATACCTGACTCATTCAAAGGCGGGAGAAAGGCTTGGCAGGGTTTTTGGGGCCGGAGTGAAGCATTATGTTCTGTATTATCTTGCTGTGCTCGTAATGCTGCTTGCGGCATTTCATTTTACCGCCGATAAGATCGGTGCGGTCTCGTCCTTCGGTGCATACTACTATGTCCATACCGGTGAGGCGTATGCGTTTCATCAGGAATTCCTCGAAAGGGTAAGGATAATAGAAGCTTCCGATCATGAGATTGTGGAAGTGCCCGAATATGCCTACAAACCCTGGTTTCTTATCAATAAGGATATTTCCGAGGATCCCGGAGAGGAAGAAAACCGTATAATGGCCGATTATTTCGGCGTCAGGGAACTGAAAAGGGTCAGCCGCGCGGACTATTACGGAGAGTAAGATTTTTCGAAAATTTTAGTTTTTTTGCTTGCATTTCCATATGCATAAGACTAATATAGGTAATGTCAATTAGCACTCAAATCAAAAGAGTGCTAACAAAGAAAAGTAAAGAACGCGATTTATGCGTAAAAAGGAGGCAATAATATGAAGTTAGTACCTTTGGGTGACAGAGTAGTCCTTAAGGCTGTAGCAGCCGAAGAGACCACCAAGTCGGGAATCATTCTTGCAGGCGCTGCAGGCAAAGAGAAGCCCTCACAGGCTGATGTTGTAGCTGTAGGCCCGGGCACCACCAGCGACGGTAAGGAAGTCAAGATGGAAGTCAAGAAGGGCGACAGGGTTATCTATCAGAAGTATGCCGGAACCGAAGTCAAGCTCGATGACGACGAGGAATACATTGTAGTAAAGCAGAGCGATATCCTCGCAATTGTTAAATAAGGGAGGCGCATTTTAAATGGCTAAAGAGATCAAATACGGCGCTGAGGCACGCCAGGCACTCGAGAAGGGTGTTAACAGCCTCGCTGATACTGTCCGTGTAACACTCGGACCTAAGGGAAGAAATGTAGTGCTCGACAAGAGCTACGGTGCACCCCTCATCACCAACGACGGTGTTACCATCGCAAAAGAGATCGAGCTTGAAGACGGCTTCGAGAACATGGGCGCACAGCTCGTTAAGGAAGTCGCTACCAAGACCAATGATGTTGCCGGAGACGGAACCACAACCGCTACCGTTCTTGCACAGGCAATGGTCAACGAAGGAATGAAGAACCTTGCTGCAGGTGCCAACCCCATCATCCTCAGAAAAGGAATGAAGAAGGCTACCGAGGTTGCTGTAGCAGCCATAAAGGAAATGAGCCAGAAGCTCAACGGCAAGGAGCACATCGCCCGTGTCGCTGCTATCTCCGCAGGAGATGATGAAGTAGGCCAGATGGTTGCAGATGCTATGGAGAAGGTTTCCGGCGACGGCGTAATCACCATCGAAGAGTCCAAGACCATGGCTACCGAGCTCGATACCGTTGACGGTATGCAGTTCGACCGCGGATATATCTCCGCATACATGGCTACCGATATGGATAAGATGGAAGCTGTTCTTGACAATCCTCTCATCCTCATCACCGACAAGAAGATATCCAACATCCAGGAGATCCTTCCTCTTCTTGAGCAGATCGTACAGTCCGGCAGCAAGCTCCTCATCATCGCAGAGGATGTCGAGGGCGAAGCTCTTACCACACTTATCGTTAACAAGCTCCGCGGAACCTTCAATGTAGTTGCAGTCAAGGCTCCCGGCTACGGCGACAGAAGAAAGGCAATGCTCGAGGATATCGCAATCCTCACCGGCGGTACCGTTATTTCTTCAGAGGTTGGCCTTGAGCTCAAGGACGCTACCGTTGATATGCTCGGCCGTGCAAAGAGTGTTAAGGTCCGCAAGGATGACACCGTTATCGTTGACGGCGAAGGCAAGAAGAAGGACATCCAGGCTCGTATCGGTCAGATCAAGAAGCAGATCGAAGAGACCACTTCCGATTTCGACAGAGAGAAGCTCCAGGAGAGACTTGCAAAGCTTGCAGGCGGCGTAGCGGTCATCAGAGTCGGTGCTGCTACCGAGACCGAGATGAAGGAAGCAAAGCTCCGTATGGAAGATGCACTCGCAGCTACCAGAGCAGCTGTTGAAGAGGGTATCATCGCAGGCGGCGGTTCGGCATACATCCACGCATCCAAGAAGGTTGAAGAGTTTGCCGAGACACTTGACGGAGATGAGAAGACCGGTGCAAGAGTTGTCCTCAAGGCACTCGAAGCTCCTCTTTATCACATCGCTGCAAACGCAGGACTTGACGGAAGTGTCATCGTTAATAAGGTTCGTGAGTCCAAGAAGGGTATCGGCTTCGATGCTCTCAAGGAAGAGTATGTTGATATGGTCAAGGCAGGAATCCTCGATCCCGCAAAGGTTACCCGTTCTGCACTTCAGAACGCAACCTCAGTTGCATCAACACTTCTCACCACCGAGAGCGTTGTATCAACCATCAAGGAGCCCCAGCCTCCTATGCCCGCAGGCGGTGGCATGGGCGGGATGATGTAATTCACAGATCACTGCCACAGACAATGAATAAAAAATGCTCCGTACACGCTTGCGTGATACGGAGCATTTTTTTATGAAATTGGCTGCGAAGCAGTATCGCACATTTATGAGCAAAAAGTATACGCGTAGCGGATACTTAGCCGCGCAGCGGCGTTTTTGCGAATGAATGCGCGATGCTGTGGCGGTTTACACTTTCGTTAGAATTTATAAACCTGTAGTTTATTGACTCCTCACTTTTAAGCCATTATACTTAACAAAATTCGGCTTGGAGTGAGGAGTTTTTATGTCGGAAAACGCTAAGAAAAAAGACAAAGACAAACTATCCTTAAGTGTGACCGTAAAGAACGCGGCATATGCACTTAAGCTTGCCGCCGGGATATCACCCGCCATTGTTATACATTCATTTTTCCTTTGGCTTATCGGTCACGGAGAGTGGGTTTTCTTTGACGGTGTTTTCATGCGCGTCATCGTTAACGGTCTCGATCAGAATATCGGATTCGACCGTATCTTCAGATTCATTCTGATAAGCGGAATCGTATTCTGCGTACTGAGGATATATACGGGATATATCGATAATGTCGTGTATCCCCTCGAAACAAACAGGCTCTTCGGAGGCATATACAAAAAGCTCTATGCCAAGGCCAGGAATGTTGAGCTCAGATGTTATGAGGATTCCGATTTCTACAACAGGTACACGATGACTATGGACGGCGCCGAGGCTAAGATCACCGCTGTCCTTCGCGGCGTGTTCGGAGCGCTTGTCGGTACTGCCGCTGCCGTAGTTGTATTCTATCTGATGTTCGAGATAGACCACTATGCGATCCTTTTCATAATCTCACCTCTTATAGGTAATTTCATATTCGGAAATCTCAAGAATAAATATGAGTATAAGAGATATCAGGGATGGGTCCCGAACGACAAGGTCTTAAACTATGTCAGCAGGATGATGTATCTTCCCGACGGTGCCAAGGAGATAAGGCTTTCGCAGGTTTTCGAGCTTATGAGAAAACAGTATGCGGAGGCTACCGAGAAGAATGTAAGGGTTTCGATAAAGTACGCCTTCGCCAACTGCACGCTGAGTTTCCTGCGCATAACCTTCACATTCACCGTTATATTCGAAGGCGTGATGTTTTATGCAATCTACCGCAACAGGGTATCGGGAACCATCAGCCTTGCACAGCTTACGATCATGACGAGCCTTATGGTCGCGATGACATGGATCCTGATAAGAGTGTTCGAAAATATCATGGAGATCCTCAAGAACGGAATGTTCATAAATAATCTCAGGAGCTTCCTCGATTACGAAGAGAAGATTCCCGAAGACTTTGACGGCGAGATTCCTTCGAAGGATTTTGAAAGACTCGAGTTTCGTAATGTTTCTTTTTCCTACGGTGAAAAGAAGACCATAGACAATCTTTCTTTTACGATAAAGAAAGGAGAGACCACAGCGCTTGTCGGACATAACGGTGCGGGCAAGACCACGATAATCAAGCTCCTCCTCAGGCTCTACGATCCGGATGAGGGTGAGATCCTCTATAACGGCAGGAACATAAAAGAGTACAACCTGAAGGCTTACCGCGAGATATTTGCAACCACCTTCCAGGATTTCCAGATGTTCGGAATGAGCGTAAAGGAAAACGTACTTATGGGAAGGCATTACGATGACGAGGACGCCAAGGTGGTAGGGGCACTTAAGATGGCGGGTGTATACGACAGGATCTGTGCGCTTCCCGAGGGGGTTGATACTGTAATGACCAAGGAGTTCGACGAAAACGGTGCCGTGCTTTCCGGCGGCGAAACCCAGAAGGTTGCCGTTGCGAGAACCTTTGTCAGGGAGACTCCCATGAAGATCTTCGACGAGCCCTCCAGTGCGCTCGATCCCATAGCCGAGTACGACCTGTTTAAGAGCATCCTGAAGGAAGCAAGGGATCATACGATGCTTTTCATTTCCCACAGGCTTTCGTCCGTCAAGGATTGCGACAGGGTGTTCATGCTGGAAAAGGGAACCCTTATAGAGGAGGGAACCCACTCGCAGCTGATCGCATTGAACGGAAAATATGCACAGATGTACAAGAAGCAGGCAATGAATTACCTGGCACTTGAAAACGAAGAGGAGGTGATACTGTGAGCGGAAAGTCCCCCGAAAAAGAAAAAACAAAGCAGTCCGTAAAGCAGGTCTTTTCCAATAACTTCTACTTCCTCGGACTCATGTTTAAGTCATCGCCGGCGTTCGTTATCCATCAGTCCCTTGATTCCATAAGGGGACAGATTTCCATTTTCTGCGAGCATACGCTTCTCATCGGATATGTCATTGAAGCAGCGGAATTCGGATATCCTTTCAGGAAAGTGGGAGCCATCATACTTCTGGTTGCTGCGCTCATCACACTGGGGATGGTCTACACCGTCTGGGCGGGTGATTACATCACTCCGAGGGAAAGCCCCAAGATCCGCAAGAAGATCAAGATGATGCTCTACGAAAAAGCAAAGTCCGTCGACCTGGCCTGCTACGACGATCCCGAGTTCTACAATGAGCAGGTACTTGCGATCTCCGAAGTTGACAACCAGATTGACAGGGTCATCAATTTCGTAAAGAGTGTTCTGTCCGGACTTACGGTATTCATTACAAGAGGCGTTTTCTTTTTGATAAAGGATCCGCTTTCCATACTCTTTGTGACCGTTTCCTTTGTGGCTTCCTTTATATTCGAGCAGCTTTACAATAAGCAGAATTATAAGGTCAAGATCGAGAGCCTGCCCCATTCGAGAAAGCGTGATTATATAAAGAGAATCTATTACCTCAGCGATTATGCCAAAGAGATCCGTCTCAATCCGGACATCTCCGATGTACTGGAGAAGAGGTTCGATGAGGCCAATGACGAGGTTTACAGGGTCGAAAAGAAATACGCTTTCAGAAAGTGGTTCTTCGGATTTATGAAGCGCTATGTCTCCAATGCGATGATCAGCGATGTTATCTTCATATCGTATCTTGTGTATCAGGCTGCGGTCGTCGGAAGACTTTCATTTTCAAGCGTTGCCATTCTGTTCGCATCTTTCGGCGGACTTAAGGAAGGCATGAGGATCTTCTCGGAGACCTATCCCTTCGCATGCGAGACGAGCCTTTATATAGGTAAGATCAGAAAGTTCATGAGCTATGAGCCTTCGATCGTATCCGAAGAAGGACTTGTTCCTGACAAGTCACCCAAGGAGATCGAGCTTGAAAATGTTTCGTTTGCGTACGGAAGCAGCGAAGATATGCTGCTTAAGGATATCAATCTCCATATAAAGCCCGGTGAGAAGACCGCACTTGTCGGATACAACGGCGCGGGCAAGACCACACTGGTAAAGCTTCTGATGAGACTATACGATGTAAAGTCCGGAGAGATCAGAGCGGACGGACGTGACATACGCAGGTATGATGTTGCAGGTTACAGGGACACCATCGGCACTGTCTTCCAGGATTTCAAGATCTCCGGCGGTACTGTGAAGGAGAATGTGATCCTTGATGTACCGGAGAATGCCGATGAAGACAAGGTGAGAAGAGCACTTACGGACAGCGGTCTCATAGGAAGAGTCGACAGATTCGAAAAAGGACTCGAAACACCTCTCACCAACGAATTCGAAAAAGACGGCGTGAACCTGTCGGGCGGAGAAGCGCAGAAGCTTGCCGTAGCGAGAGTGTTCTACAAGGACGCCGGACTTATGATACTGGATGAACCTTCGAGCGCACTCGATCCCATCGCCGAGTATCAGCTCAATCATGCGATGCTCACGGCAACGGGTGACAAGACGGTGGTATTCATTTCACACAGGTTATCGACCACCAGAACCGCAGACAGGATCATCATGCTCGAAGATGGACGTATCGCAGAGCAGGGAACCCATGACGAACTCCTTGCACTCGGAGGAAAGTACGCCCGGATGTGGAAGGTACAGGCGGGAGCCTATATCGCTGTCTAGGCAGTGAAACAGGGTTGCGGGAAGAACTCCCGCGGCCCTGTTTTATTTTATTGAATTTAAATTCAATAAAAGTATTGACAAACCTTCGAAACGGTATTATATTGAATTTACATTCAGTGAATGAAAATTCAACAAAACAGATTCGGAGGATTAATGAAATGGCAGACAATAAAGAAAAGGTTATCATCATCGGCGGAGGCATCGCGGGACTGTCCGCGGGAATATATGCACTGAAGGAAGGCTTTGATGCGGAAATATTTGAGAAGAACCCCATCGCAGGCGGAGAGTGCATGGGCTGGAACAGAAAGGGTTACCATATCGATAACTGCATCCACTGGCTCACGGGCACCGATCCGAAGACCGGACTCTGGCAGGTATGGAAGACCGTGGGTGCGATCGATGAAAATACCGAATATGCGAACACGAGCAAGTTTTACTCAAGCAGGTCAGGCGGCAGGGAGGTCACTCTCTGGAATGATCTCGATAAGACTCAGGCAGAGCTCATCGCCGAATCCCCCGAGGATGAAGAAGAGATCAAAAAGTTTATTGAGTATGTAAGATACGCGGAAGAGTGTGTCATCCCCTCGATCAAGCCTATGGATATGATGGGCATCAGGGATTACATCGAGATGGGCAAGGGCATGGCCAATATGCCCAAGGTCATGAAGGAATATGGTAAGATCAATTGTAAGCAGCTCGGTGAGAGATTTAAGTCACCCGTGATCCGCAGGCTTATGACGGATTACCTTCCCGAAGAATACACCGCATATTCACTCCTTGTTTCATATGCCACGATGACGGGCGGAAACGGAGGCATTCCCATGAAGGGTTCTCTTGCAATGTCACTCCGCATCGCCGACAGGTTTAAGGATATGGGCGGAGTGATCCACACCTGCGCCGGTGTTAAGGAGATAATTGTAAAAGGAAAGAGGACCGAGGGCATTAAGCTCGAAGACGGCACGGTTGTAAAAGCCGATCATGTCATCAGCGCGGTCGATACCGATTTCCTTTTCGGAAGGCTCATTGACAGAAAGTATATGCCCGGCGAGCTGGTTAAGGCTTATGAAAGAAGGGATGCTTATCCCGTCACCACTGGCTTCCAGGTTGCTTATGCGATCCCTGCGGACTTTTCCGGAGAAGATACCATATTCTTCGATATAGATCCCGTGACCGTCGGCACAAGGTCATTCAAAAGGATATCAGTCAAGAATTATTCCTACGATCCGAGCTTTGCACCTGAAGGCAGAACGGTCCTTCAGGCCAACCTTGTCCAGACCGATGCGGATTATGATTTCTGGAGCAGCCTCAGCAGTGAAGAGTATTCCCGGAAAAAGGCTGAGCTTACAGAAGAGATCACAGAGAGGATCGTAAGAGAGTTCCCCGAGCTTGAGGGAAAGATCGAACTTCTTGATTCATGGTCTCCTTTGACTTATAACAGATATTGTAATGCATATCACGGATCGTACATGGGCTTTGTCACGACCGTGGGAAATAAACAGATGAGATTCAAGGGTGTTGTAAAGGGGATAGACAACCTCTATGTTGCCGGACAGTGGGTGATGAGTCCCGGCGGACTTCCCATCGCGGTTATCTCCGGCAAGTTTGCGGTTCAGAGAATCCTTAAGAAACAGGGCAGATCCATCGAAATCTGAGGACAGATCATGACGAGAAAAGAACAGAAAGAAGAAAGAAGACAGGCGATACTCATGACGGCGCTGACTCTCTTTGTGGAGAGGGGATATTACGATACCAAGATCGCGGATATCGCAGCTGCCGTTCCGATGAGCACAGGTCTGATGTTTCACTATTTCGAATCAAAGGAAGACCTTCTGCTTGAACTGGTGAAAATGGGAACACAGGGACCGGGCTCCGTTGTTTACGACGGGAATATTCCTCCCGATGTATATCTGACCGGTTTTCTTAACGGCATTTTTTCCTTTGCGAAGGAACAGCCCTGGGTATTCTACATGTTCGTATTCATGGGACAGGTCAGGAGAGTGGGCATGCCCGAGGAAGCAAGACGTCTTGCGCTTTCCGCCGATGCCGTCACACCTACCGTAAAGCTTATCAAAAAAGGACAGAAGGACGGCGTGTTCCGCAAGGGAAATGCCGATACGATGGCAAGGTGCTTCTGGGCTTCGGTTCAGGGTATCATGGAGGAGATGTCCGCAGACAGGGAAATGAAGACTCCCGATCCCGAGTGGATCGTATCAATGCTCAGAGCGTAAGGAAATAATATGATAAAAGGAAGCAATCCCATTTTCAGGTGTGATATGCCCGATCCGGATGTGATCCGCGCAGATGATACCTTCTACATGATAAGTACATCCATGCATTTTTTTCCCGGAGCGGAAATACTCAGATCGTACGATCTTATAAACTGGGAGCACGCCTGCTTTGTTTATGACCGCCTCGACTCCACGCCCGCGCAGCGCCTCGAAGGAGACGGATACATCTACGGCAAGGGTATGTGGGCCGCGTCGCTCAGATACTTTGAAGGCACCTATTATGTCGTCTTTGTCTGCAACGATACTCAGAAAACATATCTGTACAGATCTTCGTCAATAGAAGGTCCCTGGACCAAAAGCTGTATCGAAGGATTCTATCATGACTGCTCACTTCTTTTCGATGAGGGCAGGTCATATCTTGTCTACGGTAATACCGAAATATACCTGACCGAATTAAATGAAGAAATGAACGGTCCCAAAGAGGGCGGACTTCACCGCCTTATTGTTTCCGACAAAGGTAATCCCAATCTCGGATATGAGGGATCTCATCTTTACAGGATAAACGGAAGATATTATCTCTTTCTCATACATTCCAAACGGAGCGAATGGAAGAGGACGGAATGCTGCTTTGTATCCGATTCGCTTGAGGGTGAATTTACCGGCGGAGAGATCTTTGACGATTCCATGGGCTTCGGAAATTCGGGAATTGCACAGGGCGGCATAGTCGAAGGGCCGGACGGAACCTGGAATGCGATACTGTTTCAGGACAGGGGTGCCGTCGGCAGGATCCCGATGCTCGTTCCGGTCACATGGAAGGAAGATGAAAACGGGAAACCTGTTCCCGTATTCGGAAAAGACGGAAAAGCGCTGCCGGAGTTTTCTCTCGAAAGCTATAAAGAAGGATATTCATACGGTTCCTTATACGGAAGCGATGATTTCAGATACGATCCCTCGAAGATGCATGGAGAAGATCCCGCTCATTACGGGTGCTTTGGGTTTAAAAGCTTCTGGCAGTTTAACCATGAACCCGACCTGAGTCTGATAAGCACCGATCCCGAAAAGGGAAGACTGATCGTCAAAACCGACAGAACCGTCAGAAATATATTCCACACGAAGAATATCCTCACACAGAAAATGACATTCCCCGAATGCGAAGCTGTAGTTACCGTAGACGCATCGGGTATCGGTAACGGGGACTTTGCGGGACTGTCCGCATTTCAGGGCGACTATGCTCTTGTCGGAATATGTAAAGAAAACGAAAAGTATTATGCCCGGATGTGTTCATATACCAATCCCTCGGACGATGTCTGGAAGCTCGGAGAAGAACCGGCACAGTGTGAAGAGAAGACGGAAATAAAAGAGCCCGAACTTAAGGTTTCCGTCCGCGCACATTTCGGAGCATCACCTTCCGAGCCTGATCTCGTACAGTGTTATGTATATATAAACGGTGAGAAGAAAAAAATAGGAAGTGACCATAAGCTGAGATTCAGGCTTGATCACTTCACGGGATGCCGTTTCGGCCTCTTTGTCATGTCTGAAAGATCCGCCGGCGGAAGCGCCGCATTCTCGGATTTTCTTTATAAATAGATCATCGGGCGCTTTTACATGAGCGCCCGGTGTTTTTATCTGTACAGCTTCCGATAATCCCTGGGAGAATATCCCGTCACTTCACGGAATACTTTGTTGAAGGTCGTCGTCGACTGGAAGCCCGACATAAAGGCACAGTCGGTGATGGACAGCTTTTTGTCCATGAGAAGGGAGGATGCACTCTTTACACGGATGCTTGCAAGGTATGCCGGAAATGAAGTGTGCATATACTGTTTAAACAGTTTCGAGAAATAGAAGGTGCTGATCCCTATGTGATCGGCAACCATCGTCTGTGAAATATCATTTGCGGAATTCTCCGCGATATAATTGCATGCTGCGTGAATATACTGCCATCCCGATCTGGCGGGATCGTCTGTCTCGGAATTGAATCCTTTTTCGGCGATGATGATCTCACCAAGCTTTAAAAGGATCTCATATATCTTTCCCTTGCATTTTGTCTCCGAAAAAGTATCTCCCGACGAATGTATCTTTTCTATCTCCAGGATCTTGTCGGAAATATATTTTGCAAGCTTGGGATCTTCCTCGGCGGATATCAGATGGTAATCGTAGAGAAATCCCGATATGGAAAGGAGATCCATGTTGTTTTCCAGTATGAGAGAAGAAAACTGGATGAAGACCGCACCTTTTGACGGGATTTTGACCGTCTCATGGATCTGTCCGGGCCATACGAGAAGAACATCTCCCTTGTTAAGTTTATAGGTGGCGTCACCTACCTTGTATCTGCATCCGTCCATTAAAGCAACGGTAAATTCTGCCGCATTATGCCAGTGCGGAGGGAATATCTCCGGTGTCTGGTCGCGCGTTACCTGAACTGACGAAGCCGTATCGAATATGATGGTTTCCTTCGAATTTCTTTCCATACATTCATAATAACAAAAAATGGGCAAAACTCAACAATATTATAATAATATTAGTTATTTTCTCGGCATAGTATAGGTGCAGGGAAAGGAATTTACCATAACCTTATGAAAAGCCGTGAAACTGATTTTACAACCGGAAAACCTTTGAAGCTGATACTTTCTTTCTACTGGCCGCTCCTGATGACCAGTATGCTTCAGCAGTTCTATAATTTTGCCGATACCTGGATAGTCGGAAAGGGTCTCGGGGATAATGCCCTTGCCGCTGTAGGCAATATGGGATCGCTTTTCTTTCTCATTGTCGGATTTTCCTTCGGAATAGCGAACGGCTTCGGCGTCCTTGTCGCACAGAGCTACGGCGCCGGCGATCCGGAGAAATTAAAAAGAAGGATCGCGGCAGTCATTGAACTCGGATCGGTCATATCGGTCCTTCTGTCGCTGCTTTCCGTTTTGTTCCTTCCTTTTGCGTTAAGACTTCTTCAGACCGATGAGGTCATCATGGGCGACAGCCTCAAGTACGGATACATAATCTTCGGCGGACTTGCCACCGGCATCTGCTACAACATTTCGGGTGCGGTCCTCAGGGCTCTCGGAGACAGCAAAACTCCGTTAAAGGCGATTGTCATTTCGTCCGTGCTCAATGTATCTCTCAACTGTCTTTTCATCTTCGGAATGAAAATGGGAGTTGAAGGCGTAGCGATCGCCACGATCATTTCCCAGATCATATCCGCTGCATTCTGCCTGAACAGACTCAGACAGATGCCTGTGATAAAACTTGAAAAGCAGCATTTCTATAATGAGAGAAAGGTCTATACCGAGCTTCTTGCCAACGGTCTTCCGATGGCGTTCATGAATTCCATCACCGCTGTCGGATGCATGGTCGTCCAGTACTTTGTAAACGGATACGGCGTCGTATACACCGCAGCCTATGCCGCCTGCAGCAAGTATCTGAATCTGTTCATGAATCCGGCTTCGACTGCGGGAAATGCAATGAGTGCATATACCTCGCAGAATTACGGTGCCGGCAAGTACGGAAGGATCAAAGAAGGGCTAGGGGTAAGTTTGTCGATCTCAGCGGTCGCCTACATAATCCTCGGATCGCTGATGGTTTTCTTTCCCCGCACACTTGCGGGAATCCTGCTGAGCGGCAGTGAACAGATAAGGCTTGCCTGTCTGTTCATGCCCAGATGCGGGATCATGCTCATATTTGTCGATTCACTTTTCGTTGTAAGAAACTGCGTGCAGGGAATGGGCAAACCGATGCTTCCTATGGCTTCGGGCATTCTTGAGATGGTCTTAAGGATTTTTGTGATATCATTCTTTATGGGCAGGGTAGGCTTCAGGGCGACCGCCTATGCGGAGATCAGCGCATGGGTCGGGGCACTCATCGTAAATGCCTATGCCCTTGTAAAATATCTGATGCCGCTCCTTGAACAGGAAGGTTCGGAAGAAACCGGAAAACTCAGCCTGCTTGGCGGAAAGTTGAGGCACCGTTATCATGGGACACTTTAAAAATTTCAAAGTGACGGTATACTGCGTTGCGGAGATACTTAACCGTATGGATCTTAAGACCCTGGAAGAGCAGTATGACTTCATAGAAAAATATGTCGGTATCGACAAGGTCTATCTGGAGCCGTTCAGGGGTCCGGTTCTTGTCGACAGGAACAAGATCCGTACCGTGACCGATTTTTTCAGGAGCCGCGGTGTGGAGGTGTCCGGCGGCATGACCACCGTATGCCCTCCGCTCACGGAAGAAGACAGGAAAAAGCAGAGACTGTTCGGAACGCTCTGCTATACCAATAAAGGAATGAGGGATCACATTAAGAAGATCTCCGAATACACGGCAGAGCTTTTTGATGAGGTCATCCTCGACGATTTCTATTTCACAAACTGCACCTGCGAAGAATGCATCAGGGCCAAGGGTGACAGAAGCTGGACAGACTTCAGACGCGATCTTATGAAGGATGTCTCGGAAAACCTCATAGTCGGTCCCGCAAGGAAAGTCAATCCGAACGTGAAGATGATAATCAAATTCCCCAACTGGAGGGAATCCTACCACGCGACCGGATACAGGCCCGATGTTGAAAAGGACATCTTCGACAGAGTCTATACCGGAACCGAGACAAGGGCGAGCGCATATCAGGACCAGCATCTTCCGACATATCTAAGTTACAGTCTCGTAAGATGGATGGATGAAGCATCGGACGGAAGGAACCAGGGAACCTGGTTTGATACCTATCAGTGCTGGCCGGTCGATGATTACCTTGAGCAGGGCTATTTGTCCGCATTTGCAAAGCCCGAAGAGATCACCCTTTTCCAGTGGACGGATCTTTTCGAAAATAAACTCGTCACGCCGCTCGGCCTTCAGTTTAAGAGAATCGACCGTATGCTCGACAAGGCGGGAAAACCCGTCGGCATACCCGCATATATTCCCCATGCATCAGAAGGCGAGAACCATATCGAGGACTTCCTCGGAATGCAGGGCATTGCCCTTAATCCCACTCCGAAGTTTCCGGAGAAGGGAAGCGTGCTCCTTACGGAAAGTTCACTCTGCGATCCCGATGTCTTCGGTAAACTTAAAGACTTCCTCGTAAAAGACTAACTATTAGAAGTCAAGTCTGAAACTTAAGATTTAGATCAAAACGCAGAAATGCGATTTGCATAGTGGCTGGAACTTATTTCCAGCAATCAGTTCCTTGAAAATTGCATGACAAACAGAGCATCCGATTGGGTGCTCAAACAGAAAAGGTATATCTGATTGATTAGCTCGGAGAGTAAGCTTGTCCGGTTAGTTCCATCCTATAGATGGTTCGGAT
>JAFWUY010000146.1 GCA_017524035.1 Lachnospiraceae bacterium | reverse complement strand
TCGGTTACGTATTTAAACAGGAGCAGTGATATGTTCAGATACACGGAATACAATCTCCTGAATAAGATGCTCGATGATGCGATAAGCGGTGAGTTCGAAGAAAAAAACTTCGATGAGAGTGAACTTTCAAAGCTTCAGAGCAAGCTTATGCGTTACCTCACCACATCCTCAATCTCCGAGAAGAAACTGCGTGAGGAAAAAGAAAACATCGAAGAGCTTATCACCAACATCTCGCATCAGACCAAGACTCCTCTTACCAATATAATGATGTACTCCGAACTGCTCGGGGAAAAAGCGGACGGAGAACTGAAGGAGTATGCGGATGAGATCCACTCACAGAGCAGGAAACTCGAAGAACTCATAACCGCTCTGGTCAAGATGTCGAGACTTGAAACAGGCATCTTCAGACTTCAGCCCGAAAAAAATTCCCTTATGACCGTTTTGAAAAGGGCATACGATCAGGCTCTTCCCAAAGCAAAGCTTAAGAACATAGAATTGGTCCTGTCCGAAGATACGGATGCAAAGGCTAATATCGATCTTAAGTGGACGACTGAAGCTGTCTTTAACATAATCGATAACGCGATCAAGTATTCGGGTGAGGGAACAGATATTAAGCTAAGGATCAATACCTTTGAAATGTTCTCCTGTATAAGCGTCGAAGATCACGGGATCGGTATCGGGGAAGAGGAAATCCCCAAGCTCTTTGCAAGATTCTACAGAAGCAGGCAGGTCAGTGATAATGAGGGAATCGGCGTAGGCTTATACCTTGCAAGACAGCTTACCGAGGAGCAGGGCGGATATATAAAGGTTAAGTCGGCTCCCGGAAAAGGAAGCACATTCGAGATCTTTTTCCCAAATGTGTCAGAACTGTAATATTTCGGAAAGACCCTCGTTAGATTGTATTGATATGCTAAGTACATCAAAGTGCTTAGCATATTTTTATGGAGGTCATAAATGGAAATCTTAAGAACCGAAAATCTGAAAAAATACTACGAACAGGGAACCGCACCCGTTAAAGCTATAGACGGTGTAAACATAAGCATTGAGCAGGGCGAGTTTGTTGCGATAGTCGGAACGAGCGGAAGCGGAAAATCCACACTTCTCAACATGCTCGGCGGACTCGACCGTCCCACCGAAGGCAAGGTATTCGTGGACGGCAAGGACATCTTCTCCCTTAAGGATGAGGAGCTCACCATTTTCAGAAGAAGAAAGATAGGCTTCGTATTCCAGGCTTTCAATCTGGTACCGGTCCTCAATGTATATGAGAACATCGTTCTTCCAATCCAGCTCGACGGAAATGATGTCGATGAGGAATTCGTCAATGAGATCATAAACAGCATCGGCCTTTCCGAGAAGATAAACAGCATGCCCAACCAACTCTCGGGAGGGCAGCAGCAGAGAGTTGCGATCGCAAGGGCACTCGCAACAAAGCCTTCCTTTATCCTCTCTGACGAACCCACCGGAAATCTTGATTCCAAGACAAGCCAGGATGTTCTTGGGCTCCTTAAGACCACAAGTGCAAAGTTCCGGCAGACAATGATCATGATCACGCATAATGAAGAGATCGCCCAGATGGCGGACAGGATCATCCGCATTGAAGACGGACATGTGATCACAAAGGACGGTGCCGAAAATGCGTAATGTTAAGAACAAAAAATGCATAGACAATCTCTGCAGGAAGAGCATGTTTGCAAATATGCGGAGAAATGTGATCCTTACGGCTGCGATCATTCTCTCCACAATGATGCTGACCACTCTCTTTACCGTCTCGGGAAGCATCATTAAGTCAATTGAACGCAGTACACTGCTCCAGGTCGGAACAAGCTCTCATGCAGGCTTCAAGTTCCTGACCGAGGAAGAATTCGAAGTCCTCAAAACAGATAAAGTTATCAGGGACCTATCCTACAATATCATCGTAGGATCTGTAGTTAACGAAGAGTTGTATGAAGACTATACCGAAATAAGGTACACAACACCGGAAAGTGCAGAGACATCATTCAGCCTTCCGAGCGTTGGGAGACTTCCGGAAGAAATGAACGAGATCGCAACATGCACACAGGTGCTTGATGATTTCGGTGTGCCTCACGAGATCGGACAGTCTATACACCTGATCATAAGCGACGGAGTAACAGTCCGTGAATTTGATTTCATTGTGAGCGGATATTGGGAAAAACCCTCCGCCGTAATGGCAAACCAGATCTATGTTTCGAAAGCATTTCAGGAAGCATATGCCCCGGCATGGAAGGATGCCGCAGATAAAGAAGCTCATCTTATGAATCAGAGCTATGCCGGCTCCATTAATCCGGATTTTAATTTCCCCCGGACCTTCGATCTGCAGGGACAGATGAATAACCTTATGGAAAGACTGGGTTTTGGTCCCGAGGTTAACGAAGGAGTTAACTGGGCATATGTTTCGGCAAAAGCAGATCCCACTTCGATGATCATGATAACGTTCATCCTTGTCCTTATAATGGGCTCCGGATATCTGATCATCTATAATATTTTCTACATTGCCGTTTCATCGGAGATCAGATATTACGGACTGCTGAAGACTGTCGGAACCACAAACAAACAGCTTAAGAGGCTTATCATCAGACAGGCTGCCATTCTCGGACTTGCCGGCATTCCTTTGGGAACGATCGCAGGATACCTGGTGTCCGTTGTCCTGCTTCCCTTCATAACAAGAGACTTTTTGGACGTTGACTGCGAGATCCATCCCGGAGTTTTGATCTTCGCACTGAGCGCGCTTTTCTCGTGGATCACCATAAGAATAAGCTGCATCAAGCCCTGTAAAGTCGTGAAGAAGATCTCTCCCGTTGAAGCAGTCAGATACAGTGAATATACGGGGTCACATCTGTCAAAGAAAAAAAAGATCAGAAAAGTCACTCCTTTTTCCATGGCCGGAGAAAATTTAAAGAGAAATAAGAAAAAGTCATTTGTTGTTGTACTGTCACTGGCACTCAGTGTGATCATGATAAATGTCACGGTTTCGATCACTGAAAGCTTCGACAGAAACAAGTATATAAGAAACTTTGCAAGTTCCGATTTTACCGTATGCGACGGTTCGATGTTAAACAGAAACCTTGGAGCCGAAATATACGACGGAGTTTTGCAATCCGACATTGCTGAGCTGTCAGCTATCCCCGGCATCACAGATATCGGTGCGGTATACATGAGTGAATCTCTTCAGCATGTTGAGGGCACGCCTTATGAAAGAATGAAGGATCTATATGAAGCTTATACGGACCGATTTGTGTATGACGAAGAAGCAAAGGAAACCTACGACAGATGGGTATATGAAAGGCACGTTATATCTTCTCACGTATATGGCGTTGATGAGTTCGTCTTTGACAATATGGATATCGATTCGGGAGATCCCGACTGGGAGAAGTTTTCCTCGGGCAATTACGTGATCGTATCATCCTTATTCGAATCCGGTAAGGACGATACCGAGTACGCCCTGTACAGAGTCGGTGATAAGGTAAGTGTATGCTTTCAGGATGGAAGCACCGAAGAATATGAAGTTATGGCTATAGGAGATCTGATATATTCAATGGGTCCCCGGCACGGTCACGGAATGGATACTTATTTCACCCTTCCCAGTGATGAATATCTGGAGCACGCCGATTCCGACGGAGCCATGAAACTGTTCTTCAATGTGAACGAAGAAGCATATGCCAATGCGGAAGAAAAGGTTGCTGAGTATTGCTCGGAGATAAGCCCCATGCTCGGTTATGAATCAAGAGAGACCTATCTCGAATCCTTTGAGGATATGGTCAGGGTATTTCTGGTCGTAGGCGGAGCACTGAGCCTGATCCTTGCATTGATCGGTGTCCTGAACTTCGTAAACCTCACCTACACATCCATCCATGAACGCGGGAAAGAGCTTGAAGTTCTCAGAGCGATCGGAATGACAGGAAAGCAGCAGACCGAAATGCTCATAGGAGAAGGAATCATACATGTGATCCTGACTTTTGCCCTTGTACTTACCGTCGGACTGTTCTTAAATTACCTGATCGTAAATGCACTTGCGGGCGGGATGATCATGTTCTCCTATAAATTCGTTATGTGGCCGATCATAGCCTGCATCCCCGCTTTCCTAATCATATCGGCGATCGTTCCCGTCGCAGTCATACGAAAAAGATGATCTCCCATGTATAAGAATATCCCCGGATACCGTGCGGTATCCGGGGATATTTTTTCATCTTCCTAAACAATCGAAACAGGAAACAGGGGGACGGCTTACGCTGTTTTACTTTACGGGGAAACGCTCTCTTCCGGCATATGTGGTGTGAAGAAGTTCGTGTGACTTGTGGGAGTTAGGCTCACCGAGGAACTTATCGTACAGCTCCTTTATCTGAGGATTGTTGTGTGACTGTCTCAAAGTCTGTCTCTCATCCTCGCTGTAAAGGGCCTTTGCTCTCTTTTCCTTATAGGTGTCTACGATATCGTCATCCTCATTCGGAAGGAAGAACTCACGGACATAGGGCTGTCCTCCGCCGTTGATGCAGCCTCCCGGGCATCCCATTATCTCAATGAAGTGATACTTGGACTTGCCTTCCCTGATCTCATCAAGGAGAACCTTGGCCGACTTCATTCCGGATGCGATCGCAACGTTGATCGTCGTTCCGTTCACATCCACGGATGCTTCCCTGATGCCTGCCTCGTGACCTCTTACGGCAGTGAACTCAATGGGATCGGATTCCTTGCCGGTAAGCTTGTAATAAACGGTTCTGAGCGCAGCTTCCATAACACCGCCGGTAACACCGAAGATGACTGCAGCACCGGTGTAGTCACCCATGATATCCTGATCCCAGTCTTCATCGGGAAGTCTGTCGAACATGATACCGCTTCTCTTGATCATGCGGGCAAGCTCTCTTGTGGTAATAACAGCATCAACATCCCAGTTGCCGTTAACCTTCATCTGGTCTCTCTGTCTTTCGTACTTCTTGGCAGTGCAGGGCATTACGGATACAACGAAGATATCCTCGGGCTTAATGCCGTTTAGCTCCGCCCAGTATGACTTGATGATAGCACCCTGCATCTGGTGAGGGGACTTGCAGGATGAAAGATGGGGAAGAAGATCCTCGTAATTGTACTCCGCATAGTTGACCCATCCGGGCGAGCATGATGTGATCATCGGAAGAACTCCGTTATTCTTAATCCTTCCGAGGAGCTCGGTTCCTTCTTCCATGATGGTAAGGTCTGCACCGAAGTTTACATCATAGACTCTCTTGAATCCGAGTCTTCTCATTGCGGCGATCATCTTGCCGGTGACGGGAGTTCCGATCCTGAAACCGAATTCCTCACCGAGTGCCGCCCTGACTGCGGGAGCAGCCTGTGCAATGACAACCTTGCCTGCGGCAAATGCTTCATCGATCTTGTCGATCTCGGAATGCTCCATAAGAGCACCGGTGGGACATACGTTTACGCACTGTCCGCACTGGATGCAGGGAGATTCCGCAAACGATCTGTCCTGTGCGGGTGAAACGAATACATTGAAGCCTCTGTTCTCGTATCCGAGTATTCCGAGTCCGTGTGCATTCTTGCATCTTTCGATGCATCTTCCGCAAAGGATACATTTTGAAGTATCTCTTACCAGTCCGGGTGCGATCTCATCATAATGGGTCTCGCTGTGAACTCCGCCGAATGCATTTTCCCTTGCGCCGGTGATGTTAGCCACATGGAGAAGCTCACATTTTCCGTTCTTGTCGCACTGCTGGCAGTTCTGGTTGTG
>JAFWUY010000145.1 GCA_017524035.1 Lachnospiraceae bacterium | reverse complement strand
CTATGATGATGCTACTTATTCCAGATGCTATGAACAATACAGCAGTGACAGCGAAAAGTGGTATGAGGCCCAGAACAGGATATATCTCAGACAGGCTCTCAAGGATTACACCTTTGATCCCGGCTATCAGACCCTCAACTATTTCCACGACGGTAAGGTTGAGGAGCTTGTTGAAAAGTGTTACGACGTTAACTTTATCTTTTCAGACACCACTCCCATGGCGGTTTATACTACCCCTGAGGAGGATGATGTAGAGAAGATAAGCATTGATGATATAACTTATGCCTATGATGCATATGACAGGCTTTTCGGTTATGGCGCCGGTAAATATGACAGAAAGGTCTTTGCTGCCATCGGTTCCGAAGCCGGAATATCCCTTGATCTCGAAGGCCAGATTGATGGTGCCACTTACTCCGAAGATGAAGGGCTCTTCGCTATCACCATTGATACACTTGACAAGAACGATACTGAAGAGAGGAATGTATATCTGTACTCTCTCAAGGGAACAACCTTTACTCTTGATTCCAAGTTCGATGATGAAGCAGAATGCGTTGCTGCATTTAAGAAGGGACAGGTATTCTTCATAAAGGGTGTTGACCGCGGCTCGATGGAGGGAGACCTTTACATCTACGATGGCAAGAACACTACCAGGCTGATCAAAAACGTTAACCTTTATAACTATGGATATGTATTCGATAACGGCAGCATGATCTGTTACAAGGATACCGATGCTATCCTTTACAATAAGGCCGGTGAGGAGATCGTAAAGCTTGGTGAGATCGAATATGCTTACAGGAACCTGAACTATATCTCAGACAAGAAGATCGTATTCCTGGCAGGGGATAAGCTCCGTTTCTACAATGGCAAGGAGATCGTCAAGATAGCTAACAGCGTGGATAAGATCTGGTTCAGCAGAACAGGCTCTTATACCCAGATGGGCTTTATTTAAGACATGGCTGATCGGGGAGCGGGACGATGAGTCCCGCTCCTTTTTTCTGTCCTTTTTGTGAAGAAAAATTCACAAATGGTTTTCTTGAAAGTAGGCTGCAGCCTTGCTATAGTAAATACTGATATGTTTTGCGGCTGCAGGCCGGTCATTAGGATGCATGGCAATTGTATGGATCCGTTTTGGAGGTTTATATGGATAAGGGTTATTATGAATTTCTGGTAAAGGGCAAGCCTAATACAGGGGCTAAGATCGGAAAGGTGGTTTTCTTCCTTCTTGCCATACTTACGCTTCTGGCAGCACTCCTGTTTGGATCGCCGATACTGATAGTAGTAACGATAGCATTCGGCATAGGGGCTTATTTTACCTCGGGTTATACTGATGTTGAATATGAATATCTCTATCTGGACAAGGAATTGTCCGTTGACAAGGTGTTCAACAAGGAACGCAGAAAGCATGCCGATACATTCAAGATGGACAAGGTTCAGATCTTTGCCGCAGAAAAGAGCAGCAAGCTGGACAACTATGCAAGGGTAACGGATCTCAAGGTTACCGATTACAGCTGCCCCGATGAGAATAACGGACTTAAGAAGTTCGTAATGATATATGAAGGCGGCAGGAAGATCTATTTTTCACTCGATGAAGAGATGATCAAGGCGTTCAAGAATACCACTCCGAGAAACTTCAGCGAATATTGACAGGCGAAAATAAATTGATGCAGAGATTCCGCGGAAACGGGGATTTATTTGTGGAAACTGTTTATTGACATTACTTTTCCGTGGTGTTAACATCATTAAAATTTTTCTTTTTTCTATTAATCATTTACAAGCAGATTCGCTGCGGAAAGGAAGATCATGGCACAGATAGTAGAAGACGGTATCACATTTGATGATGTCCTGCTGGTTCCTGCGTACTCCCAGGTCATCCCCAATCAGGTAGACCTTCACACTCAGCTGACCAAGAAGATCAGACTTAACATTCCCCTTATGAGTGCCGGAATGGACACTGTTACCGAGCACCGTATGGCCATTGCGATGGCTCGCCAGGGAGGAATCGGTATCATTCACAAGAACATGTCGATCGAAGCTCAGGCTGATGAGGTTGACAAGGTTAAGCGTTCTGAGAACGGCGTTATAAGCGATCCTTTTTTCTTAAGCCCCGAGCACACACTTGCCGATGCTGACAAACTGATGGGCAAGTTCCGTATATCAGGTGTTCCCGTTACAGAGGGACGAAAGCTCGTAGGTATCATCACAAATCGTGATCTTAAATTCGAAACAGACTATACCAAGAAGATCAAAGAATGCATGACAAGCGAGAATCTTGTCACCGCAAGAGAGGGTGTCACCCTCGAGGAAGCCAAGGAGATCCTTGGAAAAGCCAGAAAAGAAAAGCTTCCCATCGTTGATGAGAATTACAACCTCAAGGGTCTCATCACCATCAAGGATATCGAGAAGACCATCAAGTACCCGAACGCAGCCAAGGATGAGCAGGGCAGGCTTCTCTGCGGAGCCGGCGTAGGAATCACCGCCAACGTTCTCGACAGGGTTGCGGCTCTCGTTGAAGCCAAGGTCGATGTCATCGTTCTCGATTCCGCACACGGACATTCACAGAACGTTATCAATTGTGTAAAGATGATCAAGGAAAAGTATCCCGATCTTCAGGTCATCGCAGGTAACGTTGCGACGGGCGAAGGAACCAAGGCTCTCATCGAAGCCGGAGCTGACGCCGTCAAGGTAGGTATCGGACCCGGTTCCATCTGCACCACCAGAGTTGTCGCAGGTATCGGTGTTCCCCAGGTCACCGCGGTCATGAACTGCTACGCTGTCGCAAAGGAATACGGAATCCCCATCATCGCTGACGGCGGAATCAAGTATTCGGGAGATGTTACCAAGGCCATCGCAGCAGGCGGAAGCGTCTGTATGATGGGTTCGATCTTCGCAGGATGCGAGGAGAGTCCCGGAGAGTTCGAGCTCTACCAGGGAAGAAAGTACAAGGTTTACCGTGGAATGGGCTCCATCGCAGCTATGGAGAACGGTTCCAAGGACAGATATTTCCAGGAAAATGCCAAGAAGCTCGTTCCCGAAGG
>JAFWUY010000144.1 GCA_017524035.1 Lachnospiraceae bacterium | reverse complement strand
GCTGTAAGAAAGCGTCCCGGTATGTACATCGGTACCACCGCAAGCAGAGGACTTCATCATCTTGTTTATGAGATAGTAGACAACTCGGTTGATGAAGCACTTGCAGGTTATTGTACCCGCATAGAGGTAACTATCAACGAGGATAATTCCGTAACGGTTAAAGATAACGGAAGAGGAATCCCCGTAGGTATCAACCATAAATCAGGACTTCCCGCAGCGGAGGTTGTATTTACCATTCTTCATGCCGGCGGAAAATTCGGCGGTGGAGGATACAAAGTTTCAGGTGGTCTTCACGGCGTTGGTGCTTCAGTTGTAAATGCACTTTCCGAGTGGCTTGTTGCCGATATCAGACAGGAAGGACATATCTACAGACAGAAATTCGAAAGAGGACATGTCGTAGAAAAACTCCATATCATCGGTGACTGCGATAATGATGATACCGGAACGACGGTAACATTCCTTCCCGATAAAGAGATATTTACCGAAACCACCATTTACGATTTCAATATTTTAAAACTCAGACTTCGTGAAATGGCTTTCCTTACCAAGGGCCTTAGGATCATTCTTAAAGATGACAGATCCGCGGAAGCTGCTGCGGCAATACT
Source organism: Lachnospiraceae bacterium (assembly GCA_017524035.1). Classification (GTDB taxonomy): domain Bacteria; phylum Bacillota; class Clostridia; order Lachnospirales; family Lachnospiraceae; genus AC2028. Next base: position 2,022 of record JAFWUY010000144.1, on the reverse strand, counting down.
TACCGACAGCCAGATTGAAGAGGCCAAGGAAGCAGCCGAAGGAAAAGAAGACTCCGAAGAGCAGATAAATGAGCTTTTAAACAGAGCCAAGAAAGATGCCGAGGAAAGAGGAGAGGATGCTAATTTTGACACTGCGGTCAAAAAAGAATCTCATCCCGAAAAAGAATCACAGATAAAGAGTACCGCAGGTAAAGTACTTGAATTTTACTATGAAGGCGGTATCAAAGAATATGTTCAGCATCTGAACAAAAGTAAGACTCCCATCTATGAAGATATTCTCTATTTCGAAGGTGAGAAAAACGGAGTCTATGTTGAAGTTGCGTTCCAGCACAATGATTCATATAACGAATCCGTATTTGCATTCGTAAATAATATCAACACTCCCGAAGGAGGTACACATCTCCAGGGATTCAGAAATGCAATTACCAAAACATTTAACGATTATGCGCGTAACAAGAAGATGCTCAAAGATTCCGAGCCCAATCTTTCAGGTGAAGATATCAGAGAAGGTCTTACAGCTATCGTAAGTGTTAAGATCGCGGATCCTCAGTTTGAAGGACAGACCAAGCAAAAGCTCGGAAACTCCGAAGCAAGAGGAGCCGTTGATAATATTGTCAGCGAGAAGCTTACAATTTATCTCGAGCAGAATCCCGATGTAGGAAGAGCAATCTGCGATAAATCAATACTTGCACAGCGCGCAAGGGAAGCTGCCAGAAAGGCAAGAGATCTTACCAGAAGGAAGACGGCTCTTGAAGGAATGGCTCTTCCCGGAAAGCTTGCCGATTGTTCGGATAAAGATCCTTCACATTGCGAGATCTATATCGTTGAGGGAGATTCCGCGGGAGGAAGTGCAAAGGAAGCCCGTAACAGAGCAACACAGGCTATCCTTCCCTTAAGAGGAAAGATCCTTAACGTTGAAAAAGCAAGACTCGACAAAATCTATGCGAATGCCGAAATCAAAGCAATGATCACAGCATTCGGAACCGGTATTCATGATGACTTTGATATATCAAAGCTTCGCTATGACAAGATAATCATCATGACCGATGCCGACGTTGACGGTGCTCATATAGCTACTCTTATGCTTACATTCATTTACAGATTTATGCCCGAACTTATCAAGACCGGACATGTATATCTGGCTAAGCCTCCTCTTTATAAGCTGGAGAAGAATAAAAAAGAATGGTATGCATATTCAGATGATGAACTTAATAAGATCCTGGATGAAGTAGGAAGAGATCAGAACAATAAGATCCAGCGTTACAAAGGTCTCGGAGAAATGGATGCCGAGCAGCTTTGGGAAACAACAATGGATCCCGAGAGAAGAATTCTTCTCAGAGTAGGATTCGATGAAGAAATGACAAGTGAGATAGATCTTACTTTCACAACTCTTATGGGTGACAAGGTAGAGCCCAGAAGAGAGTTCATTGAAGAGAATGCTAAATTTGTTCAGAATCTCGATATCTGATAATTGTTAAAGACTTTCGTTCGAAAGAGGAATTATGGAAGATACTATTTTTGACAAAATACAGGAAGTAGATCTCAAAGAAAAAATGGAGACCTTCTACATCGATTATGCGATGAGCGTAATCGCGGCAAGAGCTCTTCCCGATGTAAGGGACGGACTCAAGCCTGTTCAGAGAAGAGTTCTCTATTCCATGGTAGAACTCAATAACGGACCTGATAAGCCTCACAGAAAGAGTGCACGTATCGTCGGTGATACGATGGGTAAATACCATCCTCACGGCGACAGTTCCATTTACGGATCACTTGTATTCATGGCTCAGCCCTGGTCCATGAGATATCCTCTTGTAGACGGTCACGGAAACTTTGGTTCCATGGACGGTGACGGCGCTGCGGCAATGAGATATACCGAAGCAAGACTTTCCAAGATCAGTATGGAACTTCTTGCGGATATCAATAAGAACACCGTAGACTTTATTCCAAACTTCGACGGAACAGAGTCAGAGCCTGTTGTTCTTCCCAGCCGTTATCCCAATCTCCTTGTAAACGGAGCAACCG
>JAFWUY010000001.1 GCA_017524035.1 Lachnospiraceae bacterium | reverse complement strand
GGTTCCCAGAGTGCTTGTACAGAAGAACGTTCTCTTAAGAGAGCTTAACCATCAGCCCGAGATAAGTGTTGAAGAGACTCTCAAGACACTCAGGGAATACAGGGATATGATCGCTCCTTATGTATGTGATGTTTCTCTTTTCCTTGACGAGGCGATCAAAGCGGGCAAGAAGATCCTCTTGGAGGGTCAGCTCGGAACCATGAAGGATCCCGATCACGGAATCTATCCCATGGTAACCTCTTCATCAACACTTGCGGCATACGGTGCAATAGGTGCGGGAATCCCTCCTTATGAGATCAAAAAGATCGTAACCGTCTGCAAGGCATATTCATCAGCTGTAGGAGCCGGTGCTTTCGTATCGGAGATCTTCGGCGACGAGGCTGAACAGCTCAGACGTAACGGCGGAGACGGCGGAGAGTACGGAGCAACCACCGGACGTCCCAGAAGAGTCGGCTGGTTTGACTGCGTAGCTTCCAAGTACGGATGCAGACTTCAGGGAACAACGGATGTGGCATTTACCGTTCTCGATATCCTCAAGTACCTCGATGAGATTCCCGTATGTGTGGCTTACGAGGTTGACGGAAAAGAGACCAAGGACTTCCCCGTAACAAGCAAGCTCGAGAAGGCTAAGCCCGTTCTCAAGGTATTCAAGGGATGGAAGACCGACATAAGAGGCATCAAGAATTACGAAGACCTGCCTCAGGAGTGCCGCGACTATGTAGAGTTCATCGAAAAGGAAATCGGATATCCGATAACAATGATATCCAACGGACCTTCCAGAGACGATATCATCTACAGGAAGTCACCTCTTTCAAAATGATAAAGGATGCCGGAATTCCTTAAGGGGAATTCCGGCTTTTAAGGTTTTAATATGATAAAAAATGTTGTATTTGACATAGGAAATGTACTTACCGACTGGTGCTGGGAGAAGTTCCTTGCGGACAAGGGATTTGACGAAGAGATGATAAAACGCATCGCAAAGGCTTCCATAGAGACCCGGTACTGGCATGAATACGACAGGGGCGAGCTGCCCTTTGAAGAGATCATGAAGGGATTCATATCCGCCGATCCCGAAATTGAATCCGAGCTTCACAAAGCATTTGACGACATGACCGGCATAGTTGTGGGAAGGGATTATGCGATCCCCTGGATAGAAAGGATAAAAAAAGCCGGCTGCAGGGTTTATTATCTTTCCAATTTCTCGGCTAAGACAGCCGATGAATGCAGGGATGCACTGAACTTTATCCCTCACTGCGACGGCGGGCTCTTAAGCTGCGAGGTCAGGCTCATAAAGCCCGATCCGGCATTTTATAAGACCCTTTGCGAAAAATATTCCCTTATCCCTGAGGAGTGCGTCTTTTTCGACGATCTTGAGAAAAATATAAAAGCCGCAAAAGACTGCGGCTTCAATGCTTTCGTATTTACGGATCCGGATAAGGCAAATGAGGACTTAAGGAGTCTCGGAATCGTCATCTGATACGGTCCCGGATGCGTCTTCCTTTTCCTTTAAGCCGGGCACCTCGGGAACGCTGGCGATGGTCTTCTTACCGGTAGCCTGCGTGTAGATCCATATTCCGAGATATGCACATACCGGCACGGCTACGGTCACAAAGAGGCACAGAGCGAAAAGTCTCGAAGCGTTTTCGGGCCATACGATCGCAACGACGAGTGTTCCGATATACATCATCACGAGAAGGATGACTATCATAAGAGCGCATATTCTTTTGGGAGTCCATTTCTTTTCCATAGAATGTATAATAACCCAAAACTTCGGATAATGAAACAAAAAGAACAAAATGAGCGATACTATTCTGGAATATCTTGAAAAATTCGGTGATAAGCCTTTTGAAAGACTTCCCTTCGGAGAGGTTGATGCTCTTATCCTTGCGCAGTTTGCGTATCTTAAATTCGACGGTCTCGTTCCGGGTCCGGACGAAAGCGATTCATTTATTCCCATCAAGGCACTGAAAAAGAATAAGGATTTTGCAAAGCTTTTCTCCGATACCAGATATGAGAAAGTAAACAGGGAGCTTTTCACCCGTATGGTCGCCGGAAAGAGATTCGGAACTCTTTCCATGACCCACTATGTAAATATCGTTGATAAAGAGAGGGACATCCAGTTTTCCGCGATAACCTTCAAGCTTTACGGAGGATGCGGCTTTGTCGCATTCAGGGGAACAGACGAGAACATGGTCGGATGGAAGGAGGATTTCAATCTTTCCATCATGGACAGGATCCCTGGTGAAAAAGAGGCCGTAGGCTACCTGAAAAGGGCTTCGGGACTGATTTCCGGTGATTTTTACGTCGGCGGTCACTCAAAAGGCGGACTTTTGTCCGTATATGCATCGTCCTTAGTGCCAGAATCGATAAAAAAGCGTATAATAAACGTGTATTCCTTTGACGGCCCGGCCGTCAGGGAAGAGTACAGAAGCAAGATAGGATATGAGAGCATCAGGTCAAGGATCGTTAAGCTTGTACCCCAGAGCTCTCTTGTCGGTATGCTGTTTGAGACCGACGATATCTATGAGGTCATAAAAAGCACAGGCATCGGAGTGGGCCAGCACGATCCCTATACATGGGTCGTAAAGGATATAGATCTCGAGCATCTCGGGAGCCTGAAAAAGAGCGCGGTGATAGTGAGCGGTGCGCTCAGGCAGTGGCTTTCCACCATGGATATGAAGGACCGTGAGAGGTTTATAGACATCGTGTTCGGCGTGGCGGATGCATGCGACTGCAGCGACCTGGTATCGATGGGGCTTGCACCCGTTAAAAGCCTGCGCCAGATGCTGGACGGATATGAGGGAATGGATTCGGGTGAGAAGGAATTCTTCAGAACGGTCATCAATTCTCTCATAAAGGATACCGGAAAGCAGACCAGGAGCGAAGTACACGCCGAATGGAATGAATTTGTCGAAAGCGTCGACAAATGGATAGAGAGCAAACAGAAGAAACTCGGAATGACAGAAGCTCGTAACCGAAGGAGTGCGGAGAATGGAACGGATAGCTGAAGAGGTTCTGGAACAGCTGCAAACGCATGACGTTTTCTCGTTTGAGATAGCGGGACACACCATAGGTGTTGCCGAATCCGTTGTCGTGAGCTGGATAGTGATAGGCATTGTTCTGATACTCTGTCTGTTACTTACTGCCGGCATGAAAGTGAAGAACATTTCGAGAAGACAGGCACTTGCCGAATGGCTCGTCGTCAAGGGCGAGGAGCTTGTGGGATCGATGGTCGGCGAAGAAGGACATGAATATGTTTCCTATCTTCTGACGGTACTGATCTTTATCGGACTTTCCAATCTTATCGGACTGTTCGGATTCAAGCCGCCCACCAAGGATCTTAACGTCACCGCCGCACTTGCGTTCATGAGCATAGTCATTGTGCAGATAGCAGCGATAAGGAAAAAGCATCTCGGCGGATGGCTCAAGGGCTTTACACAGCCGGTTGCGCTGGTCACCCCGATCAATATACTTGAGCTCGGCATCAAACCGCTTTCGCTGTGCATGCGACTTTTCGGTAACGTTCTCGGTGCATTCGTCATCATGGAACTTCTGAAATGCGTGGTGCCTGCGGTGATCCCCGCGGTATTCTCACTGTACTTCGATATCTTTGACGGACTCCTTCAGGCATATGTATTCGTATTCCTGACGGGAATGTATATAAAAGAAGCTCTGGAATAAAATTCAAGGTTTATCCAAGGAGGAAAGAAAAATGGTAGCATTAGGAGCAAGCATTGCGGCACTCGGATGTCTCGGAGCCGGTATCAGTCTCGGAATCGCAACCGCCAAAGCGTGCGATGCATGTGCAAGACAGCCCGAAGCGGATTCCAAGATCATGAAGCTTCTCATACTCGGAGGAGCACTTGCGGAGGCGACCGCGATCTATGCGTTCGTTGTAGGTGTTATGATAATTCTCTTTTTGGGCTGATAACGAGGGGTAAAAAATGCTCAGGATAGATATCAATCTGGTATTTACCATCATAAATGTTCTTCTTCTCTTTGCCGTAGTGAAGATCTTCCTTATCAAACCTGTGCACAGGATACTTGATAAGAGAAGACAGGAGGTCGAGGACAAGTATGCCGAGGCCGACAAGGTGAATGAAGAAGCGCTTGCCGTCAAGCAGAAATACGACGATTCCATCAAAGACATCGAAAATGAGAAGGAGCGTCGTTTTACCGAAGCACGCAATCAGGCTTCCGGTGAATATGACAGACTGATGGAGCAGGCAAAGAAGGAATCGGACAAGATCATTGCCCAGGCCAGAAAGGAAGCCGAAGAGGAAAGACAGCTCAGGCTCCGTAAGGCCAACCAGGAGATCACCGATATGGTAGCCATGGCTGCCGAAAGGATCGTTACCGCCGATCAGAGCGAAGAAATGGATAAACAGCTTTACGACAGATTCCTTGAGCAGGCTAAGTAAGGGGGATAAAGGGTATGAGTAAAAAACCCGGATTTCAGGTCGTCCTGTATTATGTGACCGCCCCCAGTGAAGAGCAGCTGCAGGGAATCTGGAATTTTGTTCTCGGAAAATATGTTAATGATGACCGCACTGCGGAAGACATTGATTTCTCCGTAGAGTATGATGAATCACTCGGCGGAGGATTCATTCTTAAGTGCGGTAATGAAGTATATAACTGGAGCACCAGAGGAAGACTCGGACAGTTCAACGAAAAGCTCCAGAACATCAGAAAGAATGTCGGAGCCGACGAAGACGTAATCTCCATTCTCAGGACAACGACGGAAGAGTTCAGACTTGCCGCACGTTTCAGAAGATCCGGATATGTCACCTCCGCAGGTGACGGAATCGCGAGAGTCAAGGGACTCGAACGTGCCGAATACGGAGAGATCCTGATCTTTTCAAGCGGTATCAAGGGAATGGTCCAGGACATAAGAAAAGAAGACTGCGGTGTCATTCTTTTCGGCAAGGACAGTGAAATAAGAGTATGGGACGAGGTCGCGCGTACCGGAATGAGAGCCGGCGTGCCCGTGGGCGATGCACTGATCGGAAGAGTGCTCAATGCGCTCGGTGAGCCCATACACGGAGGAAGGCCTTTTGAAGCGGAAGGCTACAGACCGATCGAAAGTCCCGCTCCTTCGATAACATCAAGACAGCCCGTTGATACGCCTCTCGAGACCGGAATACTTTCCATCGATTCCATGTTCCCGATCGGACGCGGACAAAGAGAGCCTATCATCGGCGACAGACAGACGGGAAAAACCTCCATTGCCCTCGATACGATCATCAATCAGAAGGGTAAGGGAGTTAAATGCATATATGTGGCGATAGGCCAGAAAGCCTCCACTATAGCGAAACTTGTAAATACGCTTAAGACCGCGGGCGCAATGGATTACACGGTAG
>JAFWUY010000011.1 GCA_017524035.1 Lachnospiraceae bacterium | reverse complement strand
GTCAGCCTCTTCCTTGCTCTTTGCATGCTTTAACTGTTCTTCTACAGCTTCTGCCATTCTTTGTACCCTCAAAGCATGTGCGTACATGATGGGATTGGTTTTTCTTAAATAATCCATTTCCTTCTGCGAAAGCTTTTTTCCAGACTGAAGCTTGGCAGTTATCTGAGCATCCATCCTTGAGCGGTCTTCTTCAGACATCTTTTCTACATCATTTCCGCTTTCTAAGATATACTGAGCCAGTTCTTTTGTTGTCGTAATCTTTTTAGACTCTTCCTTTTTTAGATTCAGGCAAATATTCATAAGGCTTCTCCAAATATATGTAATACAATGTTGATCCTCAAAAGAAAAAGCTCATTTTTCAACGAATTTCAATCCATTGAAAAACACGCTTCCATCGCTATTTAGTATATCGACAGATTAAATGATTTCCTTAACCGCATAAGAAATAATTTACATTTAAATTCGGAATCTTATATCTATTAGCCATTTTCAATATTTTTTCGTTTTTGGCTAATAGAAGCATGGCATTAAAAAACAGCACCGGACATTTGACTATCCGATGCTGTGTAATCTATTTGCTAACCTGGGTCTCAATATAGCTTGTTACAAAATGAAATAATGTTGATATTTTTTCTTGGTCTCCCGAATATCGAGTACCATACCGAGTACCACGGGAGTACCATTTTTCTATAAATTATAATAATTTATAACAAGTTACATACGAGAACAAATTACCACGAACCCAGTAAATATGCGCTTTCATAGAGTTTTATGACTCTTTATGGAGATTCATGAAACAGGCGTTCATATAACGATTCCGAGCTTCATTACAATATATCTCCTTAATATTATATGGAACATATAAACCGTTCCGTCGTTCCGGTTTTACTCAAAACACAGATATTCTACACTAATCGGGACCTGTTTACAAATCATATGCGATTCGCTCAAATGCCTTACATTTTCCAGCTCATGTTCACGATCTCGTCCGTACATACGGGATCGGCCAGAACCTTTGCAAGTTCGGGTTTCATATTGCCCGTCTCGTCAAACATGGAGACATTCTCATAAAACTCACGATCCTCGTATGTTCCCCAGTTTCTGATATGAGAAAGGTTGACTCCGTCAAAGCCTTTACTCTTGGCCCATCTGATGAATGCGGGTATCTCTTCGTAATTGGACTTCTGAACTATCATTATCACCTTGACTGAGGAAACCTTGTTTTCTCTCCGGAGTCCGGACAGAAAGTCCATATTCTTCATCAGCACATCGAAGTTTCCGCCGCACCTCACCTTCTCATAGGTCTCCTTTGTTGCAGCATCGACGGATACCATAAAGCCTATGTGTTCATATCTGCCTTGCAGCTTTTCCCACTCGCTTTCGGTAAAAAGAGTACCGTTCGTCATGATGATGATGCTCTTCCTCTTTTCGCTTCCCCCGTATATCACTCTTTTATAGTTTGGCGAAAGGAAAGCCTCTCCGCCTCCGCCTACCAATAACTTGTCTGCATCTTCGAGCCAGCCCGATCCGAACAATGCATCGATGCACGAGCCGATCTCCGCTTCTTCATTCTCATTGTTCTTTGCATGGATACATTTCCTGCACGAAGGACAATGAAGATTGCATGCATAGTCATTGGCGATGTTCAAAACAAGCGGATGAACGTTTTCAGCCGCTTTTCTCCGTTCGAGCAGAGATGTCTGTTCTTTATCCGCCGAAAGCTTTCCGCACAGATTTCTCGAACAGAAGGTATACGTGTTATTGATAACGGATAAACGGAAGATCTTCGCCAGGGGAGAATTCCACACTGCAGATGTGTCCGTTACACCGATGTTTCCCAGACTGATATCAAGATAATCCGGGCAGTCGCAGATCCTTGTCGTTCCGCTTTTTCCGATCCACAGGGTATTAAAGGGTGTATCGCATGAGCAGCTGCTTTGTCTTGTGTCAAAATATACCGCCCTCATATACAGGGAAGCCATCGTGTGAGCTTTTAACTCCTCAACAGTGATCACCTTGTCAGCATCATCCGGATGATCGTATTTGAATCTGACGGCATCGGAAACGGAAAGAAAACAGATATGATCATAATCCTTATAATCGTTACGTTTTGCAAATATCTGGGGAAACGCATCAATCAATGCCGGGATCAGATACAGCGCATGGAACAATCTCCGGACAGCCGTACTGCCGCTCCCGGGCAGATGCCTTTCGGTAAGGACATACCGGTGAGCGTCTTCAGGCAATACTTTTCCGTTCTTTGCGGCATACCCGAATATAAGCGCCTTAAGGCAGTCTGTGATTTTTCCGGTATAAGCCTTAAATGCAATGCTTCTGTCCTTCCAGTCATCCAGCAGGCTGAACAGATCTTCCGCGAAAAGATAATCCTTCTTATATTCAAGTCCGGATTCGGAAAGAATCTTCACAGCATCTCCCCGGTCGTATGCACAGCAGATATAGGCATCATATTTTCCTTCCGGTATTTCCGCCGTACGCTCTTTTCCGTTTCCGACACCCACGGTCTCACCGAGCTTCAGTTTATCGCCAAAAACATACCTGAAATCGGAAGAAAGCTTTTCGCTTCCCTCTCCGATCTCAATAAGTCCGAATGATATGTCATTTTTCAGCTGCTCAGGATTGATCATAACCTACTATTCCCAAATTCATCTGCGGACGTATTTTCCGGCAAGCCCTGCGATATAGCTCCTGAAGGATCTGTTCACCGCAAGATTCATCAAAAACACAATGACCGAATATATGCAGACAAGTCCGATCCCCCAAAGGAAAAACATCGAAAAGTTCTGTACATCCAGCGGATGCATATACTGAACAAATACGGCAAGCAAAAAAATAACGAAGTTTCCCAGGAAAACGGTAACGGTGCGAAGGCAGCTTCTGTTCATGATCCTCCTGTCGGCAAGAACATTTACATATACCGACTTGACCAGCAGCGCTGCCACCGTGGCATAAAGCACACCGTAAATACCGTATCTAACGACAAGAACCACGGAAAGGACAATATTGATGACCGCTTCCAAAAACGAAACCCGGCTTACCTGTTTTGCATATCCCGCAATCCCCGTCAGATTTCCCGCAACCATACGGCTTCTGGAAAGGAATTTCACCAGGCAAAAACCCAGCGGAAGCCAGATCCATATATATTCCGTATCCGTCACGCCCCTTGTGTACATTATTACAAAAGGTATTATCAGCCGGTAGCACACGGACAAAAGGATCACGGAACTGCCGAGAAAAACGGAATTGAAAACATCATGGACCTTCTCATAATCTTCTCTTCTGTCATGATATGTCTGACCGAGTACATATTTGATACTGTAATACACACCGTTCAGCAAAGTCTCCAGCGCCGTAAACACCATAGCATAGGTGGCATATACACTTGCAAGCTTTGTCGAAACGAGCACGGAAAGGACTATCATATCGGTCGAAGAAAAGACGGTCCACGACACCTCGGAGATCACATAGGCATTTCTGTCCGGCAGCTTTTCGTTTTTATCCGCAGCCCCGTAATCGATCCACGAATAATTTTTCTTCATATATCCGAGGTACAAAAACAGCGGTATCAACGATACAAGAAAACAGCCGATCTGTATGAATGCGATATTCACCCTGCCAAGTGACAAAAGAATGATCACAACATATAAAAGCACTTTGTTAAACAGTGCGATCATATTTGTTATATAGCTTTTTCCGTTCGCGTTCAGGAAGACGACCCATAGGGACGTGAAATAAAATGCGATCAGCGAAGTCGCCCCGCCAAAAATGACATATACGGAAACCACGGTTCCCGGCACATCGGTTCTGAAGGTAAAAGGAAGAACAAATGCCAAAACGGCAACCAGCGTGGCATACACAAGGGAGATCCTTCTGTAATATCTCCTTGCGACAGACATCACACGGGAGATACCGGTCCTGTCATCCTTACCGATATATTTATACAGGGCATTCTGTGCGGCCTGTCCGATCCCGGCCTCAAGCATGGCCATATACATGAATATCTGCGTTACCGTATTGGTCAGTCCGTTTGTATCGGATCCGTAATTCAGGATCACGATCCTGGGGATCACCATGGCAAGAACAATGATGATCACCTGGCTGATAAAGCTGACCAGTGAATTTTGAATCATCTTTTTCTTCATTTTGTTAAATGATCAATGAATATATCAAACTTAGCCCGCTCGTTTTTTCGTATCTCACCAAAATCAGCTTCCGTCTGCCCCGATACCACAGCATCAACAAACTCTTCGATCTTCTCCTTCAGCATTTTATCCGTGCGGTTCACATAATGGTCTTCCAGACCGTTTCGCTTCAGAAGATCATATCCCTTGCTGAATTCATTTTTTTCGTCTCTTTCCTCACAGAAAAGAAACGGCGTGTCGCTTTTAAGCGCAATACACATTCCGTGGAAAAATGCGGTGACCACCGCATCCGATGCCGCTATGATCTGCACCCATTCTTCCGGTTTTACATCAGGGTTGTTTTTCAGTCCGGGATAATAAGAATACAGTGATATAAACTGAATATCCTTACGGACTTCCAAATGCCTGACGATCTCTCCGGTGGAATCCATTACCGCTATCACTTTTTTCCGGGGATCCGTATGAAACCTGCTGTGCAGCAGCCTGCGTCCCTCTTCCCTGTCGAAATCAAAATCGTAAGCGAGAGTCGGATCGCAGATGATGGCGCTCCTACACCCTTCGGGGAGAAAAGAATCCGTAAACTGCCCTGTGGCAAAATCCCTGACGGTAACAAATTCAAAATCGCTTAAGTATTTTGTTATCGCATTTTTCGTTTCGGCATCAAGCTCGTCTGTCCGGTTCCTGCCGGATACGGCACAGGTTACTTTTCTGACGCCTTCCGTCCCCGGAAGCCAGTATGGATTCGGAAAAGGCCTGAATCCTCCGGCCATCCACACTTCATCACTTCCGACAACGATCAGATCGTACCTGTCCTTTACGAATCTGTTGAACTCATCGATATCATCGGTAACAAGCGAGTCTTCGGAAAGCGGAAGGTACTTACGCATTCCCGTAAACATCATGTATCTTCTGATGTTATATATCTTTCTTCTCAGTCCCGATTCTTTGAGCTTGCTTTTATAGTATCCGGCCGCCGATGCCATATCAAAATCGATTATCTCGACATCATATCCGGTTCTGCGCGACAGTTCTTTCTGCAGGCATAGCGCCTGCAGATAAGCCCCGTAATTTATTGATCTGTGATATGTAAGGATTCCGACCTTCATAAATGTCAACTCCGACGTATCGCTTTACATCAACCTTTCAAGTTCCTGTCCGGCTTTTGTAAAATCCTTTGAAAGCAGTGCCCTGTATGCTTCTTTGTAGCATTCTTCAAGATGATCTTCATCCATTTCACAGAGTCTGAAAGTATTATCACTTACTTCACGGGCAAGCTCGGCAAAAGCATCCGGATCCGATGCCGACCGGAGCTTAAGCATTATCACATAGCCCACTAGCTTTTTAAACGTATCAGAATACTCATCCAGGCATCCCCTGACTCTGAGCTCATCATGTATCGCAAGGAGAGCACGGGTGCATTCGAGAATATTCCTGTCGGCATCCCCGCGCAGACTTTTTTTATTTCCGACTCTGTATCCGATCAAAACTTTACCGAGGAAAAAGATCCTGCCGGCCGAGACGGTTGTGATACGGGAAAAGAATTCATCGTTTGTATTCTTAAGCTCCTGAAATCTGATCTTTGAACTGCGAAGGAATCCCGCGTTATAGAATTTATTCCACGGCATTCCGTGATCCGCCTGAAACAGCCTGTCGGACACAGTGTCCGGGGAGATGATCCTGTTCATCGGAACCTTTAATGTCTTTGCGGAAAAATCCGTACGGATCTTTTTCCCGTCTGCAAATTTATAGTACCCGAACAGAACTATATCGGGATCGTTTTTCTCCGCCGTCTTTACCAATGTGCGGATCATATCTTTACGCAGAACATCATCCGCATCAAAGAAAAGGATATACTTTCCCTTCGCTTTATCCATTCCCAGATTTCTTGCGTTGCCGGCGCCTTTGTTTTCGACGGATATTACACTGATCCTCTGATCATCCGAAGCAAGCTTCTCCAATAACGCCCTGCTGTTATCCACGGATCCGTCATCGATGCATATGATCTCGAGATTCTTATAGGTCTGCATCAGAACAGAACGCATGGATTCATTAAGATAATCCTCTGCGTTATAAACGGGAATGATTATGCTGACTAGCGGTTGCGCAGCGGTGCCAAACATTTCTTTACCTTTGAAAGCAAAATGATCGCCCTTTTCATCTTAAAAACAGAAAAGAATATGATCAGCGATTCTTCGGCGGAGTTTTTTTCCGCATTTTTATTTCTTTTGGGTGATGCGATGTATCTTATGATTCTTTGGTATCTCTTATCGTTAAGAACCTCATCAAAGACAGGCAGCTTTTCCCTGCAGAGTTTGCCGTTGCTGAGATTGCCGAATATATATGTATATACTCCGTAGAAATAAACCTTATATGCATGATGCAATGCCGATTGCCTTAACTCGTCATTACCTATCATCTTTGACAGTTTCCTGTTCAAAAGAAGAAGTTTGTTGATCCCGGCAAACGCTCCCTCATGATATGTGGAAGAAAGCCCGTCACTTTGGGCAACATAGCCGTACAGCGGTTCTTTTACAAATACGGTCTCAGGAACATTGTCAAGGTAATACCTTATGCAGAACAAGCTGTCCTCACAGGTCGATAGCCCCTCTTCAAACAGATGCTTTATCTTATCCCTCACAAAAAGCTTATTCCAGAGGATGCAAAGAGTGTCCTGTCTGACAAGATCATACAGCTTGTCGCCGGATCCTGTATCCGGATATGTGTGAACACTCTTTTTTCCGTTCCTGATCTCATAATATCCGCTTACCGCCATGCCGGCGTCTCCGGTTTCAATGGCGGCATGCAGCTTTTCCAGATACGTTCTGTCAACATGATCATCCGCATCGATAAAACCGATATACCTGCCGGAAGCATTCTTAAGTCCGAGATTTCTTGCCGCGCTCACACCACGGTTTTCGGTGTGGAACACCTTCACTCTTGCATCCGAAGAAGCCAGACCGTCACATATAAGATCCGATCCGTCCGAGGAACCGTCATCGATAAGCAGAAGTTCCAGATCTTCGAATGTCTGATCAAGAACAGAGCGCGCGGTATCTTCTATATAAGTTTTCATATTATATATGGGGATGATGATGCTTATTTCACACATCGCATTCTCCGGCCCTTACCGCTTCATTCTTATCGGGATACCATCCGCGCTTTCCGGAATAAAAACCCGCTCCGAGTAATTTTACGGCAAGCTTTCTGATAATGTCCGTACAGACGATCTTTAAGATCTGCATTTTGGGCAGACATACTCTTTTTAGCCCGTTTCTCCTGCGGGATATGTCAAACTCCCTCTCTCTTTTCAAAACCGAATTGCTGCTTACTCCGTTCAAAGGATATATGCACAGGGCATCGCCTGTTTTCTTAAATCTCTTTTCACCGGATAAAAAGATCCTCAGGAACAGATCAAAATCCGCAGCTATTTCATATCCCGTATCGAATCCGAGTTTTCCGACAACATCCCTTCTCGTGATCGAAGCCTGATGACATATCGGATTGCAGTTTTTAAACAGGCCGGTGTTTCCTGCTCTCAGAAGTTTGTAGTGACCGTCATCAGCCAAAACCGCATTGCCGTAGATCACATCGGCATCATCCGTGATCTCCGAGGAGATCCGGGAAAGAACACTTTCATCGAACAGCGCGTCACCGGCATTGATGAACATGATCCATTCTCCCGAAGAGGCTGCCGTCGCCTTATTCATCGCATCATAAAGCCCATCATCCTTCCCGGAAATAACTCGGAAAGAAATCCCCTTTGCATTAAAACGATCCATATAGCCTTCGGCAATACGGACCGTCATATCTCCGGACCCGCCGTCTTTGATCAGATACTCAAAGCCTGCAAGGTCCTGCTCCAATATGGAATTTATCGTGCATTCAATATCCTTTTCCGCATTCAGGCATACGGTCACCACGGATATAAGAATCTTGTCCATTATCATTCCACCGGTATCCTGTGTTCATCCGACTTTGCCGTACAGATACGACAGCAGCCTTAATGAAATAAACGATATCAGACAGGCCGCCTTTGTTTTGAATGTAGCCCTGCGGTCAAGTAATGCCTTTCCGCGATATTTTCTGATGACCTTTAAAGTCACTTCTCTCAGGTGATCACCGTCGCTGCCTTTGTTATTCCGGGAATTCAGATAAACGAAAAATGCGTTGTTCAGCAGATAAATATTTGATGCCTCCGCAAATTCCGGATACTTTTCATGGCATATATCACGTATTCCCGCACACACTTTTATCACATCCGTAAGATCCGATGTTTTCTTGATTCCGGTGATACTGTTATCACGTCTCACGTAATAGTACATGCGGTCGGGAACGATGGATACATATCCTTTCTTATCGGACAGATAATCAAAATTAAAAAATGCATCCTCGCAATAATTGTATCTGCGGAACAGATTGTTTATATCGGCGGTCCTGTACAATTTTCCCCAGCAGGTTCCGCTCTCCGCCTTGCAGTAAAAGAGATCGTAGAGAAACGGCTTTACCGGACATTTCCCTTTTTTCGAAAAAATACGTTCTTTAAAATTGTCTCCGTCGACATCGTATGAATTGCACGCGGAAAGAATGCAATCATCCCCTTCGAACGCAGCAACGAGTTTTTCTATGTATTCGGGCAGGATATGATCATCCGCATCAATAAATGTGATATATTCGCCTCCGGCGATCTTTATTCCCTGATTTCTGGCGGAAGAAACACCTTCGTTTTTTTCATGCAGCAGAATGACTCTGTCATCCGCCTTCAGGTATTTTTCACATAATGCTTCGGACGAATCGGTCGATCCGTTATCGACAAGAATGATCTCCAGATCTTTGTATGTTTGCGATATAACGGAATCAACACATCTTTTTAAAGTTTTAATATTGTTAAAAACAGGTATGATCACAGAGACCAATACTTGCATACATCCACCCCCCGGATGTCAATATTATTGCGGTCCGTATCCGGCCCTTTTCGGCATTTCCGACCAAGCGTCAGATATCAAATGCCGGCTTGAAAACTATCGCCTCATCGGCAGACAAAGGCTTACTGAAATAGAATCCCTGTATGGTGTCTGCACCGAATTCCTTAAGGCGCACATACTGCCAGTTTTCCTCGACACCCTCTACCGTCATCTCCTTATTCAGATCATGCACAAGCCTGATGACATTGCCTATGAAGGAATCCTTGCCTTCAACAAGATAATTGTCGACCAGTGATTTATCAAGCTTGATGACATCGACTGGAATATACGTAAGTATGGTGCCGCACACATAAGAGGGCTCTGAACCGGGAAAAGATTCGAAATAAGCCCCGGAAGGTATTTTTCTATATAGGTGACCACCGCGGGACAGGGCTGTGATATTCCGCAGGTAAAGTCATGCTCCCATGGCACTGCAGACATTTATGCATTTATTGCATCCCACACATTTTTCGTTTGTGAAGATTAATCCCTTTGACAGTTCCATAGAAATCTCCACTCTTCCGTATTTTATCAAAAATATAATTATGTGCAAAATCAAGGTTGACAACTATATCGTTGTACGATATACTCGGGTTACGATATATCGGGAGCCGTTATATCGTGTATCGATACTAATACAAAAAGATCGCTCAGATAAAAAGGGAGGGATGAAGATGCCGCAACAGGCACTTACGGAAGCAGTATTCTACATAATGCTCTCATTGCTGAAACCGCTTCACGGTTACGGGATCATACAGAATGTTGCCGAATTGTCAAAAGGCAGGGTCAGACTCGCACCGGGTACACTTTACGGAGCTCTTAACACCCTTACGGACAAGGGATGGATCGAT
Source organism: Lachnospiraceae bacterium (assembly GCA_017524035.1). Taxonomy (GTDB): domain Bacteria; phylum Bacillota; class Clostridia; order Lachnospirales; family Lachnospiraceae; genus AC2028. The sequence continues at coordinate 15,985 of JAFWUY010000011.1, read as the reverse complement.
GCCCTTCCGGAAAACCCGGAATCACGTAAAAAGGAATATGTGATCACAACAGCCGGAAGAGCAATTCTCGCCGAGGAAATAGACAGGCTTTCGGAACTGGTGGAAAACGGCAGGAAACTTTTGGAGGATAGCTGATATGCGTACAACATTTCATAAACTTTTCTGGTTATGGCAGCTCCCCAAGGAAGAGGCCTGGATCAATGAGATGGCTGAGCACGGATACGGACTTGTGAGCGCAGGAAGGGTCACCTACGAATTCGAAGATATCGAGGATGGAAAATACAAATACAAGGCCCTGTTTTTTAAGGGAAGCTTTACTTCAGAGAAGATCCGGGAATTCCTGAAATTCATGGAGGAAATGGACGTTCATAATACGGGCCATGTCTCCTATCCCGGACACACGGTAATATACCTGAGATATGACAGCAGTGTGGAGGATTTCGATATCTATTCGGATCTCGATTCCAAAATCGAATACGAAAGGACGCTTGTCAGCTATCTTCTCTTTGCGACAATAGTAACCTTCTCGCATGGGTACTTAACATGACCATCTTCATAACAAACTGTGCAAGAGGTTACCCCTCCTATATAAGCCTTGCATGTGCGCTGAATCTTGTACTTGCAGTGGTCCTGATCAAAAACATATTAAATCATATTTACAGGATAAAAGAATACAAAACCGAACGCGAGATACACGAATAAGGAGATAAAAAATGCAGAAATTAACAAATCAGGAAAGACTTCGTCCCTGGATGGGATTTGCACTGTTTGGTGTCACAATGGCCATATTTCTTACAGTATGTGTATGGATGCAGCAGAACTGGGGAATCGTCGGCCTCGTACTGACGGAACTTTTGATAGCCGGAATAGCGATCGTTTTCTGTCTTATAAGAAAAGTAAAGATAAGTGAAGTTCTGCCGATCAAAAAGATCACATTAAGGGACTTTGCGGGATGCGTGGTGCTCCTGATCGGCACCTATCTGATGTCGATACTTTCGGTCTTTGTAATCGCATTCATTTTTCCTTCCTCCGCATCGGAAGCAAGCGATCTCGGAAGCTTTCTATACGAAAAAGGTCTGGGACTGATCCCGCTTCTCCTCATCGTGGCGGTTCTTCCCGGAATCTGTGAGGAAACACTTCACAGAGGAGCTCTTCTTTCCACATTCAGAGGACTAGAGAATGAATGGATCGCAGTGGTATGTGTCGGCCTCTTCTTCTCACTCAACCACGTGTCCATCCTCAGAGGACCCTTTACATTTATGCTCGGAGCGGTCTTTGCATATATTGTCATCAAGAAAAACAACATTCTTCTGACAATGATCATGCACAGTATGCTCAACTCTTTCTCCGTAATGGTTTCATACTTCACTTATAAAAACAATCCGACTGTAAATACCAACATAAGCGTGGATGCCTCTGCACTCGGATTATATACCGCGGCACTGTTCTTCGCCCCCCTGGTCTTCGTAGCAGGTATGAAGATACTCATTCCCGAAACACATAAGAAAAAACATTTTGCAATCGCGGGCATCATCTCAGCCGCAATGCTGATCGTAGGAATCGTACTCATGGTTGCAGGCGCCGGTAATGCGGTCTTTACTTCTAACGGTCCTCTGAATATGGCGGAGGGCGAAGTGAGATCTTTCGGAAGCATCGGCATTCAGGAAGAAAAGGACTACAGCATAGCACTCGTTGTGACAGGCTCCGGCGGAAACTTCAGAGTTGAGGTGACCGATGAGAACGAAGAACTTATCTGCGGCGGAAATATGGATGTATCAAGCATGGAGATATACACTTCCACCGTTCATATCGAAGAAGGAAAAGAGATCACCGTCAATCTGATAAGCCTCGAAGGAGACCCGGGTGAAAATGCGCAGTATTCGCTGATAATAAAATAAAAGCATAAGATAGGATAAAAAATGAGGACGGTTTACGCTGTTTCGGTGATTCAATGAAACTGCGTAAACCGTCCCCTGTTTTACCTTAAATGAAGTATTTATTCCTTAGGTCCGAATTCCATTATCTCGTCATCGTCATCCGGACTGCCCGGATCCTCTGTATCCGAGCCCAACGCTCTCTTGACCGCTTCGGCGATATCCTCATACATTTCAAGGGTATTAGCGTGTTCGTTTTCGACGAAGCTGAGGTTTCTGTCCTTCGATGCGATCTCCATCTTTGCGGCAAGATCCGCCAGTGCGCCCGCCCCTATGGTCCTTGATGTACTCTTCACGGCATGAACCATAACGGAATAATTATCCCAGTCCATCTTCTTGAAATAGCCGTCAAGCTTCTCGCTGTGGTCAGGCTGTTCCGAAACGTATTCCTTAAGGATATCCCGGTAGAAATCTTTATCGCCCTGCGCATATCCTATTCCCGCTTCAACATCAATGCCAGCAGCCTTCAGTATTTTGTCGAATGCGTCAGCGTCCGGCGCATCTGAGGGTGAATCTTTCCTGTCCGCTGCGAAATCTCCTCCGGGTTTTGTCTCCTTTTCAACCTTATCGGCGGGAAGATATGTGACGAGCATCTTCTCGAGAGCCTTTCCCTCAACAGGCTTTGTCAGATAATCGGTAAAGCCTTCCGACATATATCTTTCCTTGGCGCCTCTTATGGCATCGGCAGTAAGGCAGATGATGGGCGTATCCTTATTGAGTCCGCTGTCGAGACCGCGGATGACCTTAAGTGTCTGAGTTCCGTCCATTCCGGGCATGCGCTGGTCGAGAAGGATAAGATCGTACTTCTCTTCATCCGCAAGCTTTACCGCCTCTTCTCCGCCGGATGCGGTATCCATCTGCACGCCGGTCTTCTTGAGGAGATTGACCACGACGATGATGTTCATCCTGGTATCGTCGACAACAAGTATCTTCGCATCGGGTGCATGGAAGGATTCATGGTACAGCTCCGCGCTTCCCGCATAGAGGGAATGAATCTTGTATTCTCCTATGGGCTCGGGGTTTTCAATCTTCTGCCACAGGTCAAAAGAGAACACAGATCCCTGACCGTAGGTACTCTTTACGTTAAGCTTACTGTCCATAAGGGCAAGGAGCTTGGTTGCGATCGACATTCCGAGACCCGTTCCTTCAATGGTCCTGTTGCGTATGACATCAAGTCTTTCAAAGGATTCAAAAAGCTTGTCCATATCGCTTTCCTTGATGCCTATTCCTGTATCCGCAACTTCGAAATAAAGAAGTGCCTTTCCTTCTTTTACTTCCTTACCCTTTACGGTAAGGGTTACGCTTCCTTCGTCCGTATACTTGACCGCATTGGTCAGAAGGTTAAGGATGACCTGGTTGATACGTGCATCATCACCGAAATATTCCGAAGGAAGATCCGGATCGATGCAGACCTTGAACTTAAGCTTCTTTTCTTCTGCCCTTTCCTGAACGGAATTAACAAGATATGTGACCAGCGTGCTAAGACTGTAACGCACGGGAACAATCTCCATCTTGCCGTCTTCTATCTTGGAGAAATCAAGTATGCTGTTTACGAGCTGAAGGAGATTCTTTCCTGAATTCCTGATATTGCCGGAATATTCCCTTATGCTGTCTTCCCCGGTCTCCCTGAGGATCATCTCGTTCATACCGAGTATCGCATTGATCGGTGTCCTGATCTCATGCGACATATCCGCAAGGAAATTACTCTTGGCTTTATTCGCTTCGTCCGCGGAGGCTTTCTCAAGTCTGAGCACATCAGCCTCATACTGCTGCTTCTGTCTTGCGGACTTCATCTCCTCGACCTTCTTGCCGTAGGCCTGCTCGTTCTTGTATCCGATGAAATAGAATATGGTTACGAGCACAAAGATCGTCAGGGATACAAGAACATTAACCGTTAGCTGTGAATATGCATCCGCAAACAGATCCGCATTCCTTACCACGATGACTACATGCCACTGGTCCATTACGGTACTTGTGAAAAGAGTACATTTCTCACCCATTACATCGGCTTTCGTGACGCTTTTTCCGGCTTTGACGATGGTATCAAGAAGTACCTCTCCGTAATTGTCACGGATATTGGTTCCGACAAAGCTTCTGTCCTTATGAGTGACAATAAGTCCGTCACTGTTTACTATCATTGCATAGCCGTTGCCCGCGATATCCGCTTCCTCGGTTATATCCTGAACGTGTCCGATGGTTACATCGAGACAGACAATGTTATCATCATATCCTCCCGCCGAACGCAGGAGTCTTCCGATCGTAATAACGATGTCTCCGGTATGTGCATCGACATAAGGGGAAACGATTATGGTCTTTCCGCCGGCTTCTTTTATCGCGGTGTACCAGTCCCTGTCCCTTGCATCATAACCCTCGGGAGGGATCCATCCGGATCCGTCAAGGAACTCACCGCGTAAATATCCGTAAACACCGGTGAAATTATCATCAAATCTGGATTTGAGCCTGTTGGTCTGACTTACCAGATAATTATTTATCTTTTCCTCGCTCTCACCGGTCTCAAGCATCAGATCGATCGTATCTGCGGTGACATTAAGCGACGACTGTGCGATCGCCAGATAATTATCGAGCTCCGATGAGATATTCGCAGCCTTGTCCTCACCGGATGTATATATACCGCTGAGTGAAACACTGTAGAATAATCTCGAATTGAAAATAACGGTAAATACCATCAGTCCGAGGGTGACGATTATCGTCACAAAAAGATTGATCCTTCCTCTCTTTATCCTGATACCCGAATCACCGCTCGCTCTCTTATACTTGTATCTCTGCGCTGCGATATAGATCAGTGCAAGAATGATCAGGCAGAGGAATATGGAGAACATAAAGAGAATAACGGCTATCATATTCAGAACAGCCGAGTTGTCCGTTCCCTGCGGAATGGTCTTCTTCATCCAATCGGCAACGAGATATCCGCCAACGCACGCCGCCAGAAGAAGTCCCGAGATGATAACCTCGAGCCTGGCCTGGAATCTCGTATCGCGCGCGGTATTTTCCGCATGTTCCAGTCCGCGTGATTTATAGGTCTTGTTTATTGCCCATGCAAAGAAGACCTCGGTGATATAACCGACAACGCAGCTGTAGTAATAGGGATTCGTGAAATCGGAGTACCAGTCATAGCATGATGCGGTCCACATCACGTACTGGGTTAAGATATAGAAAAGTATGATGCAATGAAAATATGGGATCGGCTCTCCGTTTTTCTTTTCCTTCAGATAATACAGAACAGACTGAAGGCAGATGATGACGGTGATCGTTGATAAACCGACCTGCCAGATATTGTTGAACAATCCGCCGAACCGGATATAGATGAAGAACTGAAACAGGTTAAGCGGGATCGGAATGAGCATCAGAGGATTGAAATACTTCTTTGAGCCCTCACTGCGCATATGAAGAACGGACAGAACAATTATCGCATATCCGATGTTCCAGCCGAAGTATCCGAGGAACGCGGACACGTCCGGTTCCTCGTGCATAACTATCGTGTAGGTGGTCCAATAATAATCACTGAGAAGCTCCGAAAGGAAAAACATGGATGCAAGAAGCCATCCTTTTTTCGGAATCTCCACATATCTGAACAAGCTGCCGAGCAAACCAATAATGGCAGCCAGGAGCATGATGACATCGGTAACAATATCAAGATTCACCATTCTTCACACCCTCATCGGACTAAGAATAAAGTATTACCTGAGATTAAAGTTCTTAAGGTCACCTTCGATCTCTGAAGAATACCCCGTAAGCTTAACCGATACATCCGAAAGGTTATCGGTCTCATGAGAAATTCTGGAGCTCTCATGAACTATCGAATCGGAAAGCTCGAGGATCTGGTTGATCGTTGCAGCCTGTTCCTCGGTAGCTGCGGCATTGCCGGTAGCAACATCATTGATCCTGCTGATACCCTCGGCTATGTCGGTGATCGCATCGGTAGCCTTTGAAATGCTTTCAAAGATGACATCAAATGACTCATTGGAACGGTCAACACCGGCAAGGCACTTTTCCATATCCTTGAGGCAGTCGTCCGCCTTCTTGTTGATGTCGACGATGTTTCCGGTAATAGTCTCAACAAGTGTGCTGATATGTGATGCAGCCTGCGATGACTGATTTGCGAGTGCTCCGACTTCGCCTGCGACAACCGCGAAGCCTCTTCCCATCTCTCCTGCTCTTGCAGCCTCTATGGATGCATTGAGGGAAAGAAGGTTGGTCTGTGAGGAGATATCTCCGATCGTATCGGTTATTCCCTTGATCTCGTCCACTGTAGCTGCGGTCATTCTGATGATCTCGGCAAGCTGTCCGATGGTGTGATTGAGCACGGTAACGCTCTCGGTCATTACCTTCATCTCGCTTCGGCCGTCTTCGGAAGATCTGACAGCTTCAGAGCAGAGCTGTCTTACTTCATCGGAACCAGTTGCAAGTCCTGAGGATACACCCGCAAGTTCGGTAGCCGCATTTGCGACATCCTCGATGGACTGGTTAAGATCTGTGAGATAATCATTGAGTTTTTCGATGGAACCGTTCTGTGAAGAATTGGAATCGGCAAGTCCGTCGGAAATGTTCTTACACTGTTCCGCACTCTGGGACATATCATCCGAGATATCGGTAAGGTGAAGGAGCATTTCCCTCATACGGTCGATATAACCGTTCAGCTGCTCGCTGAGAGTTGTGATCTCGTTATTTCCTTCGGGATCTATCTTGGTGGTAAAGTCACCGCCGGTAAGATCGCCGATCTTGCCTGTAACGGATGAAACGGGATCAAGGTGCTTTCTGATCGTGAAGAACAGGAATGCGGCAAGTGCCGCAAGAAGGACAAGTGTAATAACAAGGCTGATATTGAGTGATGCTATGGTCCTGTCCATAACGAAACTGTCGGGAGTCGCACTTACAACAACCCATGAAGTTCCTTCTACAGCGGTAGCGGCATACATCATCTTGCCCGCACCGGTCTTGATGGTCTGAACCTTCTCATCGTTATATGATACGGAAGTATCCATTGAAGAATAAATGGAGTTGAGTCCCGCGAGAATGGGATCTGCGGTTCCCGAAAGATTGGTTCCTACAACGGATTCATCGGTGGAAAGAAGGATATCCCCGCTCTCACCGTTGATAATATAAATCTTGACATCCTGAGAGCTCGATCTGAAAGCGCTCATCTTCTCGGCCATCTGGTCAAAGACTATGTCGCTGCTCAGGACAGTACCGGGCTCAAGCTCTACGGAACATGCAAGACAGGTCTTTCCGGTTGATGCATCCACATAGGGATCGGAAACATAAAGTTCTCCGCCCGCTGCGAGCGCACCCTTATACCAGGGTCTGTCTGTGAAATCAAAGGTATCATCGGGTATCCATCCCGAACCGTCAAGGAATGTCATATCCTTACCGTAAGCAATGTAGATATCCTGTGAATCGGGATCCGCTGCGGTAAGATCAAGGAGCATATTGCGTGCTTCATCGTACGACATATCGGGAGAACTCTTCCAGACATCGGCAGTCTGCTGCACTCTGCTCTCTATGAGGCTCCACCAGTTGTAGATCTCGTGTGAATACGTTACCGATTCACGTGTGAGCAGCGATACGGACAGATCCCTTATCTGCTCCGACTGTCTGTTCATGCTGAACTCGGTAATTATGATGATTATGATCGTAACCGCGATAAGCACTCTGCCCAAAATGATGTTTTTCAGCGACTTTCTTTTCTTCATCTCAAATCCTCCGTTCACTTTTTATCTCAGACTATCTCCCCCCGACTGCAGATACATCAGCGTTCGGAACCGATAGTTGAAACATCGTAAGGTGTTGCCTGGTATACATAGTAATTCAGCCAGTTGCTGTAGAGATTGTTCGAGTGGCTCCTCCAGGTAAGAAGAGGTCTTGCCTCGGGATCGTCACCCGGAAAATAATTCTCGGGAAGTTTCACATCGTCTCTCTTCCCCTTATCTCTTTCATATTCGTTCTTAAGAGTCATGCGGTCATATTCGGAGTGGCCGGTCACGAATATCTTGTGTCCGTTCTCAGCCATTGCAAGATACACTCCCGCTCTGTCGGACTCTGCAAGTATCGTCAGTTCGGGACAGGCCTTGAGTGCCTCGGAAGGAGTGTCCGTATGCCTGGAATGAGGCGCGAGGAACACATCATCGAAGCCTCTCACAAGAGGGATCTTGCGGTTAAGGACCCTGTGCTCAAATACTCCGAAAAGTTTCTCGGGAAGCTGTCTTTTGTCTATTCCGTAATAATGGTAAAAGCCCGCCTGCGCGCCCCAGCAGATATGGAAGATGCTGGTAACATGCTTATCGGCCCAATCCAGGATCTTGACGGTCTCATCCCAGTAATCAACCTCCTCAAAGGAGATATCCTCCACCGGTGCACCGGTGATGATCATTCCGTCGAAGTTCTGATCCTTGATCTCATCGAAGGTCACATAGAACTTGTTGAGATGGGAAGCCGATGTATTCTTCGACACATGGGTCTCCGTCATCATGAACGTCACATCAACCTGCAGCGGGGTATTCGAAAGAGCTCTCAGAAGCTGAAGCTCGGTATCCTGCTTGACCGGCATGTTGTTCAGGATCAGAACCTTGAGAGGTCTTATATCCTGATGCATCGCGCGGTTTTCATCCATCACGAATATGTTTTCTGTTTCAAGTATCTGCCTGGCGGGCAGCTCGCTCTGCACCTTTATGGGCATCTGACATCACTCCTTAAGATAAGTATTTATGAAATCATCCTCGGTGATGATCGTAACTCCGAGGCTTTTTGCGGTTTTATTCTTGGACGAAGCGGAAGCTGCATCGTTATTGATAAGTGCAGTGGTCTTGGCGGATACGCTTCCGGCAACCTTGCCGCCCCTGTTTTCGATCTCCGCTTTAAGGGCATTTCTGTTTTCAAACTGTTCAAGGCTTCCCGTGATAACAAAAGTAAGTCCCGACAGATTTTGCGCCGAAGTGCTTACGGGAACTTCAAACTCGAGATCGGCAATGACAGAATCTATTTTGCGGTTGTTATCCTCATCCGCAAAATACTTTGTTATATCCGCGGCCATGATATCACCGATTCCCTCAACCCCGGACAATTCCTCCGCGGAAGCTTTTCTGATCTTCTCCATATCATAGCCGAATGCCCTGGCAAGAACCTTGGCGTTTGCCACACCTATGCCGGGGATGCCGAGTCCGAAAAGAAATCTCGGAAGCGTCGTCCTTGAAGCGGTATTAACAGATTCTATAAGGTTCGAATATGACTTTTCCCCGAAGCCTTCCATATTTACGATCTTCTCTTTAAACCTGTCCAGATGGAAAAGATCGGTGAACTCTTTAATGAATCCCATATCGATGAGCTTCTCGAGAGTCATCTCGGAAAGTCCGTCGATATTAAGGGCATCCCTGCTTACAAACTGTGAGAATGTCTTGATCTGCTTTGCGGCACACTGAGGATTCGTGCAATACAGGCTCTCCGCTTCATTGAGCGCCCTGATCTCCGTCGGGGCACCGCACACGGGGCATCTGTCAGGAACGGTGACATTACCGCTCTTTGTCAGATTCTCCGCTATCTGTGGAATTATCATGTTGGCTTTGTATACGGTGATGCGGTCACCGATGCCAAGCTTAAGCTCTTTCACGATGCTGACATTATGTACGGAAGCTCTGGTTACGGTTGTACCCTCCAGTTCAACCGGATCGAATATGGCAACGGGATTGATAAGCCCCGTTCTGCTGGCACTCCATTCGATCTCCCTAAGCGTTGTCTCCGCGGTTTCATCAGCCCACTTGAACGCAATGGCATTTCTCGGGGACTTAGCGGTCCTTCCGAGTGAAAGACCGTAATTTACATCCTCGTATGTGAGCACAAGACCGTCGGAAGGAATGTCATATCCTGCGATGTTTTTTTCATATTCTCCGACCGCACCTACTACGGTTGCCGCAGTGACCTTCACTCTCCCGACGGCTTCAAAGCCGAGTGATTCTAGGAAGGATAATCTTCCGTAAGCGGAAGCAAGTACGGCTTCATCCGCACCGTCTGCGGAAACCAGGTTAAAGGCAATGAATCTTACATGTCTGCCGGCGGTGATCTTCGAATCAAGCTGCCTTACCGATCCGCTGCAGAGGTTTCTGGGATTCTTATACTTATCCGCATCATTTACTATCGAGGCGTTGATCTTCTCAAAATCACCGTAGGAAATAACGGCCTCTCCTCTTACGACAAGCTCACCCGCAAAAGAGATCTTAAGGGGGATGTTGTCGAATACCCTTGCATTGGGCGTGATGACTTCACCTATCTCGCCGTTTCCCCTGGTCACTGCCTTGGATAATTCACCGTTTGAATATGTGAGAACAACGGTAAGTCCGTCGAGCTTCCAGCTTAAAACGCCCTCGTGATCACCGAGCCATTCGGCAAGCTCTTCCCTCGATTTGGTCTTGCCGAGCGAGAGCATGGGTGAAGGATGCTTTTCTTTCGGAAGTTCATCAACCGCCTCATAGCCTACTGTCTGTGTGGGACTTCCCGCAAGTATCACACCTGTCTCTTCTTCAAGTCGTACAAGCTCATCATAAAGAGCATCATATTCCCTGTCGGAAAGGGGCGATTCATCCTTGGCATAATAATCCTCGGATGCTTTCTTCAGAACAGCATTTAATTCCTTTATCCTGCTTATCTTTACTTCGTCTGCCATAAACCTTTGATCTCTGAAACATCAAGCTCCCTGAACTGACCGGGCCTGAGCCCTCCGAGCGTCACATTCATCACCCTTACTCTCTTGAGCTTTTTGACCTTCAGTCCCACCTGCCCGCACATACGCCTGATCTGGCGGTTCAGTCCCTGAGTGAGCGTTATCGACATCGTGACCTTGTCCCTGACAACAACCTTGCAGGGTCTGGTCTTTACTTTCAGTTCGGGGATATAGATTCCCTTTCTGAGCTTTTCGGCCGTCTCTTCGGTAACTTCCTTATCGACGGTGACTATGTATTCCTTTTCGTGGAGATTGGCTCCTCTCATCATATGGTCGATGAGGTCGCCGTCATTGGTCAGAAGGATCAGTCCCTCCGAATCTTTATCGAGTCTGCCCGCATAGGTTACCCTGACGGGGTAATCAATATAGTCGGTTATGAGCCTGTCCGCATGTTCGTCTTTTTCGGATGTGGTCACACCCTTGGGCTTGTAGAATGCAAGGACAACAGTGTCCTTCTTACCCTTGAGTACTCTTCCCTCATACTCCACACGGTCTCCGGCGGATACACCCTCTCCGATCCTTGCAACATGATCGTTTATCATGACCTTTCCGGCTTCGATGATCCTGTCCGCTTCACGCCTTGAGCATACGCCGGACTCCGCAAGGAATTTATTGAGTCTTATTTTTCCTGAGTCCATTCTTCCATATCCTCTATGCGGCGTGTCTCGGGCATGCCGACCGTTTCGGCACCCTTCTTAGCCATCTTGTCCGCAAGTTCATTGTATTTGACGCCCGTGTGGGCATCCACCTTCTTAAACCTGATATCTATGTGGCTCATCCAGCCCTTCATCGTCATGGAATAGGACCTGGTGAGATCGTTCTTGCTCTTCCACGCACCGGTAACCCAGCTTTCAATGCCCTGATAGTCGTAATAGATCTCTATGGCCCGGTATCCGCTCTTTATGGCGCAAAGAACGGCATTCATGGATCCCAGCATCTCGCCCGTGACATTTCTCTGCTTTGCATTCTCGGGGTCGTTCCCGCTGCCGCAGAGCACCCTTACGGTGCCGTCTTCGGGCAAAAACACGCATCCGAAGGAATAGACTCCTGTCTCGACATTAAACGATCCGTCAACATATGCTTTTATGAGGTCTTTTCCGGCCACCGCTTACCCTTTGCTAACTTACATAAATATTCAATATATTTTACCACAAAACCCCGAATTTTTGAACAAAAGAACGGCGGAACGAATTAATCGTTCCGCCGTCCTGTTTAGGGAAGAATGATATGAATCTGGCAGTCTTGCCGGTCCATATGTAGGAAGGGTTCTGTAAGGTCTGAGGTTCCTTACGTATACAGTTTATCCTACCGTTCCCCTTAATGAATAGGTACTTTTGGTATATTTATTCAGCAATACATCTTCTCCTGTGACCTGTACATCTGTGCATACAGACCGCCCGGAAGAGCCAGAAGGCTTTCATGGGTGCCGCGCTCAACGATCTCACCGTCCTTAAATACAAGGAGTCTGTCACAGAATTTACAGGATGCCAGTCTGTGCGATATGAATATGGCCGTCTTATTCCTGACCATGGAACCAAACTGCTCATATATATCTTTTTCGGCGACCGGGTCCAGGGCGGCCGTCGGTTCATCCAGGATAAGGACAGGGCCGTCCTTGTACAGCGCTCTTGCCATTGCGATCTTCTGCTGTTCACCTCCGGACGGCTCGAAGCCGCTCTGGTCATAATACCTGAATACAGGCGTCATAAGGCCCATAGGCAGCGAATCGACCTTATCCTTCAGTCCGACCCTTTCAATGAGCGGCATCAGTTCACTGTCCAAAGCTTTATCCGGTCTGTCGCAGATAAGGTTTTCTTTTATCGAAAAACCAAGAAGACTAAAATCCTGGAACACCACCGAAAGAAGCTTTATATAGCTGCTGTAGTCATATTCGTAAATATTTACACCGTTCAACAGTATCTCGCCCTCAGCCGGCTCATACAGCCGGCAAAGAAGTTTAATGAACGTTGTCTTTCCGGCACCGTTAAGTCCGACTACCGACAGGTGTTCACCGTTTTCGATGACCGCATTGATGTTCTTAAGAGCAAAAGAGGAAGAACCGGGATATCTGAAAGAAACATTCTTAAACTCGATAACAATACCGTTTGAAGCATCGGCAATCTTATCACCTTTCTCATCATAATTGTTCCCCTCAACATATCTGATATATTTGTCCGTATAACCGCAGAATTTCCTCACTTCAAGAATATTCTTAAGAACCGTGTTAATCGAAGCCACGATCGCAGTGACTGCGGTTGAGAGCATTGTGAAATCACCGATGCTTATTCTTTTTTCGATGACCATCATCGCAAGGATGAGATACGTCAGCGCAGCGGTGACTGCCAGATTGACCTTTGATCCCGTCACGTACTTCTGTGACTTCTTTGCATAGGATCTGCTTATTTCCGACTGCCTGTCATTGAACTCATCCACTCTTCCGAGCATCATTTTCCCGGCACCGAACAGTCTGATATCCTTACCGTACTTTATATCCGAAAGATTATGGAGCAGATAAAAGTACGCACGGTCATTCTTTGCAAGAAGGGATATCTGCTCCATTTTGATCCCACTCAGCCTGCTTTCAAAAAATGCATTCAGACAGACATTAATAATAACGATCACTATAGGTATCCACGTGTATTTAAGTACGAGGACCGCACTTATAGAAAGCACGGCAATGCCTGATATGATGCCTGCAAACGATTCGAACATTCCCTTTGAACCGCCCGAGTACGATTCATCAATCCCCGTCCTGGCATCCGAAAGACTGTCGAGTGTCTCCTTGTTTTCGGTCGTCTCGTACTTAAGTTCCATGCTCTTCTTTCCCACACCGGCTTCGAGAAACCTGTTAAGACCCTGATAGTAAACCTTATCAAGTTCCGGATACAAAATACCCGTGACTGACTTTATCACAAAATCGGCAAGCACCATCACCGCCGCGATCCTGATGATCACGGCAATATCCGTGTTTCCCATGATCTCATCGATCATCATCCTGGGTCCGAAAATGTTTATGAACGGCTGTATCACCGCCATCATCACGAGTATGGCATACAGGGGATAAAAGCCCTTTTTGTATTTTCTCATCGCGGATGCAAAGTATCTTACCGGATGGGTCTTGATGCTTTTATTCTCATTATTCTTCATCTTTTTTCTCCTCCCGGTAAAACTGTGCCTGGGTTTCGTAAAGTTCGTAATACTTTCCTTTCCTCGCCATCAGTTCTTCGTGCGATCCGTATTCGATAAGATGCGAGTCTTCAAACATCGCAACCTTGTCACAGAATCCTGTCGATGATAATCTGTGTGAGATAAAAATGCCCGTCCTGTCCCCTATGAGATCGTTAAAGCTCGTATACAGTCTTTCCTCCGCCAGAGGATCGAGGGCGGAAGTCGGCTCATCAAGTATGATGACCGGTGCATCCTTGTACAGTGCCCTTGCCAGTGCGAGCTTTTGTTTTTCTCCGCCCGAAAAATCCACACCGTCCTTTTCGATGACCTTAAGCATCTGGGTTTTCAGCCCTGCGTCAAGATTTCCTATCCTTTCCGTAAGTCCGCATCTGTCAATGCATTCACGAACTCTTTTTTCATCGGTATCTTCGTATCGTTTCATCGATACATTCTCCGCTACGGTAAACGGATATTCTTCCACATTCTGGAATACCGCTGAAAAATATCTGAACAGGTCCTCCCGCATCATACCTGATGTGTCTTCTCCGTTCAGGCTGATCCTGCCTTCTGCAGGCTTATATAATCCCGCGAGCAATTTGATGAAGGTTGTCTTACCCGCACCGTTAAGCCCGACTATCGCAAGACGCTGTCCGTAAGGAATCTTTAAGGAGATATGTTCCAGAGCGTTTTTACTCTGTCCATCATAGCGAAATGTCACATCGCTGAATTCAAACGAAGGTTTTTCACAGACAGGCGAGAGCTCACCGGCAGGTGCATCCGGGATCCTGTACTCATCTATGAACGCCCTGAAATCCTTAACCTGAAGAGACTGCTTTTTGATCTCGGTGTATTCCTGTATGAAATCACCGAGCGCCTTGGTAAAGATGTGAACCGATGCAACATAAAGTGTAAATTCCGCTACCGTCAGATTGTCTTTTGAAAGCTCATATATGAGAAATGCATACAGACTGACTTCCTGAAGAAGGGCAAGGGGCATACATACCGCACTGTTCTTTATCCAGATATTCCTTGAGAGCTTGTACTTTTCGAGTATGTCACGGTTTATATCAAGGTATTTTCCGTAGATATAATCCTTCATGTCATAAACCCTTATCTCCTTGGCAGAGTTGAAGTGATTCGTAAGATACCCGAGATTAAAATGCTTTCTCCAATACGGACCGAGCGCATCCCAGACAAGCTCCTTATCCTTTATCTTGGTCTTATCGATCACCAGAAAAGAAAGAAGCAAAAGCCCCAGAAGCACTGCTATGAGTAAAGGATGCAGACCGGAAACAAGAATTCCCGCCATGATTATCTGAAGAATGAGTTTGCCGCATTTTACGGTTGAATCCATCATTCCTTCTATGCCCTGCGTCTTAACGTTCATGACATTTCTGATCCTCTCATGTTCATCGAGGACCTTGGGGTTTTCGAGATTCGAATATTCCATCGAGGTCATCGTTTCAGTAAGCTCACGCTTAAAGCTTATCAGTGCATGCTTCATCCTGTAAGGCGTGTTGTTCCCGACATATCCCGAGATCAGATATACCGCGAGCATCACAATGGAATTGATACCGATAAGGATCATGGTCTTCTCATATCCCGCACCCGAAGTAAGTGAATCGATGATCAGTTTTACCGTTACCGGGATAATAAAAAGAGATACGGTCTCGGCCGCCACGCCCAGCAGAAGAAGTTCCGGCAGATGTCCGCCGTCTTTTTTCATCCCGCATATCACATATTTCAGGTTGCTCAAAAATCCGTATTTTTCCTTCATATCTCCTTCAAGGCTCCTTTCATGTATGTCACGATAAGGGGTGCCCCAGGGGAAGGGTCAATACATAAATACACAAAAAAATCCCGCGGAAGAATCCGCGGGATTCATAAGTCTTATTATTTTCGGGATTATACGATTCCCTGAGCCTTCATGGCATCAGCAACCTTAAGGAAGCCTGCGATGTTGGCACCTGCAACATAGTCACCCTCAAGACCGTACTTCTTGGAAGCATCGTCAAGATTGTGGAAGATGTTGATCATGATGTTCTTGAGCTTGGCATCAACCTCTTCGAAGGTCCAGCTGAGTCTTTCGGAGTTCTGGCTCATCTCGAGAGCGGAGGTAGCTACGCCGCCTGCGTTTGCAGCCTTTCCGGGAACG
>JAFWUY010000143.1 GCA_017524035.1 Lachnospiraceae bacterium | reverse complement strand
TCCTGCCCCGTCTCCATCATCAGCACATCCGCGTCTGCCCTTATGATGGCCAGCGGAGTCTTGATCTCATGACCGGCATCCGATATGAATCTCTTCTGCTTTTCACCAGCCTCTTCGATGGGCCTTACAGCCTTTCCGGAGATAAGATATATGATGCTTCCTATGATAAGAAGTCCCAGAAGCGATATTATCATGCTGGTATTTCTGAAGCTTCTGAAATTGGAAAGCGATGCGCCTCTGTCACTAAATATCACTATCCTTCCGCCTTCAGATGTCTCCGAGACCAGATACCTGTAATCATATACAAAGCCTGATTCCTTACCGGACATCATCACGTCATCCGCCATACGGACCGCAGACTCTTCGGATACGGAATAAACCTTGTCGGTATCGGTTTTTACGATATTACCTTCGGCAGAATACGTAACAGTAAAGAATCTGGTCTCAAATTCAAGTTCGGGAGAGTCGATCCTTGCACCCTGTCCTGCTCCGGGAGGGGGTTCTTCCCCCGCTCTTCCGCTTCCCTCCGGCTCTCTTACCGGAAATCTTCCTCCGTTATCGGAAAGAATCCTGAGGACCTTATCGGATTCATTCACAACATGGATATAGTTGCTTATATTGATGCCGCCCACCAGAATGACAAGAACCGCCAGCACCGATAAAAAAGCCGTCATAACAAATTTGATCCGAAGCTTTTTGATCATCACTTATCGCTCTCTTCCTCAGTGACTAGTCTGTAACCCGCATTGCGCACTGCCTTGATCCTTACGTTCGAACCGATCCCCACTAGTTTCTTCCTCAGATAGGACAGATTTGTCCAGACGATTCCCGGATCTCCTTCAAAATCAAGTCCCCAGATCTTATTGAACAATCTCTCTGTTGTTATGAGCATTCCGGGATTGGACATAAGATACTCCATTATCTGAAATTCCTTGGAAGATAATCTCACGCTTCCCGATGCCGATGAAAGTTCAAAACCTGCCCTGTCCAGAGATACATTACCGAATCTCAGGATATTACCCTCCGAGGAGGAGCCCGTCCTGGTCATGGCTCTGAGTCTGGCGAGGAGTTCTCTGCCGTCAAAGGGCTTGGTCAGATAATCATTGGCACCAAGATCCAGTCCCTCCACCTTGTCATCCACCTCTGACTTGGCGGTGAGCATCATGACATCAAGGATCGCAGCATCGTAATTACCTGTGATCAGATAGTCGGCAGCATCCTGCCCGTCATAGACCGCGTCCACGGAATAGTTGTTTTTGGTAAGTATGGCGACCAATGCCCTGGACATTGATCTTTCATCTTCGGCAAGAAGTATCCTCATCGGGAGATCTCTCTTTCAATAATCCGTTAGGGCGGAAAAGCTGCCCACTTTATTTATTATCTCACATTTCCGGCTGAAAATCCCCATCCGGTCTGAAACCTTCTCCCGCTTGATCACTCTCTCCCGGTCCGAATCCCTCACCGGGGAGGCCACCCTCTCCCGGTCCGTAGCCTTCAACGAAACCGCCGCTGTGACCGGGTCCTCCCGGGGCGGAGCCGCCGTTTTGACCGGGACCGGCAAATCCCTGGAATCCGTCTCCGTTCTGATCCCAGCCTCCTCCCATGAACTGATTGGTTATGGTATCCGTCTCCACACCGTTAACG
>JAFWUY010000010.1 GCA_017524035.1 Lachnospiraceae bacterium | reverse complement strand
CTGAGAAAGAAAGGATCGCTTATAACTCCGTTTTCAGAACGCTTAACCTTATCGACCTCTTCGGCCTGTGCCTCGATCGACATATTCTTGTGAATGATTCCGATACCTCCCTGACGTGCCATCGCAATGGCCATACGGTGCTCGGTAACGGTATCCATGCCCGCACTCATAAGAGGAATGTTGAGTCTGATCTTCTTGGTGAGATTGGTGTGGAGGTCAACCTGATTAGGAATGACCTGAGAGTATGAAGGGACCAGGAGAACATCGTCAAATGTAATGCCGTCTTCAACTATCTGTGCCATGATCTTCCTTTCTGCAGCGAATCTGCTCGTGATTGATGAATAGAAAAATGAAAAATTTTAAAAATGTTATCATCCGGGAAAACAAAAGTCAAGGAACGATTTCGACAAAAGAAATGACTTTTTTGACCCGCCTTTGCACATTTCATTCAGACAGCTCAATACTCGCTGAAAACCCTGGGAAGTTTGTTCTTGAAGGCCTTGACCATTTCCTCATCGAGTGAAAAGAGGATCTTTCTTCCGCCCTCGTAATAACAAACGTACTTCTTAAGGCCGTTATCGGTTGCGGGGCAGCTGTAATCGGTAAGCTTCATATTCTGACCGTTTCCGAAATTGTCGAGCTTGGAACTCTTTTCAGGGGCAAATACCTGGATCTTGTCGACACTCAGGGTCTCCGCATGCTTTCTTCTTTCCTTGTTGAAGACCTTGTCTACGGAAATCTCTCTTTCGATGTAGAGGTATTCGTATTCAACGTCGGTATAAAGCGAGCAGAAATAAGCTCCCACACCCGCGATGACTGCAAGGATGAGGCCGATTGAAAGACCCAGGAGCAGTGCCGCGGCAATGCAGAGAATGCAGACAATTATGAGAACTATCTTACCGGCTTTTGCGGCCGTATTGGCTTTGCCCGGTACCAGAAATTCGTAATATCCCTTATCCATAAATCCCTCCGAACGGATGCGTAAAAGAAAAAATATCCCTTTAACTATAATCCGCTGCGGTAAAACTTTCAACATAAAAGGGCGGTGGAAAGCCCACCGCCCCGCGTGTTTATAAAACTTTAATATTAGTAGATATTGAGATAAGTTCCGCCGGTTGAGGAATTGAACCATACGTTGTCAACGCTGCTGGCAATCTTTATGGTCTCTTTTCCGTTGTAATAACGAAGCTTTCCTTCAGAGTAGAATACGATCTTCTTGTCAGAGATGCGATTGATATCACTGTAAATGGATGCTATGTAGCCAAGCTTAACTATCTGTTCACCGTTCTTGTCATAGATCACCGCATCAGATTCATCGAAACAGAGAATGCTTCCGTTGTCATAGACGATTCCGTCATTGTAAAGGGATACATTCTTGATGAGCTTGGTATTATCCTTGCCGTCATAGACGTAAAGGTCGGCTTCGGATCCTTCACTGTTGGTACCCTTCATGAAGTAGACAACGCCGTTCTTGAATGCGCAGAGTGCCTCAGCTTCGTCATCAAATTTCTCGTTAAGGGTGAAGTTCGTTCCCTTCATGTCATAGAGAAGGATCTGCTTCTCGAAATCGTCATTCTTGTCCTTGACGGAAACGACAGCGGCAAAGAGGCCGTCATCCTCGGAAATAATGGTGTCGTTGATCTGGCCTTCAACATCAAGTGAAATATCGGTATCGCTGCCTACGGCAACAAAGAGCTCTCCCGACTTATTGTTCGCATCGTATCCGAAGATCTGTTCGTATGCCTCGTAGGCATAGCCTATATCATCGATATGGATCTTCTCTACGGAATCCTCTGAAGGAAGGGAATATACAGCCATGGGAGCTTTATCTGCAAGATATACGATCTCGACCTGGGCACATTCGGATATAAGCTCCTCACTCTTTCCGTCGTGATAATAATTCAGTGAAACATATCCGGGATCGAAGGTGTATTCCTTGAGGGATTCCCTGAGTGAGATCCTGCTCTGGATCGCATACCAGTTGTCAAGGTCCTCATAATATGCCTCTCTTGCGGCAGAGTAAGTATCACTGTCATAACGGTAATACTTGTCGGCATTTATGTCGTAATAGTAGTCGTTCCAGTTGTCGCTGTTCCAGATATAGTAGTAATCAACGCCGTCATAAGTATAAACGCTGCAGTTGCTCTCCATGTAATCGAGAGCATCATCATAATTCTTCTTGATCCTTCCCTGCTTGTACTCGTCGAACGCTTCATTCTCGGATGAAAGGACAAATCCTGCGGAAGTATTGGGAGATACGGGCTCAACCGCATTACGGTCATCACTCTCATAAGGATCGATGATGTAATCGTAAAGATTCTCTTCGCTCTCAATACTCTCTGTGTAGTAGAATCCGGTGTCGGTCATGGTGCCCATGATGTCGAAATCATCGCAGATCTCTTCCTCACCCTTTCCGTCAAATCCGGATACATAAAGAGAATACTCCCAGGTCTCGCTGTCAACCTTGGCGTAATAAACCTTGTCGTCGGTAACAAACTTGATGTAGCTTACATCGTCGTCGATCTCTGTGGTCTCGAACTTGGAATCGGCATAGAGCAGAGTATAGTTTCCTTCATCGGTCGCATCGGCAAGAAGGAGAAATCCCTTTCCGCCGTTTACCGTACGTATCGAATATACATCCTTCTCAACTTCGACCGACTCCTTGCCGTTGTAGACCATCAGCTTATCCTTTGAGGTAAGATAAGCAATGCGTCCGTCATCAAGGAATCTGAGGCTGTCAAGCTTAACCTTGTCATCGATCTCAACGACCTTGCCCTCGTTCTTGCTCTTATCCTTGCCGAGCTTGGAAACGGCTACCTTGCATAATGTAGCGGTTCCGTCACTGTCGACATCGTTGAAGAAATACAGGGTCTTCTCATCATCGGACCATCTGACAAGAGAGTCGGGAACGTAATTTGCTCCGTAATAAAGATCATACAGATCGTCATCGATATCTATATCGCATACCTCGAGGATCTTGGGATCCTTGGCGGTAGCATCCATGATGACACAGAGGGTGTCTTTGCTCACATATGCAACTACAGTTGAGGTGTCGCCCTTCTTGCCGGAAAATAAAGCCTTGAAGCCTACTATCGCAAGGATCAGGACTACCACAGCAGCTGCCGCAATAAGGATTATGGGAAGAAGCTTGGACTTCTTTCCGGCCGCATCTGCCTGAGGCTGTGCCTGAGAATTGTCTTCTGCTTTGGGCGCTTCCTCGGCGGGCTTCTCCTCTGCCTTAGGTGCTTCTTCGGCGGGCTTTTCCTCTGCCTTAGGAGCCTCCTCGGCGGGTGCCTCTACCTTTGCACCGCAGGACTGGCAAAAGACAGCTCCTTCTTCCAGCTCTACTCCGCACTGTTTACATTTCATTGATTTGTCTCCCTTCTTTTTGGTGCTGTTAAAACACAGTTATTTTCTTATTTTATTGTGAAAATGTCAAATAACCGTCGGTTATACGTGCAAACCGTCAGAGCAGGTACAGATAAAACGACGGTGGAAGTATTCTCGACACGATCCCGAGAACGGCCAGATACTTTGCAGGGTCGAAATACACGGGGCAAAGTACAAAGCTCACAAAGAGCAGTACCGATACGGCAGGCAGATAAGTTTCGATCCTCCTGAAAAGCCTGATAAAGACTACGCTCCATATGCAGCAGAAAAGAAGGAGCAGAACAAAGCAATAAAGATCCCTGAAAAAAGAAACGCTGCCTGCGTC
Source organism: Lachnospiraceae bacterium (assembly GCA_017524035.1). Lineage (GTDB taxonomy): Bacteria > Bacillota > Clostridia > Lachnospirales > Lachnospiraceae > AC2028. The sequence continues at coordinate 3,821 of JAFWUY010000010.1, read as the reverse complement.
GAAATATCTTATAAGTATAAATGCGGAAACCGCCGGAACCGCCACGGATGAAAGCTCATACAGGAACATGCTCAGCATTCTTTCATTCCTTTTCAGTGCCCTGTAGAATCTTCCGCTCTCACCGAAGAAGGACCCTGCCGAATACAGACTCAGGATAAAAAGAAGAACAGCCGCGGTTCCCCTTATGGGATCCGATCTGTCGGCAAACATTTCATTGCTTTCGCCTTCCGGAATATCGACGGTCTCATATACAAGACCGAACACTTCATCGCTCCCGACAAGGTATTCGTATTTATCCCTGATATAATCCTTAACCTCCGAGGGATCTTCGAATATATCCTCTTCGGCACTCTCGACCATATCCGCATAGATGATCCTGAACATCGCCGCAAAGACCGTTTCCCTGACGGCGGCGCTCTTAAGTGAGAAGTTCGAAGTGACCATGGTCACCATATCACGGGTGTCACCCTCGCGGACTCTTTCCTCCATATCCTTCGGGAAGATAAAGCCGCATTCGACGCGCCCTTTTCTGACCATGTCACGCAGGTACCCTTCATCGTCCGTTTCGGTATAAACATATGCGGAAACGGAATCTTCGCGGTTTTCGAGTATGTTCATGATACGGCTTCCGTATTCGCCGGCTTCATTCAGAATAAGAACCTCGGAAGGCTGTTCCGATGGGATCAGCGACTCGTTCACAAGCGTAAGCAGCAGCCACATAAGAAGGATCCACACATATGTGAAAGGGCTTTTAAGCCTTGCCTTGAGCATAAGGAACAGTCTGATCAGGTATTTAACCATGACAGCACCTCCCCCGCCACAAACAAAACGGCACCCGTTATAAGCTCCCTTACTATTCCGCCGTTAAAAATATCATCCCTCCAAAGTGCCGCAGGCATGAATCTTCCGATGCTTACCGCCGTATCCGGCAGAAAGACGGAAGGAACAATGCATCCTCCGAGCACCAGCATGATCATGAATATGATAAGGAGTATCAGTCCCGAATCCTCTCTGCCCCTGAAAAGACAGTAGATAAAGTGCGAAAAACCGCATATGCAGAAAAGAACGGAGATGACATTCTTAAAGCCGGAAAGTATCTCACAGGCTTCAAGTACCGATCCTCCCGAAAGAATCAGCGCCTCGCTCTCACGGGAGATCAGAATATGTGAAAACAGTTTCAGTGCAAGAAGATAGATCGTGAAAATAAGAACGAGCTGGCACATCTCTACCAGGAGCTTCACAAAACCGGTCTTCACGGGACCGAGTCCGATCCTCCTGAGCGAGTGCTCCACGCTCTTGCTTCTTTTTGAATACAGATATCCGAAACCGGTACAGGTGATCATTACGATCATAAGTCCGGCACATACGGCATAATACGAAACGAGCCCGCTTACATCAAGTGATGATTCAAAGTTCTCCCCGAAGAACTTGGTTCTTTTCAAAAGAGTATCGAAGGCGATATTTGTCAGGTAATTCTCCATATCGGTCCTGGAGACCTTCATGCCGTAAACCAGCCCCGCATCGGTAACCGCATAAATCCCTCCTTCAACGGTATCCACAAGTGATGTTGCGGTTTCAAGCAGTTCCCCGAAATTCTTTACACCGGGTGTGATATCGGAAGGAATGAGTATAAGCGCGGGAGGGTTTTCCCCATAGTTTACTCCCTCATAGAAATTCTCCGGAAGCACTATCGCCGCACCGAATCTTCCGTCAATCATGCCTTCCCTTGCATCCGCCTCATCGGTAAGTTCGAATTCGCAGACTGCCTTTATGGAATCCATTCCCTCGAGAAGCCTTATCGCCATCTTTGACATCGAGCCGTCACCGGGCACGGAAACCGCAACCTTAACAGGCTCGGAAATACCAAGGCTCTGCAGCAGCGTATAGAGCGCTGCCGCAGAGCCTACAGTTATTGCCGATATGATGATAAGTGTAACCAGTCCGCTTAAGAATGCACGGGCGGCTCTTTTGATTTCTATTCTTATGTACTGTAAAGAATAGTTCATACCTTCATCAAAGATCCGCCGGATTCATCGGATCAATAGAAATACCACATAAGATCTTCGAAGTCTTCCATGACATCCATAAGATCGTCGTTGTCCTCGATCTCTTCCATGATATCCATTGCAAGATCCTCAAGTTCGTCCTCATCCATATTTCCGAGGTCGATCTCTTCACCCTTCTTGGGCTCCTTGATGTCTGCCTTGGTTGAGAAGGTGATGACCAGAGAATCGAAAGGCATATCCTCGCCATAAACCTCAAGGGTGTCATAGGTGTACTTGATCTCGTTCTTGCCGATCTCGATGGTTGCCTCGAGATTGTACATCTCGGTTCCGTTCATCTCACAGCTCATTGAGAACTCGCCGGTCTTTCTGTTGTAAGAATACTCAAGTTCAAAATCACTCTCTTCGGACTCGATGGTAGTGGTCTGAACATCGCCCTTGGTCTCACCCTCGATGGTAAGAAGGGTACCGTCATCGCCGTCGAAGTCATAATTGATCTCAACATTCTGTGCAAGATAATCGCCGCCCTGGAAAAGGACTTCGATCATGTTGTCTTCGTCAGCAACACGGATACATGCAGCGGTTGCTCCCTTTGAGTAGATAGAGATGGTAAGGTCTTCCATATCATCCAGCTCATCGAGCATTTCGTCGAACATATCTTCAAGATCAAGATCTTCGCCGATCATGTCCTCGATGATCTCGAAGTCATCGGAGTTCTCTTTATAGAAATCATTCCAGAGCTTCTGATATCCCTCGATCCACTCTACTACGAGATCCTCGGTGATTACTGCCTGATACTCTTTGCAGGAAACGCTCTTTCCGTTTACGGTGAAGGTCTCCTTTGCGCCGGTCTTCTTGAAATCAAGGTCATTGGCTATGTCCTTGAAGAAATCGATATTCTTCTCGTAGAACTTCTTGGCAAGATCGGAGTTGTCGTTCATGAATCCGATAAGGGCATTGAAATCTTCAACGTCGATACCGGCATCTTCGATAAGCTCGACAATGTATCCGTCGTTCTTGTCATTGGAATAATCATAAAGGAAGAGATAATCTCCGAGAACGGGGCATGTAGCCTTGATCTGCTTCTCATCAATATATGCGTTGATATCAGCGGTGAATCCGGAGTAGGTAACGGTTGCATAAGCGCTTCTGGTGTGTGAACCGCCGTTGCTTGCAATAGATACGTTGAACTCTACATCCTCAACTTCACCCTCTACGGTATAGGTGAACTCTCCGAAGGGATCAAGCTTGAAATCCTTGGATGCCTCGGTAAGATACTCTCCGTCATAAGCATTGATCAGTGTATTGACGAGGGTAACCTTTCCGCCGAGATTTTTCATTGCAAGAACAACTACGGCTACGATAACAACAAGAACTGCTGCTGCGATGCCGATGACTGCTCCGATGGGAAGTCCCTTCTTGACTTTCTCGCCCTGAGGTGCTGCCTGGAACTGGGGCTGCTGCGCCTGGAACTGAGGCTGTGCTGCCTGAGCATAAGCCTGCTGTGCCTGCTGTGCTGCGCCTGCTGCTCCCTGCTGAGCCTGCTGTGCTGCAGCCTGAGCTGCTGCGGCCTGGGCTGCTGCCTGGTTTACGGCATCAGCGGTCTGGGCAGTTGCCTGCTGTGCTGCGTCTGCTGCGGGTGCTGCAGCCTGAGCAGCGGTGTTCTGGATCTCATCACCGGGATCCATGATCTTTTCACCTGTGTTTGGATCAAAATGCATTTTACTTTTCCTCCCTAAAATCTCTAAGTAAACCATCCTCAATAAGAAGACATACGGACGAGTCCGACATTTCATCGGAATCGTGGGTAACAGTGAT
>JAFWUY010000142.1 GCA_017524035.1 Lachnospiraceae bacterium | reverse complement strand
GTTCAATCTTCATTATCCGAGCCTCCCTTTCGTCTTAAGATACGGGCCGCCGTCGGCAACCTTGACCCATTCCTTGTGTCCCTTGCCGCAGCCTCCGCTTCCGAATACCATGCGGTCGGTCGAACACATCGTGATATTTCCGAGGAGCTCGGGAACATATCCCGTCATGATGACGGGTGCGACAACCTTTCCGGTCAGCTTTCCGTCCCTGATCTCGCGTCCTTTCTGGATGATGCACTGGATTCCCCAGTGCTTGGGATCTTCCATTCCGCTCTGCATTCCCTCGAGAAGATATCCGTATTTTACGGATGCGATCATCTCATCCTTCGAGTACGGTCCCGAATCGAACATCGTGTTGGTCATTCTGGTGTAGACCTTGTGAGCAAAGTTCTCTCTCTTTCCGTTTCCTGTGGGCTTTACTCCGAGCCTGAGTGCCGCAAGACTGTCACAGATCCCGGACCTTAAGATCCCGTTTTCTATCTCCGTGACATCGCCCGCCATTACGCCCTCGTCATCGAAGAAATAACTCGTTACGTTTTCTGCGCAGAGCGCACCCTCATGCATCGTGACATTGTCGGATGCCACTCTCTTTCCGATGTAATCCGCACCGAGTGCCCTGTGTTTTACGAACATATCCATCTCGACGCCGTGACCGAACGCCTCGTGTGCGATAAGTCCCGTGACCTCGGGTGAGGTGATGATCTCGTATTCTCCGGGCTCAATGGGATTTGCGTTTAAGAGCTCGAGTGCTCCGTTTACCACAGGCTCAAGCAGAGCTTCCATTTCATCGAAAAGCTCGGGCCCCTTTATTCCCGATACGGTCTTATAGTCTTCCTTGACCTTGCCATCCGAGGAAGCTACCGCTGCGACCATGCCCTCACTGTAGACATATGACTGTCTTAAGTCCCTGTTCACGGTAATGAACATCTTGCTTATATGTGTGGACTGGGCGCGTGCGATGCACTCGATGATCTTGTCGCTCATTCCCATTCCCTTGTCGGAGATGGAGATGAGCTTTTCGGTAAGCGTCTTAAGATCGGTCTTCTCCGGAAGGAGCTCGGTGTCCTTTTGTCCGAAGAATTCAAGGGGCTCATCTTCGAGCACACCTGTCTCATAGACGCTTACGGATGAAGACTTAAGAAGTGCATCCTGGAGCTCAAGCTCTTTTCTGATCCCGGCGATGACCGAATCCGTATCGCTCCAGTCGGCGGTGTTCACCGCATACTCGCTGTACTTTTTGTCCTTGCAGACTCTGAAGACCACTCCTCTTTCGGTGGTCATAGTCTTGTTTGATATCGATCTGGATCTGCTTCCGATCCTTATCACCAGGCCCTTTGAATCCGTGCAGAGTGCGCTGACGTAATCATGGTCCCTTGACAGATCGTCCACCGCCTTTTTAACGGCGGGGGCAATGCTTTCCAGATATTCTGAAAACGGTGCTTTCAAATTCTTTCTTCCTTTCTGTTATTTCCAATCAAATACCGGAACATTCGGAAACTTTTCGGCAAGCTCACGTTTTACGAGCTCCTCCATTTCAAGTCTCACCTCGTCCGGGTATTGATAATATCCTTCCTCATTCACGTACGGGTACTGAGCGACGGCTGAATCGGGATATTTTTTTCTCATATTCTTAAGATACTGGTCGGATATCCTGAAGGTTCCGATGCTGATATCCTTAAGCCCGGAAAGACTGACGCCTGCTGCCACCCTCCCGATCATGGAAGAATAGATATCTCTCCAGTTCCTTACATATATCATCGGATCGAAGCATATCCTCACCGGAAATCCCGCATTCATCGCGGCGTTTAATGCTCCTATCCTGGCATCAAGACCGGGGGTTCCCTTTTCAAAGCGTTCCGCGATCTCATCGGGCGAAAGTGTAAATGCAAAGATTGCACGATCGCTTACCGGAAGATCTTCGTAGATATCGGTCCTTCCGCATTTGGATCGAAGCTCCACGGAAAGGTCCGGAGTCTCCGAAGCCTTTTCGCACCATCTTCTTACATACCCTGTGATACTCTCAAGGGCCGTAAGGTCGGTGTTATAAGAAGCGCATACATATACCGGATGCCGCTTTACCAGCTCATCTATTTCGGAAAAGGTTTCCGTGATATCCGTGAAAATACAGATATCGGCTCCCGGATACATACCCTTAAGGAAACAGTATTCGCAGTCATATATGCAGTTCATGACTCCGGGCGAATAGTAAAAGTGCTCGTTTCCGAAGCTCTGGCATACCGGGGCACCCTCATAAAGGTGCTTTCCGGGATTATGGGCGAGTATCAGGTTCCTGCCTGTCTGCCCTTTTTCATTCCTTTTGTCGAAGACATCCTTGTAATGCCCCAAAACATGCGGCGAATCACACCCGATCCTCTCAAGTATGCGCACGGTCTCGGCATCTTCAAGGCTTCTTTCTTCAACATATACATTGTCAAAAAGAGCACGCCACATGCCTGTATATCTCCGCCAGAGCCTTTTTGGAGGCATTTTTGTCGCTGCAGGGAAGGAATCCTTCATCGGTAAGCTTTCTTTTTATTTCTACAAGGTCAATTCCCTCGATATGCGCATAAATACACATCTGGGCAAGCTGCATCCGCATAGTCTCGCTCAGCACCATATCGCCTTCAAAAATATCTGTTTTACCGCTTTTATTACCGCCCTGCATAATCCATTAAAGTATACCTTTTTTAAAAATGCGCTACAATATCGAAATTTACTGTATAATAAGGCTTGTCATACTTATATTTACGGAAAGAACCTATATGAAATTTGATATTCTCAAGAACAAGTTTTACCTCTATCTGACCGAATTTTTCTCGGGAATGGCCGTTATGGCCGTTGAGCTCGGTGCATCAAGGCTCCTGGCTCCTTATTTTTCATCATCCCAGATAGTCTGGACCATAATAATCGGAACCATTATGATCGCAATGGCCCTCGGAAATGTCGCCGGCGGAAAATGGGCGGACAAGGATAACGACCCGGCCAGGCTCTTCCGCAGGATCCTTATCGCTGCCGTATGGATCGCATTCATCCCCGTTCTCGGAAAATACGTGATCCTCGGCATCACCGGCATCATGATCGTGACCGTTTCGACAAAGCTCCTGATCTGGTCATCATTCTTCGCCTGCATGGTCATATTCGTATTCCCTCTTTTCCTGCTCGGTACGGTGACTCCTTCCCTTGTGAAGTTCACCATTTCCGATATCGGCGAGAGCGGTTCCGTTGCGGGTAAGCTCGGAGCATGCAACACCATCGGATCGATCCTGGGAACCTTCCTTCCCACCTTCGTGACCATCCCGAGCGTCGGAACGAGCGTGACTTTCCTTATCTTTTCGGGAATCCTGCTCCTTATCGGACTTGCGTTCTTCGTTTCAAAGAAAGCAAAGCCCGTCCTCTGCATCGTTTCAAGCGTGCTTTTCATCATAGCTTGCGTTTTCGGGCACACCTCCCACTTTGCATTCTGGGTTTCCAACCTTACATACGAAGGAGAGTCGGTCTATAATTATCTTCAGGTAAGCGATACCGACTATGCCACATACCTTTCGACCAATGTTCTCTTCGGAGTCCAGTCGATGATGGTAAAATCCGGTGACTTTACCGGTATGTATTATGACTATGCACTCGCCGCTCCCGCAATGGCACGCGGATATGAGGATCCGTCTGCGGAGGCGGACATAAAAGGTTCAGACCGGCAGGACATCCTGATCCTCGGAATGGGAACGGGAACCTTTGCCGTCCAGTGCAGGAAGCTTTTTCCCGGCTGCAATATCAAGGGAGTCGAGATTGATGACAAGATCACGGATCTTGCACACGAATACTTTGAGCTTCCCGAGGATATCGAGGTCATAACATACGACGGAAGGGCATATCTCGAAGCAGATGACAGCAAGTACGACGTGATCATGGTCGATGCATACCAGGATATCACGATCCCCTTTCAGATGAGCTCTGTCGAATTCTTTACTTTGGTCAGGGACCATCTCAAGGATAACGGCGTCATGGTCATGAACATGAACATGCACGGAAACGGCGAAACCGACATCACCACATACCTCTCCGATACCGTCGCATCCGTTTTCCCCAATGTCGCAACGGTCAATGTCAAAGGGTCGACCAACAGAGAGCTTTTCGCGTCAATGAACATAGACCTTTACAGGTCGCTTGAATTCAACACCCTGATCTCCTCGGATTCAAAATTCGTAAACGTTATGGGCCTCGTTTTAAACGACCTTACCGAATATGAGGGGACCGGCCTTATCCTCACCGATGACAAGGCTCCCGTCGAGCTTCTCGGAATGGAAGTGATCGATGTTCTGATCGAGGGAGAGATAGGATATTATAAGGATATTTTCAAAGAAGAAGGGCTTTCCGGACTTATAGAAAGCTTCTGACCGGAGGAATATATGAAGATCCGCACCGAAAAAAGATCATATGACGAAGTAATAAGCCTGCCGCCCGCAAGGGTTGCGGATCCCGAAAAGCCATCGGGCATAATGCGTATGCTCATTAAGCTGCTCTCGGGACCCGAGCTGAAAAAGGCGGATTTCGAGCTTCACGTCGGAGATATGAAAGGGGTTCACCGGGGGCAGCCCGCGCTCTATCTGATGAACCATTCATGCTTTACCGACCTCAAGATCGCATCCCATGTCATCGAGGGTCCCTACAACATCGTTACGACCACGGATGCGTTTGTCGGAAAAGAAGGAATCATGAGAGCGATCGGCTGCATCCCGACCAGGAAGTTCCAACCGGACATCAAGCTCATCAATGATATTACCTACGCCTTAAACGTCCTGCACACTTCGGTCCTTATGTATCCCGAAGCGGGTTATACCTTCGACGGAACCACAACCACCCTTCCCGACTCGCTCATAAAACTGGTCAAGGTACTTCAGGCGCCCGTTATCATGATCCGCACCCACGGAGCATTTCTGCACGATCCTCTCTACAACGGACTGCGCCTCAGAAAATGCAAGATAACCGCAGACAAATACACGCTCTTCACGCCCGGAGAGCTGCAGGATATGTCCTCAGCCGATGTAAAGGAACGTATCATGGAAGCATTCTCCTTCGACGGTTTCAGGGAGCAGTATGAAACAGGAACGAAGATCACCGAAGACTTCCGTGCCGAGGGACTCTCCCGCGTTCTCTACAAATGCCCGGTCTGCGGAAAAGAAGGAAAGATGCGGGCCTCCGGCATCAACCTCAAATGTGAGGAATGCAAAGCGACCTGGGAGCTTACGGAACTCGGAAAAATGGAGCTTAAGAGCGAAGAACCGAAGGAAATCCTCGCACCGAAGCTTTTCGACCATATCCCCGACTGGTTTGAGTGGGAAAGACAGTGCGTCAGAAAGGAACTCGAAGAAGGAACTTATCTCCTTGACATACCTGTACGCATATACATGATCGTAGACTACAGCGCGATGTACGAAGTCGGAGAAGGCAGACTCAAGCATACGACCAAAGGCTTCCACCTTACAGGCTGCGACGGAAAGCTCGACTTTATACAAAAGCCGCTCGCTTCCTACAGCGTAAACTCGGATTACTTCTTCTATGAGATCGGTGATATGATCTCGATCGGTGACAGGAACGGATTGCTCTACTGCTTCCCGCCCGAAGGAACGGATGTTGTGGCAAAGACGCGTCTGGCCGCCGAAGAACTGTATAAGATAAAGAAAACCTCTGCCCGCTAAGGCAGAGGTTTTCTTTATCATTTCATATTTCTATCTGGATTCCTTCATTTTCTTCTTCATTTCGTACATTCTTGCATCTGCGATCCTCAGTCCGTCCCTGATGGTTCTTGCATCTCCGTCGAAGGAATCGTAGCTTCCGTAAGCCGTACTCATCTTAAGTCCCGAATGACCGGTATCCTTATTGGAAAGTATGGCATTCAGATCCCTCAGCTTTCCTTCCAGCCATTTCCTGTCACCCTCAGCCTTGGGAAGCATGACGTAGACGAACTCATCTCCTCCGGTTCTGGATATATATCCCCTTCCCTCGAATATATGCTTAAGGGTTTCGGCAAAGAGTTCAATATACTTATCGCCTTCTTCGTGGCCGTAGGTATCATTTGCGGCCTTCAGATTGTTGAGATCGAACTGAACCACGACATACTGTTCACCGGATGCATCTATGGTATCGAAATACTGCTCCGTTGCCTGCCTGTTGTTCAGACCTGTAAGAGCATCCGAGTATGCAAGCTTGGAGATAAGCCCCATTCTCTCCTCTTCACGGGCGCCCCTTACGGTATCACTCATATAATCGAAGAACAGAGACAGAACAAAGACTATCATCACTATGTACAGAACGCTCAGCGTAAATCCCGCGCTTCCTCTGGGTGAATAACGGGAATAATAATTATATCTGATAAGATCCACAAGTGCCGCGACTCCGGTCATGACAGTCGCGTAATTGGATATGGCATGCCTGTTGGCACCCTTGATCAGATCGTATACCCTGACGCATACAAGCAGCGCCACCACGATCACATCATATATATGAGCTATATGAAGATAGCGCCTCAGTCCAACATTGCAGGCGATATGCATGTAACAGACATAGGTCACGAACACGATTCCGAAGAGCCATGCTATGCCATAGAAGGTATTTCTTATGCGGGCCTGCTTTATGCCTTTTTCATCCTTGAACCTTCCGGTCTCAAAGTGGAATCCTATAAAGAAGATCGGCAGAAAGTAGAAGGCATAATAATTCACATCCACCTTCCGTATCAGATCATCGGTAAATATCTCCGTAAGATTGGATCCGGTAAATACCCAGATGCCGAATGCCATTGCAAGAAGTGCCAGACTGGAAAACCTTACGGAATCCGCGAATGAGAATGTTCTCCTTACCTCCTGCGCCAGTGCCATCACTATCATGGCCATACCGACCACGATGAAAAAGAATGACAGTGCCAGGTAATAGATATTTCCTGCGGCATAATCCTGATAGAAGGTATCGGCTTTCCAGATCTCGGGACTTGCGAGTGATGAAAATGCATTGTCCTCACCGGCTCTGAATACAAGTTTCAGTTCCCTGCCTGCGGTGTTCTCCCCGATATCCACCATGTAGAATCCGCTGCCGAGAGTGAGTCCCTTTTCATATCTGTCGCTGTCTGCGGTAAATATCAGCTCGTCGTCAAGATAAACCCTGACATCATAATAGTGGACACGTACCATGAGCTTGCTGTCCGCCGTCACGTCCTCCGGGATGGTGCAGGTAAGCTCCACCACATCACCCCTTTTGGTTTCTCCGAATGAGAATGACCTCAGATCCACACCTGAATAAGTCTTGCCGTTATAGACCAGCTCCCATCCGTAGTGCAGGTAGTGGGTTGCTCCCATATCCCTGTACATAAATCTGAGCCAATAGATCATGCAGCCCAGACTGATGATACAAATAAACGACATGACCGTCAGTCTGATAACGGTCTTTACTATACTCTTTTTGTTTCTTTTTTTTTCCATGATCTTAGTTCCGGCCCCTCACCGGATCCGTATCAGGTATTATCCGGTTTATCCTCCGGCATCCGCTTACTGAATCATGATCGCAAGTCCGTTTGCGTCTGCAATATATACATGTCCGGCCGCATCGGTTGCGGTTCCGTTTACAAGAAGTGCTCCGCCCTTAAGAGGATCGAAGTAGAATGAAAGACCGCTCATGGTGACAAGTCCGGTCTGAAGCCTTCCGTTTGCATCCGCAAAGTAGAGAGAATTTCCGTTTGCAAAGAGTCCTCTCTGGAGTGCTCCCCCGATGACGGGATCAAAGTAATATGTATAGATTCCGTCTGATACGAAGCCTGTCTTCATCGCGCCGCCTGTCACGGGATCGAAGTAGTAGGTATTGCCTCCGATGTTCTGCATGCCGATAAGAATATGTCCTGCATTGTCAGCACAGAAGATTCCGCTCGGAGTATTGAACATTCCGGTCTGCATGATTCCTGTAGCGGGATCGAGATAGTAAGTAAAGATTCCGTCCGAGATGAATCCGGTCTGCATAAGTCCGGTTATGTCAAAGAAATACATATTTCCGAGGATGTTCTGCCATCCTGCGACCATATGTCCGTTCGCATCAAAATATCTGAGACCGTCGCCGAGATTGACGAATCCGACCTGCATAAGTCCGGTGGGATCGAAGTAGTAGATGTAATCACCGATCGGGTAAAGTGCTCCCGCGATCAGATGTCCGAAGGCATCAACGTAATAAACTCCGCCGTTTACATTTACAAACCTGTTGGACTGTCTTCTGTAATTTTCGTAGTAATATGTATATCCGTCCCTTGAAACAAATCCGTAAGGAACGATATATGCGGAAAGATCCTTAAACTGATAATCGATATCGACATGTCCCCTGATCCCGGGAATGGATCCGCTGTCGGTTGCCTGCCAGAATGCGGCTCCGTCATCGGTGCAGCAGTTGTACCACTGTGCTACCCATCTGTCATATCCGAAGGGTCCTATCGTGCTCCTGAACATACTCCTGTTGGAATAGACCATGGGATAATATCCGGCAGCTTCGACTGTCTGGCAGAATACCTGGCAGATCATGGCATTGGTAAGAGGATCGAGAGCCTTCTGTCTGTAATTCTCAAGGTCGAGAACAACGGGCATGTTGATGGAATAAGGCTCGATGGCATTGATTATCCACTGTGCCTCGATGATCCCGTCCTGTACGCTTGAAGCATAGGAATAGATATATACGCCGGTCTTGATGCCTGCTGCCTGTGCTCCCGCCATATTCTGGAAGAATTTGTCATCATATCCGTAAATGGTTCCGCCGCACTTGATAAACGCAAACTGTACTCCGCTTGCTTTGACGGCATTCCAGTCGATATTGCCCTGCCATGCGGATACATCGATGCCCCATGCTATGGCATTCTGCGCGTATTTATCGGCATGTACCTTATCGGATCCCTTTGCGGGGATGCAGTTTACGGCAAGTAATATTGCAAGAACGGTGCAGACAATTGCCTTTGCTCTCTTTATGATCTTCATATTTATTCTCCTTAATGCGGCTTTTCAGAGTTTTTAAGCAGATTTTAACTGATATATTATACCAACAAAAAAGGAGCGGTGCAAACCGCTCCCCTTATACACAATATGAAACCCCCGTGTTTTCAGCCTCCGAGGTATGCCTTCTTGACCGAGTCGTCATTGAGAAGATCCTTACCTGTTCCGGTATTGACTATCCTTCCGGTTTCGAGGACATAAGCCCTGTCGGCTATCGAAAGTGCCATCTGAGCATTCTGCTCTACGAGAAGGATCGTTGTTCCGGCCTTGTTGAGTGCTTCGATGATCTCGAAGATCTGGTCTACGAGAATGGGGGCAAGTCCCATCGAAGGCTCGTCGAGCATCATCAGCTTGGGCTTGCTCATAAGAGCCCTTCCCATTGCGAGCATCTGCTGCTCACCGCCCGATAATGTACCGGCCATCTGCGACTGGCGCTCCTTTAATCTGGGGAAATGCTCATAAACCGTCTCGAGAGTCTCGGGAATCTCGGAAGCAGGTCTTGTATATGCGCCCATCTCAAGGTTTTCCTTTACGGAAAGCTGTGCGAAGACTCTTCTTCCTTCGGGGCAGAGTGCCATTCCTTCGTTAACGACCTTGTGGGGTGCAACGCCGAGAATGCTTCTTCCCTCGAATTCGATGGATCCCTCCCTGGGCTTGAGAAGTCCTCCGACCGTGTTGAGCGTAGTGGACTTTCCGGCTCCGTTTGCTCCGATAAGGGTTACGATCTCACCCTCACCGACCTCGAAGGATACACCCTTTATGGCATGTATGCTGCCGTAATAGACATGCAGATTTTCAACTTTAAGAACTGTACTCATATTTTTTCTCCATACGATCAAATGCATCAGACATTCGATCCGGCGTTAATGCTACAGCTTTACGCCATGCTCTTGAGCCTAACCTCTGTGGGTTCCGAGATATGCCTCGATGACCTGCGGATTACCCTGGATCTGCGAAGGAGTTCCCTTTGCGATGATCCTTCCGAAATTGAGGACCACGATGCTCTCACAGATTCCCATGACAAGATTCATATCATGCTCGATGAGAAGTACCGCGATCTGGAATTCGTCACGGATCTTGCGGATATTGTTCATGAGCTCTTCGGTCTCGGAAGGGTTCATTCCGGCTGCGGGCTCGTCGAGAAGAAGGAGCTTGGGTCCGGTTGCAAGTGCTCTTACGATCTCAAGTCTTCTCTGTGCACCGTAGGGAAGTGAATCCGCGGTTACATTTGCAAGATCAGCCATGCCGAAGATATCGAGAAGCTCCAGCGCTCTTTCATGGGCTTTCTTTTCTTCACTCCAGTAATTGGGAAGTCTGAAGACACCCGCAAGAGTGTGGTATCCCATATGATTGTGAAGTCCGATCTTAACGTTTTCTTCGACGGTAAGCTTGTCGAAAAGACGGATATTCTGGAAGGTTCTTGCGATGCCCATCTGGTTTACCTGAACGGGAGTCAGGTTGTGGGTATCCTTACCGCCCAGCATGATGGTTCCTCTTGTGGGCTCGTAAACCTTGGTAAGGAGATTGAAGATGGTGGTCTTGCCGGCACCGTTGGGACCGATCAGTCCGCAGATCTCCGTTGCTCCGATTCCGATATTGAATTCATCGACGGCTACAAGTCCGCCGAAATCAATACCGAGATGCGCTGCCTCGAGAACGAGGGGCTTTCCGAGATCCTTCTCGGGTACAAAGTTGGGACTGGGTACATTAACGAGTTTTACTTCGGGAGATTTGCTCATTTTTTCTTTCCTCCCTTCGAGATCTTCATTCGGACTTTCTTGGCAAAGATATCCATCCTGCCTTTAAGCTTCTCGTTATTGGTAACGAGCATAACGAGGATAAGTACGATCGCATATACGAGCATACGGTAATCGCTGAATTTTCTGAGGAGCTCGGGAAGGACGACCAGGATTCCCGCTGCTATGAGCGAGCCGGTCATGTTGCCGATTCCGCCGAGTACCACGAATACGAGCACAAGTATCGATGTATTGAAATCAAATTTCTTGGGAACAAGCGTCGAGTAGTTGAGCGCATATACCGCACCTGCCGATCCTGCCATCGCAGCGGAGATCGTGAATGCGAGCATCTTGTACTTCATGGGAGATATACCCATGCTCTCGGCTGCGATCCTGTTGTCCCTGATCGCCATGATCGCGCGTCCGGTCCTTGAATTGACAAGATTCTGGATGATGATGAGAACGATGAGGAGAAGGATGACCGCTCCGCTGAAGGTTGCGATCTTGCTGATGCCTACAGCACCCATGGGGCCGTTGATGATGACCTTGCCGAGGGGATCCATTCCGAGTGCATCGGGATTGTTGAATGCAAAATGAAGTCCCTTTTCGTCGATTCCGACATAGAGACAGTTCAGGATGTTCTTGATTATCTCACCGAATGCGAGTGTGACGATGGCAAGATAGTCGCCGTTGAGTCTGAGAACGGGAATGCCGATGAGGAAGCCCGCAATACCTGCAAGGATCGCTCCGACAAGAATACTGACGAAAAGCTTTGCGGGATTTGAAGCATTTCCCATGGCGGAGCTTATGATGACCGCAGTGAATGCACCGACCGACATAAAGCCCGCATGTCCGAGTGAAAGCTCACCGGAGATACCTACCACCAGGTTAAGGGATACGGCCATGATCATGTAGCATGTGATGGGAATCAGCTGACCCTTAAGTGCACTGGTGATGTTTCCCGTTGATACGAGTATCTGGAAAACCAGATAAAATACAATGACTATCGCGTAATTAATGAATGCTTTTTTGGAAAGCCCGGAGGCTTTTTTAAAACTGAACATTTTTCTGCCTCCTTATACTTTCTCGTGAATCTGTTTGCCAAGCAGGCCCGTAGGTCTGAAGATAAGTACCACGATCAGAACTCCGAACACGATCGCGTCCGCAAGCTCCGATGATATATATGCTCTCGCGAATATTTCTATTACTCCGAGTAATATTCCTCCGATCATTGCTCCGGGGATGGAACCGATTCCTCCGAAGACGGCAGCGGTGAATGCCTTGATGCCGGGCATTGAACCGGTGGTAGGCATAAGTGTCGGATATGCGGTGCAGAGAAGTACTCCGGCGATAGCCGCAAGACCCGAACCGATTGCGAATGTAAGTGAAATGGTGAAGTTAACATTGATTCCCATCAGTGTTGCGGCACCCTTATCCTCGGAAACGGCTCTCATTGCCTTTCCGACCTTGGTACGGGAAGTGAAAAGAGTAAGTGCAACCATGATGATCACATTTGCGACGATGGCGACGAGTGCGACGGGCGAGATCCTCGCTCCGGCAAATTCTATCGCCTCGATATCCTTGAACATATTGGGGAATGCCTTGGGATTTGCTCCCCAGATGATAAGAGCCGCATTCTGGAGAAAATATGACATTCCGATGGCGGTGATCAGAACCGCCAGTGAAGTGGCCGAACGAAGAGGCTTATATGCCAGACGCTCGATCGTGATTCCCAGTGTGGTGCACACGATCATTGCAAGAAGAACCGCAAGCGGTGCGGGAAAACCGAGATACATCATTGAGCAGAAGGATACATATCCGCCGACCATGATGACATCGCCATGCGCAAAGTTCAGCATTTTCGCTATTCCGTATACCATCGTATACCCGAGAGCGATTATCGCATATATACTTCCCAGGCTTATTCCGTTGATCAGATGTGCCAGCATATGTACTCTCCTTAAAATGCATTAGGCGCCCGGGTGACAGCTTGCCGTAAAACCGACAAGCTGCACTAAAGCGCCCCATTGCGTTATTATAATAAATTTACGAACAGATTTCTACGCTAAATTACATTCCTACGTAAACGCCGTCCTTGATAACAACAGCCTTGGGCTGCTTGTTGACCTGTCCGTTGGTGTCCCATACCATTCCGAGACCGGTTACACCGTCAGCGGAGAAGTCGGGATCTGTGAATACGGAGATGAGGATCTCGCAAAGGTCTGCGGAGCTCATATCGGTAACATCAAGTCCGCCGTTCTTTGCTGCGTAGAACTCAAGAGCTGCCTTGATTGCATAAGCACAGTCATATCCGTCTGCAGCGAACTGTGAAGGAACCTCGCCGTAGCTCTCGTTGTACTTTGCAACAAAGTTCTTGGTGAGATCATCGGTAGCGTCTGCAGAGAAGGGAGTGAGAAGCATTACGCCCTCAGCAAGGGAAGTATCGAATCCCTCGATGGTAAGAATTCCGTCCATACCGTCAACACCGAAGAACTTGGGCTCATATCCTGCGGAAGCTGCCTGCTGGAGAATGAGTGAAGCGGGGGTGTAATAGATGGGAAGGAATACAAGGTCTGCACCGTTTGACTGAGCATCGCCGACCTGAACCGAGAAGTCGGTGGTGTCATCGGTAAAGGTGGTCTCGGAAACAACTTCAAGTCCGAGCTCTGCTGCCTTTGCCTTGAAGGTCTGGTAGATACCGGTTGAGTAAGCATCTGCGTTGTTGTAGATGATTGCAACCTTGGTAGCAAGCTTGTTGTCGAAAATGTACTGAGCGGAAGCTGAACCCTGGTTGGGATCTGCGAAGCAGAGCTGGAATACATTGTCCTTTCCTTCGGTTACGGCTACAGCTGAAGCTGAAGGAGTGAGCATGAATACTCTGTCGGAATTAGCTTCTGCGGAAACAGCGATACAGGGAGTGGTGGTAACGGTACCTGCGATAGCCTGTACGCCCCAGTCCTGAAGCTGGTGATAAGCATTTACGGATTTCTCTGCATCGTGCTCGTCGTCCTGTGCCTGAAGCTCGATGGTGAATCCGGTTCCCTCTGCGTTGATCTCGTCAACAGCGATCTTGGCTCCGTTAGCTACGGCATTTCCGTAGATTGCAGCTCCGCCGGTAAGGGGTCCGATGACTCCGAGCTTAAGAGTTCCGGTAAGAGCTCCGTTTCCTGATGCGCCGCTTCCGGTATTACCGGATCCGGTATTGCCGCCCTGGCCGCAAGCAGTCATGGAAAGAACCATTGCTCCGACCATAATAAGTGAAAGCAGTTTCTTTTTCATAATATTTCCTCCTGTTACATTACATATAACAAAACAGCCCAAAGGTTAATGTGACCCCCTTTGGCCTTGAAAGCATTTTAATTGGAAAGAACGCCTACTGTCAATGAAAAATTATACAAATATCCCTGTATACAACGCCCTGTTTACGGGCATTTTGCTTGAAAAATGACGATTTTTGGCGTTTTTCCGGGATCAGGCCTTCTCGATGAAGAGAACTCCGAGCGTTCCGGGACCGCAGTGGGATGATATGACACCTCCCGCACGGGTCTCGAGGATTTCCTTGAAAATACCCAGGGATTCGAGATATTTCCTGGTCTCATCAACGATTCTCCTGTCTTTTTCCTGAATGGTATGGGTGATGAACACTCTGTCCGGATCCGCATTTTTGAGGTTTTCTTCCAGATCATGGGTGTATTTTTCAATCGCACCGGCGAGCGTTCCCCTGTATTTCTTCTCTGCGCCCATTGCCCCGTCCTTAACGACTATCTCGGGATGAAGCTTTAAAGTTCCGGCAAGAAGCGCCGCTGCGGATGAACATCTACCGCCCCTTGCAAGATATGTGAGAGTATCAATAACAAAGCTCGACCTGACATAAGGGATAAGTTCTTCCGTCTTCCTGACTATCTCCTCCGCGGAGTCGCCTGCTGCCGCCATCTCCGCAGCCTTTATCACAAGAAGCCCGATGCCGGTCGAAAGATTGGCGGAATCGATGACGTGCATATGTCCGTTTCCGTTATCCTCCGAATAGATCTGCGAAAGATTGTATGTTGAGCTCATTCCCGACGCTATGGTGAAAAGAATGACATCATCGCCCGCATCAAGTACCGGCTTTACGGCCGCCTCGAGTCTTTCGGCGGTGATCGCCGCGGTCTTGGGAGTCGTTTTGTTTTCCTCTGCCCATCTGAAGATCTCTTCCTGTCCTATCTCCTCACCGTCGTAATAACTCTTTTCGCCCATTACAACGCAGAGAGGGATGATGGTCACCGAATATCTGTCGATCAGCTCCTTTCCGAGATCACATGTAGAATCCGAAAAAATCCTTACTGCCATTTCTTCCTCCGATCAGTTATTTCTTATATAAAGTCTGTAATATGTTGTGTCGATAACTTCATCCGCGCCAAACTCACCTGTCGCATATTCATAAAGCCAGGATCTTTCGACCCTGTAATCGAGCAGGCCGTCGTAGCACTCTATCGCTATGATATCGGGCTTCTTTTCGGGATAGACATCCCAGTATATACCGAATCTCTCACCGTAGTCTTCGGTCATTATCGTGGAGCCGTTTCCGATCCGCGCATCCGTGTAAAGGTACGTGACCGCATCTCCGGTGATCATGACAAAGTCCGCATTATCAAGTATCGCGGGAAGCTCTTCGAAATCAATGCGTGCCTTATTGGCGTACAATCTCTCCATGATCAGTCCCTTCTGCGGACCGGCCGGAACCCTTGCATCCGCATCGGTTATGTTCAGCAGTTTATTCGAAGGATTGCCCAGCTGAACCATATTGACCAGGATGATCATGATGACGCCAATGAAGGTTACGATCTTTTCCTTTTTGCCGGTAATGTCAACAGAGACCGCCAGTGCAGCGACGACCGCACAGGACAGATATTTTGCGGATGAAAACACGCTCTGGTTGCACGCGACAAGTACCGTCAGGAATACAGCCGCACTGCCCCCGCCGTAGAGAAGGAGCAGTCCCTTATTGTCACCGGACACCTGCTTCCTTCGAAATGCGCTTATCAGCGCTGTGATGATGACGATCAGGACGCCGCCGAAGGTGAATTCAACCGAATAATGATCGAACCTGAGCATTATATGTAGGAACTTCCAGGTAAATACATAGAGGACCGCGAGAGGTACGAGCAGCTTTTCGCTTTTGAAAAGCGCGGATGTTATATAGGAAAGGATTCCGAAGCCAAAGACGAAAAGGATCAGTATTCCGCAGTCCTTCATATATCCGAGGAACTTTGCAAGCCCGCCGACATGCGTGGAATCGACTGCGATCATGTTCCCGACCGTATCGAAAAGTGCGGGAAGCGGAAGTCTCTTCAGGATATAAAGGATAAAAGCAAGCGCCAGTACCGCGCAGGTGCCAAGAACCGTCACGAAATTCTTAACCCTGCCCTCTCCCTTTATAAGGATCAGTACAAACACGAAGGCCGCGAAGATGATCGCCTGCGGATATGAAAGAACGCAGAGTGACAGCAGGCTTCCGGTCAGGATCGGAAGGCCGTATGCTTTAATCTTTTTGTCTTCCTTTTTCAGGGACCAAAGTGAATCGATGCAGATGAGAACAAGGGTTGAGGTCCAGTTGAGAATGTTGGAATGCTCGGGTGTGGACATCTGCTTCGGCGAAAGATTTGCATAGATTACCGCAAGCAGGAATGCCTTGTCGGAAGGCATATGCTTCTTAAGATCAAGATACAGAATGAATGAGACAATGAACTGGATAACGGCTCCGGCGGCGCGTACGAACAGAACCTCACCTTCGCAGGATGAAGTCAGTGCCCTGAAGATCTTCAGAAAAAAGAAAACCGCATACGCGGAGGTCTGGTGAAGCTCCCACATATCCGTAAAAAGACGGTCACCCTGTACAAGGCGGTTGCCCATCGCAAATGCATAGCCCTCGTCAATGGTCCAGCCCCAGGCCGCAAGCTTAACGCCTGCTGCCAGCGTAAGCAGTATCAATATGATTTTTTTCGGATCATACTTTATCTTCATCTGCTGCCTTGACGTTTTTTTCGCCGGACCCGCTTTCGCTGTTTACTTCAGCTTTTTCCGATACGGATCTGTCTTTTTCTTCCTGCTTATCTTCGGAGTTGTCTTCCCCGGATTTCTCGTCTTTCCTTTCCTCAGAGCCGTCGTCTGCGGATTTTTCTTCCGGCTTTTCCTCGGAGATCTTGTCTGCGGATCTCTCTTCTTTCCCGGAACTGTCGTCCTTTGATCTCTCTTCTATCTTTTTCTCAGACTTTTCTTTTTCAGAGTTTTCGTCCCCGGATTTCTCTTCTGTCTTTTCCCTGGAGCTGTCGTCTTCGGATGCGCCGGCTTCTGCCTTTTCCGAGAGAACGGTTCCGCGTGAGAAGACGGGTATAAGGATCACGGGGATCAGAAGGAAGAAGGGGTACATATATCTGAATGCCGCAACGGGTCCGAGCAGATAAGTTCCCCAGAGGAAGAACGACATAAATACTCCCGCAGTATAGCCCGGGCGCTTAGCCTTGATCGCAATATAGAATCCCAGAAGTATCGAATAGAAAGGAATCGAAAGCGAGAAAGGAAGTCCTCCGGCCACTCCGCTATGCTCGATCTCCGCAAAAACCATATCATAGAATCCGCGCATCTCCGGTAACTGCGAGCCGGCCGTGATCATATATACGGGAAGATAAACATTCTCCGTTTCGATATACTTTCTTGCGGCATATCTGTCCGTCATCCTTGCTCCGGGATACCAGAGCTGTACATTCTGGGTAAGGAAAGCATCCGCGAATTCATAAGGGTATTTCCTGAACATATGCATATACAGATCCCAGAATGCCGACTTATCCGAATCGTAAAGCGCATCGTTAAAAGTAAACTTCACCGAATCCGCAAGCCTGGGATTGTATCTTCCGGCTTCCATGTAATTGTCAATGATGAATCTTTCCGCGGTGGTAAGCTCCGGATACCTGCTTACATATACGGAAGAGATCTGGTTTACCGGCACGCTGAGAAGCTCATGGGATTCCGTCTTCTCCACACCTGCATGCGGATACACTATCCGCATGACGCAGGCCGCGATCGCAACTCCGGCAAGCACCGAAAGCAGTGCTTTCTTCATTCCGTTCTTTTTTCTCATGATAAAAAGAACGATCACCATTGCTCCTGCTGCGGGAAGGAAATTATTTCTGAGAAGACATCCGATGGCAGTGAGGAAAAAGATTCCGAATATATTTAATTTCTCTTTTTTCGAAAGCTTCTTTTTAAGATCTTCGGCTTCGGAATCGGTTGTATAAGATCCCACGGCTGTAAAGCGAAGGAATAATCTTACGACCACACAGGAAAAGAGAACGTCCTTGGTCATCTCGACCGAAAAGACGGAAAATGCGGGATACAGTGCATAGTAGAGCATTGTTATGACAGGAACGGGCCATCTGCATCCGGCCTTCACCTCGGCGTCCGTCACGTATCCGCACACTCCGGCAACGATAAGGATCTGAACGATGCAATAGATAAAGAGTCCGTAAGGGTGCGGAACTCCGAACCATTCAAGTGCGATGAAGAAATTCCAGATAAGTGTATGAAGAACGGGATGATGATTGGAAAGAGGCATAAGTCCGAAAGCCTGAAGAGTCTGCCACTCCGAATCATATCCGAGGATTCCCGGAAAGTAAGAAAAAAGTGCGGTCAGGCCTGCTCCGATAACGAGGAGGGAAGTGATAACCGGAAAGAACTTATGGGTTCCGGACTTTTCATCGTTTTCTTTCTTTTGAACCGGTTGCAGTGACTTTCTTACTCCCGCACCGACAAGCGCAAATACAAATATAAGCGGAAGGAACATGAAAAGAAACAGGGCTCCGTACTCCATGGGCCTGTAATAAATATCAACAAGGGTGTTGTAATTGTAGACGCTTCTTCCGCAGGTTACGAATGCGGCGCACAGTGCGGCAAACAGGAGCTCCGTCCACCGGAATTTTCTTTTTTTCTTAACTGTTTCTTCCAAGATACTGACTCCGTTTTGTTGATTCAGTCTTCAAGATCCGTTACTTTGACAAGGTGCTCTTCATCGCCCCTGCCTTCATATGTGAGGATCATATTGATCCTGTCGCGTCCTTCCAGAAGTGCCTTCAGGAAATAGCTGTCTCCCTCCCACATCGGAAGTTCCCCGATCTTACTTCTTTCGATCCACTTAAGCTCACCTTCGTCACAGTCGGTGCGAAGCTCACCTTCAAAGCCCGTTGCGGAATAAAGATACATATCTTCATCTTCCCACATTTCCGAAATGAACCTGATCACTCCATGAAAATGATACTCGGTAAGGGTAAGTCCGGTCTCTTCAAAAACCTCACGCTTAACACACCTCTCCGGTGTCTCACCGGGCTCGGTCTTTCCGCCGATGCCGATCCACTTTCCGGCGTTGGGATCGTTCTTCTTTTTATTCCTGTATAAAAAGAGAACCTTGTTATCCTTTTGTATATAGCAGAGCGTGGATATTCTCATTGAACCTTACTGTTTTGACAGCTCCTCGGCGCGCTTCAGTGCTTCGTCTATATGGGGACGGAAATTCTCTTCGCCGATCATCTTATCAAATCCGTCCTTCTTAAAGACGGTCATAGGCTGTTCGTTTACATGGGAAAGAACGATGGTGATGTTTCTCTTTTTGCAATCCTCATAGAGCTGCTCGAGGTTGTGCATTGCGGTGGCATCGATCGCGTGTACGCTTCTCATTCTGATGACAAGGACTTTGGTATCTTCCTTAAAAGAGATGTTCAGGATCTTGCCTGCCGCTGCGAAGAACATGGGGCCGGAAAATTCATAAACAACTGTGTGCTCGGGGATGACCCTGAGCGAAATGCTGTCAGGATCGTTCTCGTCATCGATCTCCTTCCAGCCTTCAACGGAAGTAACGTCGCTCATTCTCTTCATGAACAGAAGTGCGGCAAGCACGATTCCCACCTCGATCGCAACAACAAGATCGAATACCACGGTAAGAACGAAGGTGATGCCGAGTACAAGGATGTCACTCTTGGGTGATGATTTGCAGAGCTTGTAGAAATTCCTCCAGCCGCTCATATTGTAAGCAACCTGGAAAAGTATCGCAGCGATGCAGGGCATGGGGATCAGCTTTGCAAGAGGCATCATGAAAAGAACAACAAGCACAAGCGAGATCGAATGTACCATTCCCGCAATGGGAGTACGTCCGCCGTTCTTGATATTGGCAGCGGTTCTTGCGATCGCACCGGTAGCGGGGATTCCTCCGAAACATGCTGAACCGATGTTGGCGATACCCTGTGCGATGAGCTCCATATTGGATCTGTGTTTGGAACCGATCATCGAATCGGCAACAACCGCGGAAAGGAGTGACTCGATCCCGGCAAGCAGTGCGATGGTGACAGCATTCGGAATCTGGGATCTTATGACATTGATCGAAAAGACGGATGTACTGAATGTGATGGGCGGAAGACCGGCACGGATATCGTTAAATGCCTTTCCGATGGTGTTTACATCAAGGTTGAAGACCTTAACGATAGCTGCGGTTACGATGACTGCGATAAGGGAGCCGGGGATCTTCTTGAAGATCATGGGCCAGATGATAAGTATCGCAAGAGCAAGCGCTCCGATAAGGACCGCCTGAATATTGATCGTGGAAATATTGTTAACGAGAGCCATTATCTTCTCGGAAGTCTCGATGGGCTTTTCACCGTTCATATACACGATGCCGGTGAAATCCTTGATCTGTCCGATGAAAAGAGTAACGGCAATACCCGCTGTAAATCCGGTCGTGATGGTATAGGGGATATATTTAAGAAGATTTCCGAATCTGAAGAATCCCATCAGTATCAGGAAGATACCTGCCATGATGGTCGCAACCATAAGGCCTTCGGTTCCGTCACTTGCCACGATACCCGCTACTATTGTTGCAAAAGCCGCGGTGGGACCCGCTATCTGTACACGGCTTCCTCCGAAGAATGCTACAAGGAATCCCGCAACTATCGCGGTATAGATTCCGGCTTCGGGACCTACGCCCGATGCTATCGCAAGTGCTATTGAAAGAGGGAGTGCGATGATCGCCACAATGACGCCCGCTACCAGGTCCTTAACGAACTGGGCTCCCGTGTAATTTTTCATGACAGAAAAAAGCTTTGGTTTTAATTTTTCCATTTCCTAAATATATGTATCCTTTCCAAGGCATAAAAGCCCATTTGGATTAATGTTATCACACTGCAGCGCTTACGTTAATACCCTGAACAAAAAACCCCGGGGAACGATCCCGGGGTGCCGCAGGCTGTTTTCAGCTTAATACTTCCGTTCTTATTCGGTTTATCATGTGCTTTTTGTCCCCGCTCCACAGCGGTGCGACCAGGATCTTCTTGTCCCCGTCTCCGGTAAGGCGGTGTATCACGGTCGTTTCCGGTATGATCTTCACACACTCTTTGAGGATATTTATATACTCATCCTCCGTCAGGACTTCGAATTTACCTTCCCTGTAATCCTTCTCCAGATCCGTTCCTTTCAGCACATGGAGCAGCTGAAGTTTTATTCCGTCAGATCCCGCATCGCATACATATTTTACCGTAGCTTTCATCATATCGGTATCTTCACCGGGAAGACCGAGGATGACATGAGTGATGACCTCAATTCCGCGTTTTTTTAATTCGGAAACCGCTCTGTCGTACACCTCGAGTCCGTATCCGCGTCTTATGTACTCCTCAGTCTTTTTATGGATGGTCTGAAGACCCAGTTCAACCCAGACAGGCTTGATCCGGTTTAATTCTTCCAGAAGATCCAGCACATCCGAAGGGAGACAATCCGGTCTTGTGGCTATGGAAAGAGCAACAATATCCTTATGTGATACAGCTTCGGTAAAGACTTTTTTTAATGTGGAAACTGGTGCGTATGTATTCGTATATGCCTGAAAATAAGCAATGAACTTTCCTTCTTTTATCTTGGAAGAGATGAGCTTCTTGCCCTCTTCGATCTGCTCTGTAATGCTTAAGTGTTCGTCCTGGGCAAACTCTCCGCTCCCGCCTTTTGAACAAAAAATACAACCGCCCGTGCCGAGCTTTCCGTCCCTGTTGGGACAGGAAAAGCCGGCATTCAGGGCGATCTTATATACCTTGCATCCGTATTCTTTTTGCAGATGATCGTTAAGAAGTGTCATACCATCATCTTATAGATCTCGGTGCATTCTTCCTCATTAAGAGTAATAAAGCCGGAGATGGTTCCCTTGCGTCCGTCGCCGTTGCAAAGAACATCCACAAGCTTCGGGATATCTTCTTCCTTAGCTCCGAGCTCTTCGAAATTCTTAGGCATTCCGATGGAGATAAGGAAGTTCCTGAAGGCTTCGATGCCCGCCTTGGCGGTGACCTCGGGATGTGCGAAATCCATCTGGCATCCCCATACCCTTACGGCAACCTGCGCAAATCTCATCACATTGTGGGACATCTCATATGTAAATACTGCGGGCATGGTGACCGCAAGTCCCGCGCCGTGTGCACAGTCATAAAGAGCGGAGAGTTCATGCTCGATAGTGTGGCTGAGCCAGTCCTGGCTTCTTCCCACGCCTACCGCATTGGTGTGAGCCATGGTTCCGGCCCACATGATATTGGCTCTTGCGTCATAATTGTCGGGGTCTGCGATGACCCTGGGTCCTTCATGCACCATTGTAAGAAGAAGTGCCTCGATAAGTCTGTCGGTCACCTCGACCTCCTCTGTATTGGTAAGGTATCTTTCATACAGATGGGCCATGATGTCGGTGATCCCGGCAGCTGTCTGATAAGGGGGAAGGGTCTGGGTAAGGGCAGGATTCAGGATGCTGAACTTAGGGCGGATGGCATCACCGCTTGCTCCGCGCTTGAACATTCCGTCTTCTCTGGTGATAACGGAATCGGGGCTTCCCTCACTTCCCGCGGCCGCAATAGTGAGTACGGTTCCTACGGGAAGGGCATCCTCTATCCACTGTCCCCTGTAGAAATCCCAGAAATCTCCGTCATACAGAACACCCGCAGCGATTGCCTTGGATGAATCGATAACGCTTCCGCCGCCTACAGCAAGGATAAAGTCCACGTTTTCCTTCTTGCACAAATCTATTCCTTCATATACAAGTCCGTCCCTGGGATTGGGCTTTACTCCCCCAAGTTCCACATGGGGAATGCCTTTGTCGTCAAGGGATTTCTTCACTCTGTCCAGAAGCCCGGAGCGGACAACGCTTCCTCCGCCGTAGTGGATAAGAACCTTGCTTCCTCCGAATCTCTTAACAAGGCTTCCCGCCTTTTCCTCGGAATCCTTGCCGAATACGAAACATGTAGGTGAATAAAATGAAAAATTTTCCATGTAATATCCTTTCTGCCTGAGGCGGCAACCTTCAATATGCGTAAAGGATAACATCCCTCCGGCGCCTGCTGCCAACGGCTTTTTGCACACAAGGTACCGGTTTTTGTCCTAAAGCTTTATCTCTTCTCCCGAGTGGACATATTCAAGCCTGTCCCCCATTATCTCCTTCATCACTTCATAAGCGGGAAGTCCGGTGCAGTGGCAGGTGAAAAACCGGGTCGGATACTTATTAAGTTCTTCCGCCATGGATCTTATCTCACACAGCTGGTCCTCGCGGTAATCCGTCTTTTTCATCAGATGAAATCCGCTTATAACGGCATCCGGAGCTGAGCCGAACTTTTCCGTATATGCATCCAGGATGCTGAGGATCCCGTTATGTGCACATCCCGACAAAAGAATGCTTTTCCCGTTTTCCCTCACCACAAGGAAATGCTCGTGTGCAAAATCATCACGAACAAATCCTTCCTGTGTTTTGATCAGAAGCCTTTTATTGGTAAAGGGAAGAGCATGGGTTCTGTTCCTGACGGTGAACAGCTCAAGCTCATCATCGATCGCAAGATCACCGTTTACCGTCCTGACCTGAGGGAGAAGTGCAATACTTTTGTCGATACCGATGTATCTGTAGCGCTCGCCCTCCGCGTGTTCCCCGTCATCGGCATAATATTCTCCCGCCGCGGTGCTCTGCATATAGATCACAGCCTTTCCGTTGATCCCTGCAAAGGGAATGATCCCGCCGGAATGATCGTAATGACCGTGGCTCAGGATCACGGTATCGACTAAAGCAAGATCTATGCCGAGCGTTTTCGCATTTTCCAGGGTATCCGAAGAAGGTCCCAGATCCATAAGAAGCCTGTGATGCGCTGTCTCAACATAAAAAGACAAGCCGTGTGCATAGATGCATCCCGACTTGCCTTCAGTATTTTCGATTAGGTTAATGATCATCATAAGACCATTTTATCAGATTGGGAAACTGTATCAATTACTTTTTATCTCATATCTCCTGTAAAGGATATATCCGAGGAAGATGAGAAGTAATGCAACCGCCGCGTATGAAGCTGCGGCAACCTGATATGATCTGAAGTAATGTCCCGCTATCTTAAAGAGCCTGAACTCATATACCAGTCTCGGCGATATCTGCGTCGGGGGTAAAAGACAGCATACCTTGGACAGGGTCTTCATATGCATCGGAACCGATGTTCCGAGAGCAAAAAGTCCGAAATATCCTCCAACGATGATGCCCATTGTTCCCATCCCGTTTCTGAGTACGCAGGATACAAACATCGTGGCTGTTGATAAAAGGAGCGATCCGAGTACAGTAAGGATTATCAGTATCAATGAAGTCTCACCGACAGTAAGCTTCATCTGAGTGAAAGGATAAATAACCTGCTCAAGGGCATCCATCCCGTCCAGCCCCCACTTTATCCCGACATAACCGGCAAATATCCCGAGATATAATAATACTGTCACGAAGCAGAATGTCGTACCTGCCAGGATCTTGGCGATATATGTTTCTTTTCCTCCGTTAATGCTTGCTCTAATCATGGGATCGGTCTTTCTCTGCGTCTCCGCGGAAAAAGATGTCGAAAGGCTGACCGAGATAACGAGCAGCATGATGATGATCGTGTTGCTTATCCCGTTCTGAAGACCGAAGAATATAAAGGAATCCTTCCACACAAAAGGCTTTTCCAGAGTTTCTTCCTGAGCTTTCCAGTATTCGATCTCGCCTTCGTCAAGATAAGAGTCTGCATATGCTTCATCTATTATCTTAAGACGTTCTTCATATAACCGTCTCTCATTTATATCTTCAAGAACAACACCGTATCCCGCGATGTCCTTTATCCACTCTGTGAGGGTTTCATATGCTATGTTTTTTTCGTCTGTAACCTCTCCGTATTCGTCTGTGACCGCTACCCATTCACCGATCAGTTCATCATCCAGGAGCCGGCCATCCAGAGTCATATGCTCCTTTAAAACTTCGGGTTCTATATTTCCCCTTACTTCGAATTCACCCTGTATGAACCCGAAAACGAAAAAGATCAAAAATGCTATGACTGCCACTTTGTTTTTCAGTATCTTGAGCAGTTCGAATTTATATAATGCTCCAAAGCATCTATTTTTCTTCATTTGGCAAACTCCCTGTAACCGTATCATTCATATCTCTTCAGATAGAACTCTTCAAGGTCGCCTTCTACATCACTCTGACGTCCCTGCCAGACGAGGGCTCCGTCCTTCATCATGATGATACGGTCAGCGATATGTTCTATATCCGAAACGATATGTGTCGAAAGAAGAACTATGGAATTCTTTCCGAGTTCCTCTATAAGTGTCCTGAATCTTACTCTTTCCTTCGGATCGAGTCCCGCAGTGGGCTCATCAAGTATAAGTATTCTGGGATCGTTCAGAAGCGCCTGTGCGATACCCACTCTCTGTTTCATTCCCCCGGAAAAGGTCTTGATCTTTTTCCCTGCCACATCGTAAAGTCCGACCAGCTCGAGCAATTCCTTAGTCTTTTCCTTTGCTCTTTTTCTATCAATGCCTTTGAGCGCAGAAAAATACTCAAGAAATTCCTTTGCCGTAAACTCGGGATAATATCCGAAATCCTGGGGAAGGTAACCGAGCAGTGCGCGGTAATTTTCCGACTGAACGGGAATGCCGTCCGCGCTTATCTCTCCGCCGGTGGGTGTAAGGATTCCGGACATCATTCTCATGAGCGTGGTCTTTCCCGCGCCGTTTGCTCCGAGAAGTCCGGTCACGCCTTCCGTAAGATCAAAGGAGATCCTGTCCACGGCGATCTTGTTCTTGTATTGTTTTGTGATCCTGTCTACAGATAATTTCATGCAAATGCCTCCACATTTTTGACGGTCTTCCACTGCTCCGCAAATGTCATAGCAAGGAGTATGATCATCGCCGGA
Source organism: Lachnospiraceae bacterium (assembly GCA_017524035.1). GTDB lineage: Bacteria > Bacillota > Clostridia > Lachnospirales > Lachnospiraceae > AC2028. Next base: position 22,224 of record JAFWUY010000142.1, on the reverse strand, counting down.
AGTCCCCAGACCGAAATAAACTCCTCGTATCCGGCCAGGATCACCGGTGCACAGTTATAAACCCATGTCATCAGGGCAAGCGACGCACCTGCGATCACAAAGGAAGCGTAACCGTGTGTTCTTCCGAGGGAACTTCTTTCGATGATAAGACTGATCATCATCGTTATCAGATAAGGTATAAGGATGCGGATTGCGGTAAGAAGCGTGCTTCGTCCGAATGAAGCAGCGATAACGGGAGATGCCGTTGCAAGAACAATCCCGGATACGATGCCGAGTATGACCAGCCTTGCAAAGACAACGCTCCTGAGCGAAAATCTTGTTGCCATTTCAAGCTCAGACATGCCGTATCTCCTGGACCTGTGCGCTTCAAACACTGCGATCGCCGCGTTAAAAGGCATAAGTACCGTGATCAGAAATTCCGTATCCTCCATTCCGAGGACCGCTCCTCCCATCGCAACCGCTGCGGTCAAAAGAGAAAACAGCCATATCGGAAACCTGATATACGGAATCTGCGTAATGATCATTTCAGGTATTCCGATCTCCCTCGGGCGCAGGTTTTTGATGAAGCTTTCCTTCTTTTCGGGCTCGGGAGCATGAAATGCATCGGCCAATCGGTTTTTAAGTTCTCTGTCCATCATTCATCCTCCTTCAGATTTTTCTTAAGCTCTTCCTCGGCATTTTTAATCTTTCTGTTTAATGCGAATCTCGAAATGCCGAGTGCCCTGCATATCGTTCCGACAGGTTCTTCGTTCACATACCTGAGAAGCAGGATCTCTCTTTCTTCATCCGCAAGTCTTTCCAGCGCGTCCCGTACGATGATGATTTCCTCGGGAAAGCTGACCGCAGTTTCAGCCTCGTTTTCCTCTTCGGGTAATTCATCCGGCTTCAGCCTTCTGTATTCGTCAATACAAAGGTTCCTAGCGATCGTGTACAGATACTTCATGTCATTTTCGTGAAAGGTTCCGCTCTTACCGAAAAACCGGAGGAAAGTCTCTTGCGTTATATCTTCGGCGACAGTCACGTTTTTCACCCTGAAATACGCATACCGGTATATTTTGTCATATGCTTTTTCTAAATCCATGGATCCGGCTTTCCTCCTCCTTTCACTATGATTAACGGATGAGCATTATAAAATGTGCGCCCGTTCGAAAAAATTTTTATAAAATTTCAGCGGCTCATGTCCTGGGGAACATAAGCCGCTTTTTCATTCTTTGGTCCCGCAGGATCATTTGAGCATCTGCGAGCTGCTGATGATGTTGTACTTACCGATCCTCTCAAACTTTGACACGTTTTCGTTGACCTTCCCGATAAGGCCTTCCCATTCCCCCGCATCCTTGGGTGCGCCGGAATCGTTAACGTATATGTCCGTGCAGAGAAGGTCGCCTCTCATATAGACCTTGACCGCCACGATGCTTTCGTGAACCTCCTTAACTCTTTCCTCGATCCTCTTCGTGGAAATGTTCTCTCCGTTTGAAAGAGTGATCCTCGTGTCCTTCCTTCCCTTAAGATAGACATGGTTGTTCTTAATGGTACCGATATCACCGGTAAGAAAGTATCCGTCTTCATTGAACGCTGCCTTTGTAGCTTCCTCATCCTTGAAATACCCGAGGAAGATATTGCTTCCCTTTATCGCAAGCTCTCCGTATCCTTCTTCATCCGGATCGAGGACCACGGCATCCACATCCTCGAAAAGAGTACCGACGCTTTCCATATCCTCTTCTCCGGGATAATCGATACTGAATCCCGATGATGTCTCGGAAAGGGCATAGGCATTCATAATGTACATGCCCTCATCGGCATATGCTTTTCTGATCTCCGGAGTCAGCTTTGCACCTCCGCAGAAAAGATACTTCATCCTTCCTCCGAGAAGTGTTCCGAGAGGAACGTTCATGGACTTTGATGCTTCGTAGAATCTTGTGAACACAAGCGGCACGCCGGAGAACAGGGTCGGATGTATCGCCATCATCTCCTGTGCCATTTCCTTGGTGCTTCCCGCAAGATAGATCTCGTATCCGAAGACAAGCGAGTAGATGAAATTATAGATCGATCCGTAAGTATGGTTGAGCGGAAGGAAGAGATAACATGTATCCTCGATATCCACGGTGATCCTTCTTCCGAGTGACCTCCATCCGGAAAAGACATTGTTCACGGACAGAAGAACCGCCTTCGGAAAGGAAGTTGTTCCGCTTGTAAATACAACCTTCGCAGGGATATCCCCGTCCCTTGCTTCTAGAGTAAACATTCCCCCGGATAATTTCTTTCCCTCTTCTATGCATGAGGCGAAATCGTTCTGCACGGATATGTATGTGAGATCCGGGAATTCCTTTTTGATCCTGTCCATGATCTCACCCTGTCTCTCGTCATAGATAAGTGCGGAAAGCTCACTCTTTTTGATCGAATAGACCACATTGTCGTACGACCAGTCCTTGTTGAATCCCACTCCGCATCCGACATAGCACATGATCGAGATGTCACTGATCATCCATTCGATGCTGTTGGGTCCGTAGATACCGATGTTCTTTCCCGCAAAGCCTTTTTCGATAAGATAAGCCGCAAGATAATTTACATTCTCTATGAAAGCTCCGTACGTAATGGGAACGAATACCTCTCCCTTCTTTTCGTGGAGATAATTTCTGGGTCCCCATTTCTCATAGTCGTCTTTAAGAAACTGTTCCAATACGTTAGACATTTTTCTCTCCCTCGTAAATGATCATTCAAGTGTATGCTCCAGAAGAACATATTCGTAAATACTCGTTGCTTCCTCTATGACATAGGTCTGTGTTACCTTGCCGTCACGCGCAAGAGCACCGATGCTCGGAAGTCTGTTTGCTTCAAGTTCTTTGATTATGGAATAGACGATCGCTTTTCCGAGTCCCCTGTGCTCGGCATCAACTCCCATGTAAAGCATTACATATTGCTTCGGATGCTTCTTTGTTCTAAGGACGCTCAGTATGTTGGGAAGGTTCAGGTGATAGACCTTGTTGCCGTAATCGGGAAGACTGATGTAGAATCCGACCACCTTATCCTTGTAATATGCGATCTTGGTCATGCTCATGTTCATGATCGACTTGTAGCTCATGAACATTTCCTTGAAGTCTTCCTTTGAAACATATTTGAAGATCGGAAAGTCGCTGTAGAGCTCGGTGATCATCCTGTAAACATCATCCAGAATTATCTCGTAGTCTTCGGCCTTAGGACTTTCTATGCGATACCCCTGCTCCAGGAATGCATTGTACCTTCCTTCAAACTTTTCATTGACGTAAGAATCGTCTACAGCCCTGTATGCATTCGACGTGTAATGCTCCTTGACGGTGTAGCCGTTTGCAAGGAAGAGATCATAATAATATTCCCTGTTGTAAGGCTCTCCGGTGTAAGGAAGCCTGTCGAAATTGTTGATCTTGAGTCTGTACTTATTCCAGAAGGATGCATCGACGGGTCCTTCGACGGAAGTGCAGTTCTTCTCTTTGGCCAGCTTCTCTGCACTTGAGAAAAGAAATGCGGCCGTATCCTTATCATCTATGCACTCGAAGAATCCGAGATAACATACGCTGTCATCCGGATAGAGAGTAAGGGCAAATCTTCCGACGGCTCTGTCACCGTCATAGATAAGATATGCATCCAGAGTAAAATATTTCGACAGCGGATGGTCTCCTGTCAGAAACTTCCTGATCGTATCGGGGCTTTCCATATTGTCCTTCCCCGTATAAAGCTTCTTCGCAAGATCAAGAAAATCTTTGATATATTTTTCTTCTTTACCTACCTTGATACATTCCATTTATTTTCTCCCAAGGATCTCTACCTTACCGGTTCCGCCGTCCATCCTTATGAGGTCGCCGGTCCTTATGGTATCCGTAAGCTTCGCAACTCCGACGATCGAAGGCTTCTTAAGCTCCCTCGATATGATCGCCGTATGTGAAAGGAGGGATCCCTTTTCGGAGATGACCCCCTTTGCCGTTGCAAGAAGAAATACCCAGCCGGGATCGGTCATCACTGTTACAAGGATCTTATCCTTAACATCCTTCGCATCGGATATGTTCTTTATTACCAGCGCTTCTCCCTCGATTATTCCGCTCGAACAGGGAACTCCGCTCAGAACGTTTTCGTTTTCTTCCCTGCGGTATGAATTGACGCTTCCGTGTCTTTTGTCGAATTCCTTCTCTTCGAATATAAGTCTCGAGTAGGGAGGAAGCTGAGCAAACAGTTTATAGCTTTCTTTTCTTTCCGAAACCGTCGTTTGCATCGGCACCGGATTCTTTGCCATATCGAAAGCTTCATCCACGGTCAGCCAGAAGATATCTTCGGGAGCATCGATAAGTCCGCTTCGGGAGTAATGCACACCGAGTGCGGTGAAGATCGAACGGACCATTCCGTAGATACGGCTTCTGTTTAGTCTCGATCTTTCCCTTCCCGCTATCCCCAAAGCACATCTTTTTCCGAGGAAAGCTGTGATCGGATCTGCTTTTTCTCTGACGGAATCATCGCCGCCCAGATTGCGGTACATTTCTTCGAGACTCTTAAGATCTTTTCTGTATTCCGCGATCTTTTCATCGAGTATTTCGGGATGCGAACGGAATGTCCTGCTCTCAAGCTTCAGCTCTTCAAGATTTCTGTCCCCGTATACGCTGATATATTCTTTCTTTTTCTCCGTGAGTTCTTCGGGGGAGTATTCCTCATATCTGTAAGCAAGCTCAATGAGTGCCTTTATCGGTTTCATGCTCTCGATATTGGTAATACCCGATATGTAGCGGTTTATATAAGCATCATCCGCATTCTTCTTCCTGAGTCTGTGCTTTACAAGTCCCGTATAGATAAACGAATACGTATCATTGAGAAGAGTGACATCCCATACATCGAGAAGCTTTTCCTTTATCTCGTTATAAAGTCCGATCAGTTCATCCGGACTGCTTTCACTGCTGAAATGTGCATGGAAATATTCGTTGGTTGATACGAACACTTTCTCCAGCTTTTTCATATGACGGGGAACGCTCATGATCTCGTAAAAGGAATTCAGATAAGTCATGAAGCGGATGTGAGCGGGAATCTCCACGCTCTTTTCATCATATGATCTGTTTTTTACCCCCAGCATCTCCTGCCAGACGGGGATTATCTTTTTGTTGAAAGGAAGGAACTTAAGAACGGTGTACCAGTTGCTTATCTTGTAGTAGACCCTTCCGTTTGCATGACCGACCATGTTCTTAAATATGTCTTCATGCTTATTCAGTTCCCTGTCGTTTTTGAGAACCCTGCGGCTTACTCCCCTGAACACGCCGCTGTAGACGATATCCACAAATGATATCGTAAGAGGGAGCGAAAGACCGGGATAGCTTTCGACTATGTTGCTGTTATCAAGGATCAGGGGTGAATCTCCCTTAAGCGTAGTGATGGGTCTTGCCTGAAGAACGAATGCTTTTCCGTCCTTGAAAGCAAATTCGATATCGAGTCTTTCCCCGAGAAGCTCCTCGGCTTTTGCTGCGATATTAATAAGCTCACATATCTCGGGATCGGAGAGAAGATCTTCTTTCCCCTCGTAATAATATAATCCGTCGGTGCGGTTGTAATAATATGTGGTCGTATCACTGCTGCCGGATACAACGCCTTCTCCGAGTCCCCTCGATACCGCAATGACACTTTCGTTCAAAAGTCCCTGGGGATTGGCTGTAAACAAAACTCCGGCCTTATCGGCATCCACCATCTCCTGGATGATGACATTCATCCGGATATCGTCCGAAGAGGTCACATCACGTTCCAGATACTTTTCTACATTATCTTCATTTACGGATTCCATGCACTCAAGGACCTTGCCCGGTACATCTTCCGGTCTGACATTGAGATATGTGTCAAACTGGCCGGCAAAGCTTTTTTCTTTTCCGTCCTCAAGATTGCCAGAGCTCCTCACGGCATAAAGACATTGTTTCCCTGAACAGTATCTTAAGACCTTCTCTTCCCAGCCTGGCTTAATGTCCTCCGGACGCACCAGCATAAATCCGGGAACGTTCATCCCCGAACTTTTTAAGAGGGCCAGGTTTTCGGCTTTGCTTCCGTACATCTCAGATTCTTCCTACAAGCAGGAATACGACAACCGTAAGGAGCATCGTTGATTCCTGCAGATAAGTATATCTTTCGACTTTATCAACGATCACGAACTTGTTCGGATCCTTCATATATTTTACGAACTGCACGGTCATCCATGTTACAAGGATGACAAGGATCGCAATGGAGATCTTGTTAAGTCTGAAGACAAGAATGATATTCGTGATGATGTCGACGATCGTCAGTATCATTACGAAACGTGTAGCCTTTTTATATCCGAAGAGCTTTGAATAAGTCGTGTAATCATTCTCATCCTTCGGTGCTTTGATCTTACGTGATACTTCCCAGATCAGTGCGGGAAAGTAGAGAGTCCAGAGAGTCATTACCGTTGTGATTGTAAAGGGACGAAGTCCGTACTTGATAACGGTAAAGGAAATGATATACAGATTGACGAACATCTGGACCGGATTGTGGGTCACAAGAGCTAGGGGAAGCGAGGGCTGTATCTTCGCTTTCTGGAAGAACCACTTGCTCATGAGATATCCGTACGCATAGAGAATGCAGAAAAAGATGATGTTGTTCATAAAGATGATGTTGAGAACAACGGCTATGGCTTCAACTATGGAGCACAGTATTACGATATCCTTCTTATAGACGGCTCCTCTGGCAAGCGGTCTGTCCGGAAAAAGAACCTTGTCGGTTTCGTAATCCTTCAGGTCATCTGCGATCCTGAGCCAGAGAAGAAATGCAAAGACGGTATATGCTCCCACAAATTCCTGGATGCCGATATCGAATGATGTAACTCCCTCGTTGAGGAGAATGATGAAATGTATCTCAAGAAACACTATCAGTCCGAGTATCAGCCTCGCAACAAGCGGATAACGTTCCTTCATATAGATATGCAGTCTTTTCAGCATGCCGTTCCCACTCCTTCCCCAAACTTAACCTTCGTTTCGATATGATCCTTACTCTGCAAAAGAATATCTCTGTCGATCCTTACGGAATCTTTTTCGAATATCTCGATTATGGTAGATCCGCCGGGTTCAAAATATCCCTTTTCCTCACCCTTGGAAAACTCCACGATGTCGTGATTAACGATCTTTCCGATCAGCATCGCTCCGACTTCGATGTGTATCACTTTCCCGAAATTCTCCGTGGACAGGTAATTCACCACTCGGGTATTTTCCTTATATACCTTCACATCCTTCGACACCGGACTGACGGTGTGAAATACTCCTTTGATCATCCTCCGGGAGACAAGCTTTCCGTTATCCGGAAAACAATACCTGTGGAAATCATCGACACATAATCGGTAAACAAGACAGAGACCGCCCGAATACCCGGACAATCCTTCATCTCCGGCAAGAAGCTCCGGAAGCGAATATGTCCTTCCTTTTACTTCAATGCGAAGATCGTCTTCAATATTGTAGACAAGAAGCTTCGAGTCCGCGGGTGATATGAGTCTTTTCCGGTCGGTGTCGATCGTCCTTGCTCCGGGGCGGAGCTTTCTTGCAAAGAAATCATTGAACGATCTGTATTCCCGGTCCTCGTACTCTTCCATATTTATGTTGTACGAAGAAATAAAACCGGGGATCCTCTTTACACTGCGCTTTCCGGAATTGATGCGTCCGTACAGACGGGAAATGCAGGGAGAGACGGCGAGTCTGAGAAGAACTCTTCCGAAGAAATTTCCGTACAGGAAATTCAGGGCACCCTGACCGTACTGGGCAATCTCTTCGTATTCCGTTGTACGTCTGTCATAAATCTTCATAAGAAACTAATGTACACTGACGATATAGTAGATGATGTACAGGATCGCAAAAAACGAAACGATCGCATATGCAATTCCCTTGGGCTTTGCAACCCTGACCTTGAGCACTTCAAGGAATGTGACTACCAGCATGCATATGGGAAGCGAATAATATGTGGGAACGATGTTTTCCGCAAGCGCCGCGATGGGATAAAAGATCGGGAAGATCAGCGCGGTATATGTAACGGGCAGTCCCAGATAATGCTTTACGGGTCCCTCACCGTCTGCGGTGGTCACATTGAAATATCCGAGTCTTGCTATCCCTGCCACAGCAAAGAGCAGATAAACGACAAGGTGGGCTATGCTTAAATATCCGAGTCTGCAGAAAATGATAATTGGAAATACAACAAAGCTTATGACATCGGCAAGAGAATCAAGTTCTATTCCGAATGCTTTTTCTTCCTCGGTCCTCTTGATTTTCCTTGCCACGGCTCCGTCAAAAACATCACAGATTCCCGCAAGTATGAAACAGACGAAAACATAATTGAAATGTACCTGCCTGGCTGCAAGAAACATTCCGAGTACCGAGATCTCAAGTCCCAGATATGTAAGTATCACTGAAGGATTCCAAAAACCAACTATCTTCTTCATAAATAATCTCCGATCATTCCTTAATTGTTACCGTTCCGGTGCTTCCGTCGATTGTAACGATCTGTCCGTCACGGATCTTGGACATTGCATCCTTGCAGGCAACTATCGCAGGTATTCCGTATTCTCTCGATACGATTGCTGCGTGGCAGAGGATTCCGCCGTATTCCGTTACGATTCCGGAAAGTATAGCAAACTTCGGAGTCCATCCGGTATCGGTAAATTTCGTAACAAGGATATCGCCCTCCTGCAGGCGGTCAATCTGTGTGAAATCTTCAATAACTCTTGCGATACCGGTGACGGTTCCGTTATTTGCACCGAGTCCCTTGATGCCCGGTCCGTCCTCTATCTTCTTTCCCGAGGATATCGCTGTTCCTATCTCGTTTTCGCTTATGTAATTTCTGTAAGCATTGTAGTAGTACTTGTTCTTCCGGATCTTTTCGCGAAGGACTTCTTTACCTGCTTTTCCGTCGATGTGATCCCAGAGATCCCCGACCTTAAGAAACCAGACATCCTCCGCATTCTCAAGAATGCCTTTTTCCGTCAGATGCTTTGCATACTCCATGGTGTAGACCCTGAGCATGTAGTAGAACCTGGTTGAAACATCCCTGAACTCTTCTCTCCACCAGAGCATCTGTCTCATTCCGCTGACTTTTTTCTTTATCTTGTTAAATGTTCTTTCGGATACCTTCTTTCTGATCTTGCGAAGAACATCCATATACATCTTATGTCCGTTCTCTTTGTCCTCGAGAGGAGAGTATGAATCCTCTAAAGCGACCATATCCTTTACCATCGCGATCATGACTTCGGGTTCTTCATAATAGCAGGGATATGTTATATCCAGCTCCTTGTCGGAATGATATCCGTACTTTTCAATGATGATCTTTACTTCCGGGATGTGATACTTTGCACCTTTGAGCGATGCCGCGATCGTTTCCGCGGGAGTATCCGTCCAGTAGTGATATGCTTCGTTTTCTTTTCTTATAAGTCTGGAAGCATCCCACATCTCGTAGAAAGGAAGAAGGTGCGAAATGTTGTCTATGTTTCCGAGAAGAGACAGATATTCACTTTCGGATACATACTTAAGAAGACTGTCCTTGTAAATAGACTGGTGAATGGTGTTTATGAATATCTGCCAGAAGTATGTGGTCTCGCTGCGGAGATATGTCTTCTTTGTGATGTTATAGAAGCTCTTCTCGATATCCTTTATCTCGTGCTTGTCATACTTTTCCTTGTAATCAAAATACAGGGTAAGAAGCTCATCCTTGTAACGCTGTGCATTCTTTTTTCTGTTCCTTAAGATCCTGCTCTGGTTGATGATGATCCTGAGCATCTTTGATACGGTTGAAGGGGTAAGCCTGGTTACCTCTCCGTCACCCTCGTAATTACCGACGATACCGTACTCACTGTCGAATTCTCTTTCCTTGTATCCGATGACCTGACTCATCGCCTTCTTTACTGCGGACATATTCCAGTAAGGACGTCCGTAGAACATCTCCCCGAGCTTGGAGGGAAGTTCTTCATCCTTAAGGATCTCGGATCTTACGATAAAATTGCGGAGAGAGAATTCCCAGATGTATTCGTACAGGCTCCACATATACGGAGTGCAGACGGTTGCGGAAACGCCTCCGTCCTTGAAATCCGCAGTGGACCACATGTCACTGATACCGTTATATTTTATGCTTGTGATCTTTCTTGCCTGAAGGATGTAGAGCTTTTCATCTTTGATCGCAAATTCGATGTCGCAGGGATATCCGAAGAACTGCTGGATCTGTGCGAATACTTCGGAATAATTCTTTACCGCATCTACGGAAAGAAGAGTGTTTTCCGGATTTCTCTTAACTTCCTTTCCGTCAAACCAGTCAAAGTAATATTGCTCGGGCTTGGTCTTGCCGCTTACGATGTTCTCGCCGAGTCCCTGTGATACCTCTATGAGCATCACCTTATCGTTTCCGCTTATGGGATCGATCGTAAAGCAGATGCCGCTGTTGTCGGCATCGACCATTTCCTGGATGACGACCGACATCTTCATGGAAAGAGGATCTATATTCCTGTTGGCGATATACTGAAGACTTACCTTTCCGAACATCGACCTGTAGCAGGCTATGATATTTTTCTCAAGATCGCTCTTTGCGACATTTAAGAATGTCTCATACTGTCCCGCAAAGGAATACTCATCCAGATCTTCCTTATTACCGCTGCTTCTTACCGCATAAAGACTCTCGTCCTTCGCGAACGCATTTATCTCGGAAAGGATATCTTCAGGGATGAGAACGTCATCGAAAAGCTTTTGGATCTTACCTGAAACCTCATCGACGGTAGCGGATGTAAGACCCGAAAGCATTTCACGAATCTTTTCTTCAAGTCCGTTCTTGCTTACGACCTCATCATAAGTATCGCTGTCAAGAATAAAACCGCCCGGAACATCGAAGCCTTGCTTCTTCATCTGAAGCAGGAATTTGCCTTTGTTTCCGAGCTTTTCTTCTCTGAGTTCTTCTTTTTCAAGTGTGATTATCACAGATTATTCCTCTCGTTTTGGGTCCTGATAAGATTCGGCGGATGCTTATCAGAACGGATTTTTTCTGAGCTTTGCGAGATACAGAAGTACATTCAGGATTATATGCGTAAATGCTCCGACAAGAACATAGAGCAGATACCTTAAGATTCCGAGATCGTAAAAAATCCACACGACAAGAGCACATCCGAAAACCGAATCCGCCTGGTCAAGGAAGACAAAGAACCACTTCCAAAAGCCGGAGGTCGTTTTTCCGGGTGTGATATCAAGCCTTCTTTTCAGGAAACTGTTGGGCAACTCAAAAAGAGAATAACCCAATCCGATCAGAAGACCGATCAGCACGTTATAGATAAATGTATTATCGTGATTGATATAAAAGAAATTCAGATGATCGATCGAGGCTGCGCTGCTCACACAGCCCCAGACGATCGAAAAGAATGTATTCAATACAAGATAACCGATAAAACCCTTCCAGGTTTTGTTATCGCCGAAGATCCTCTTCCCGTCGGAAAAACATCTGCCGAAATCCATCGGCTTTTTCAGTGGCTTAAGAACACCCGTCTTGCACCATATCATGTTAAAGATGCCCGATAATATGGCGGGAAGCAGTGTTACATACATCATTAAGATGGTCTTGAGCATGTCGGTATACCTTGGGTCCGTTTGATACTAAAATAAGGAAATAATGCAATCCTTATGATTATACCATTTTTGGTCCCGGCTTGCCGCAATTTGTACAGAATTTTCCCGTATTCCCTCCTCCGGTTACGGTTTCCTGGTCAGATAAAGGATATATGTATCATTAAACACGACTTTATTTCCAAACTCAAGCACCGCTTCCCTGAGGCCTTCGAAGAATCTGGTCTTGTAAGGCTCGGGTATCACCATATGATCGGAATGGGTTCCGCAGTACATTACATATTCATCCGCGGTAAACTCACGTCTTCCGTGAAAATCGCGTCTTTCGAAATCCACATAACCGTAATCCGTCGCATGCAGATAATCGAAGGGCTCCTTCATGTCCTTGTACTGCTTTTCGGGCTTATAGTACTCATCGTACACTCCCTGGATCCGGGCATAAAGCGCTTCGTTCGGAGTCTTGTAATCCCCGTGAAGAAGCATCATCGCCAGAACTCCTCCGGGCTTTAACAGTTCGAATGTCTTGGGGAATGCGACTCTTTCCGGGATCCACTGGATCGTTGCAGCGGAATAGATCATATCAAATCTTTGATCCCCGAAATCATGCGTGATGAAGTCATCGTTCACGATGTGGAAATTCTCATATGAACCGAACTTCTCATTCATCTTCGCATAGAAATTTTCTCCGAGCTCGATCGCATTGTAATCGCATCCCGTCTTCAGTATAGGTTCCGTAGCCTGTCCTGTTCCGGGTCCGAGCTCCAGCACCGTCTTCCCGGGTCCGATATCCGCATACTTGATCAGATCCGCAAAAAGCTCCGGGCTGTACCTCGGTCTGTACTTGTCGAACTGTTCGGGTATGGTGTCAAATACCTTTCTGAATTCCATCACATCGCCTCCTTCCGGTCATCACGCATCCATGTTTATTTAACCGCTTTAGTATATATTATTCCTGTCGTTGAATTTCTTACGTTCCTTCGACCACTTCGAGATCTCTTTTTTCAGCGCATAGTTCCTCGTGTTTTCCGCACCGAGATTCTTATAGAGCATGTACCTTTCTTCGGAAAGCTCTCCGCTTTCGATCGCAGCCTTTATCGCACATCCTGGCTCGGTATCATGCCTGCAGTTACCGAATCTGCATCTGCTTTCGAGTTCTGTGATATCCGAGAAGGTATCGTCGATCCCTTCCTGCATATTCGCCATTCCGATCTCACGCATTCCAGGAGTATCGATGACAGACACCCCGTTTCCGATATCGATCAGCTGTCTGTGGGTGGTGGTATGTCTTCCCGTGGAATCCGATTCCCTTATTTCGGAAGTCTTCATTACCTCCCTGCCGGTGATCGCATTGATGAGCGTCGACTTGCCCGCACCGGATGACCCCATAAGACAGATCGTTGTTCCGGGCGTAAAATACTCCTTCAGCTCATCAAGTCCGATCCCGTAAATTGCGGAGATCGCATGAACCCTTACCTTGTCCGATATGCTTTCGACTTCGCGTATATATCTGCCCGTGTTGTTGCACAGATCGCACTTGGTAAGTATCGAGACGGGAACAGCACCGCCCTGGATCGCTGCACTTGCGTATCTTGCGATACGGTTGTAGCTGTAATCTTCATTAAGCGATGTGACTATGAAAACATAGTCGACATTTGCAACCATGTACTGCATCACGCCGGTCTTGGACTGGTCCGGCCTTTGAAGGATATTCTTCCTTTCACACACGGATTCTATGACGGCAGTGTCATTACCTCCGGGCACAAATTTTACATAGTCCCCGACTACGGGAAAGCCCGCGGCATCTTCCGTATAGAATCTGCCTCTTAAAGTTGCAAGATATTCATGTCCGTCACTGCTTATGATAAAACTGTTTTTTCTTACTTCGGAAATCCTTCCGATTTTTTCCTGACTGCTATTCATCCTGATTTCTCCATTTCATTCGCTTACGCATTGTATGGAGACCGGGATATGATAAGCCCTTTGGGCAAAAGAAGACCGTGACGAAACTGCCACGGCCCTTAGATCGTTTTCAAAACTTGCTTACGGATCAAAAACTGTAAACCGAGGTCTTCATACAATATTTCTTTGCTCTCAATATGCTGTTTGCAATCATTGTCAAATACCTCGCTTTCTTTTTATTTCTTACACGCTGATTATATTAGCAGTAGTATTCCGCAAAATCAATACTTATTACGCCTTAACATTATACCTGCGGTATAATCCGTCAGATGCCCTCTACTCCGTCACACTTATCTATCGTATCGATCGTGCCGTCTTCATTGTATTTAAACTCGGCAACGCATACGCTTCTGTGGAAAAGACTTCCGCCGGGAAGTTCGTCGGTGTGATAGAAGAGATAAGAATGTCCCTTGAAATCGCAGATTCCGGGATGATTGGTAAAGCAGGGACCTTCTTCCATAAGAACTCCCTTATATTCCCAGGGACCCGTTGCGGTAGGAGCGGTTGCGTATCCGAAATGCTCGTTTCTGTTTTCGCCCTCCGCAAAAGCGGCGAAGACCATATAGTAGAGTCCGTTTCTCTTATAGAACCAGGGGCCTTCCCCGTATGTGGTTCCGGTATCGTGGCTTCCTTTTCCGAAGGATCCTGCTGTCATGGGAACCTTTACGACGCCTGTGCTCTCATCGATCGAGATCATGTCCTCGTTAAGAAGAACGTAGCGGAGCTCGGGATTTCCGAAATACAGATATGCCTGTCCGTCATCGTCTATGAATACGGTGGGATCGATATCGTTCCAGTCACCCTCATCGACAAGGGGATGTCCGAGATCTGCAAAGGGACCGGTGGGTGAGTCGGATACTCCGACTGCGATAGCCATGCCGCCGTTTGTTTTATGAACGGGACAGTAGAGATAGAACTTTCCGTTTCTTTCGATGCACTGGGGAGCCCATGCGCGGTCATCGGCCCACTCAATATCATCAAGCGAGAATATCCTGCCGTGGTCGGTCCAGTTCACCATATCCTTTGTCGAGAATACTCTCCAGTCGGTCATGGTGTAGAAATCATTGATGAGCTCATCCTCATCATGGGTGGTGTAAAGATACAGTGTGTCTCCGCATACCATGGGCGCGGGATCCGCGGTATAGATATCCGTGATTATGGGATTCTTTCCTTTTTCTGCCATATTACATCTCCGATACAGTTAATACGTTTCCGCCTTAAAGCATGCTTACCAGATCTGTCTTCCCTTTTCATCGGGAATTCCGCTCTTTCTGAAGAAGTAGGAATTCACCTGGTCGCACCACTCTCGTGCATTTGCAAGCTGTCTTTCAAAACGTTCGCTTACATTTTCGAAGATCTCATCGTCTACCTTGCCCTTAAGGGTGCTCCATTTTTTCGCAAGCTCCCGGGCCTCCTCATAACCCTCGAAATGAGTGTCGTAGATGTGCTGGATAACGGTCTTTCCGCTGTGCAGCTTGTGTGTATAGGGAAGATGATGGAAGAATAGCACGAGCTCGTCCGGGCATTTTTCGGGATCGTTGTAAACGGATGCGTTGGGCTCGTTATACTGCATCGCATATCCGGTTCCCTTATCCGATCTGTCGACACCGATTCCGAGATGATCCGCACGGTGATAGGTTCCCCACCTGTCATACTCGTATCCGTCGACGCTGCATCCGTAGTGGACACCGGGAGTGACCATCCATCCGATTCCGAGCGGGCTGGTATATCTTTCGTAGATCTCCCTCGAAGGAAGAAGAATGCCCACTATCTCTTTTACGACCGCATCATCACGGGAGATCGTCATCCTTACGAATTCCTCCGCGATCTGCTCGGATGAAAGCTCCGTGTCGAAAGCAAGTCTTCCGAATCCGAAGAGATTTGCACCCGCAAGATAATTTCCGGTCCAGTTGAAATCGTTACCGGTATTAGTTACCGCAGCGATTCCCGAGAACCTGCTTCCGAAGGTTTCACCGCTGATGATATCGGCTACTGTATCCCTGTCCTCGCTGCAATATGTCCTGAATCCGAGGATCTCTTTGAACTCGGGAATGAGATAACACAGGTCGATCTGATGTCCTGTGTATTCCTGTGCGATCTGAACCTCCAGCATCTGATTGGTCTTCTTAAGGCCGCCGAGAAGAGGGGAAATGGGCTCCCTGATCTGGAAATCCATGGGACCGTTCTTGATCTGGAGGATGACATTGTCGTGATAATCGCCGTCCATTGGCATGAAGTTGTCGTATCCCGCTCTTGCCCTGTCGGTCTTCCTGTCGCGCCAGTCCTGCTTGCAGTTATATACGAAGCATCTCCAGATGATAATGCCGCCGTGTTCCTTAACTATATCGGCAAGCATGTTGGCACCGTCAGCCTGGGTCCTGCCGTAAGTGAAGGGGCCGGGACGTCCCTCGGAATCCGCCTTTACAAGGAAGCCTCCGAGTGTGGGTATCTTCTCGAAGATCTCCGCCATCTTGGTCTTCCACCAAGCGATGACCTTTTCATCAAGGGGATCCGCACTGTCGAGACCACCGATCTCAATAGTCGAAGCGTAGTTGAGACTGAGAAAAAGCCTGATCCCGTATCCCGCAAATATCTCTCCGAGCTTGGCAACCTTATCGAAGAATCTGTCGGTGATAAGATAGGATGCGGCGTTCTTGACATTGACGTTATTGATGACCACGCCGTTGATGCCGACCGATGCGATCAGTCTCGCATAATCTTCGGTGCGCTCATTTATCACGATATCATCATTTTCGAAAAAGAAGGAATTCCCCGAATAGCCTCTCTCTATATCACCGGACATATTGTCCCAGTGATTGAGCATTCTAAGGGGATTGGAAGGGCGGACCTTTTTTTCCGAAGCATATATGCTCCTTACATCGCCTCCGCAGGCGACGTTTCTGAGAATATCAAATACCCCGTAGAGGATTCCCGCTCCGCTCTTTGAATCGATCGCAAGTCCTTCATCGCGGATCGATACCGTGTATTCCTCAGCGTCCTGCATATCCTTTCCGCTGTTTATGCTGACGGGAGCGCCGGCAGAACCGAAGACTATATCCGGTTCGATACCGAGCATTGCCTTAAGGCCTGTCCTGAGCTCCGAAACGGCATTTACGACTACCTTATCGCTTTCGGCAACTCCCGAAATACAGAATTTTTTTAACAGGGATGTATCTCCCGGATCTTCGATCTTCCTGTAACCGAGCCAGAGGTCTGCGTAATTTTTCATATAAAAATGTACCCTTTCAAAGATATAGATTATCTGATTAAGAAGATACTATAGGCGGTAAAGCATTGTAAACTACAACTTTCTTATGCATCCCCATTCGGATACAAGCCTTTCGATCGTCCATGCGGCGTTTGCGGGACTTGTCGAAGGAAGACATACCGCGGATCTTCCGGTCATCTTTTCCGTATATTTTGTGTAATACTTATATGCCGTCTTTCCGTTCACATATATCTGCGCTATATCCGCATTCTTCAAAATGACGCTCAGATCGTTCGGCGTCACATTCCTTATGCTTGAATCCGATGAACCGACTATATCGCAGGAACCGATGACATCCCAGAGTGCGATCCGGTTTCTTAACAGAAATGCCTTCTTTTCATCGATCGTCTGCGGAACCTCTTCACCGAACACTGATGATGTGACCTTCCAGAAACGGTTCTGCGGATGTCCGTAAAAGAAACACGCTTCCCTCGATTTTACCGAAGGGAAGCTTCCGAGTATCAGTATCCTTGAATTTTCATCATATAAGGGCGGTATCGGATGTGTCAGCATTTTTATTCCAGCTTGTCCCTTGTGATATTTCTTATCCAGTTACCCTTGAGGTAATGCCTTACCGCGAAGGGCATCTTCGCAAATTCATCCGTACACATAAGGACATATACGATAAGCGGAGGGAGCTTCAGCACAAACGCGCTGATAAGTCCGAGCGGTACCGCAAAAAACCACATGGTTATTATATCGAGGATCATACCGAATTTCGAATTTCCGCCGCACCTGAATATCGATGCGATGAGGACGGTATTGATGATCTGGCCCATCTGATATGCGATATTGATAAGCAGCATTATCTTAAGATATCCCGCGGCAACTTCCGTTATATCCACAAGTCCCGGTATGAAAGGACTTATGATAAGAAGTACAAATCCGGAGATGATACCGGAAAATATGGCAACCCTGACTATCGAGGATGCATCCTTCTTAGCACGGTCAAGTCTGTTCTCGCCGATCTGTTTTCCGAGCATGATGGAAGCCGCCGATGCGATTCCGAATCCGACAACCGTAACAAGGTCCCTTACGGAAGAAACCACTGCGTTGGCGGCAACTATGTCGGATCCCAGATGTCCCATGATGACCGAGTTAACGGTAAACGCAAGACCCCACATGATATCATTTACAAATGCGGGGAGCGAATACCTGAAGAAATCGAGGATCAGTGCACCGGGTATCGCAAAAACAACCCGAAGATCCTTCGGAATCACTTTTTGTCTGAGGAAATCAATGATACACAGAAGTGCACCCGAGCCGCAGGAAAGAGACGTTGCGATCGCAGCTCCGGTTATTCCCATTTCCGGGAAAGGCCCGTATCCGAATATAAGGAAGAAGTTCATCACAACATTGACGAGAAGTGCTATCGTAGAGATCACCGTTGAAAAGACGACTCTCTCACAGCTCTTGAGTATCGAGATGTAAGGCTGGAATATACCGAGGAAAATGTATGACGGTGCCACGTATCTGAGATACACGGCGCCCGCCTCTATAAGTGCGGGATCGTCAGTCCATATCCACATCACTTTCTTCGGAACGAAAAATGCAAGTGCGGAAAAGGTTATAGTGACCACCATGCCAATGATCAGACCGACACCGAGGATCTTGGAGATGACCTTTACATCCTTTTTGCCCCAGTACTGGGATGCAAGGATCGTGATAGCGGAATTGAGTCCGAAGAACATTACGTTTATAAGGAACATCAACTGACCCGCAAGTCCCGATGCAGACAGTGAAGTCTGGTCGACATTTCCGAGCATAAGGGTATCCGCAACGGTTACCGAGGATGATATGAGATTTTGCACTACTATGGGGATGACCAGAACAAAGAGCTCTCTGTAAAATCCTTTTCGCGCGGATAAAAACCTGTTCATAAAAACCTTCTTCAAAGTACTGTTTCTTTATCTTTGGAAATTCTTTCCGTAATTATTCCAGAATGACCCGTATTCTTCATTCCTTGCAAATACGAATGCGTAGTGTGCATTTCTTTTTTCTTTTCTCAGGGAAGCAAGATATCCCTGCTGATACGGCGCGGTAAATCTTCCTTCATCATAGATGACGATCAGCGGAACTTCAAAGCTGTCTGCATCATCCGGCTTTTCATCATCCGTATCGATCAGTCTGAGCGGGATGCGTACAAGACCGGATATGAAGAAGTCCTCCGCATCCGGCATTGTTTCTCCGAACGTTTCAAGGAAAGTCCTTACCCATTCTTCTCCCATGCCTGCCGACGCATACTGCTCCGCGGAAACGACTGAAGGAGAAAACATCGGAAGCTCGACCTTTTTGCCGTATACGAGTTTCTTGACAGTCTCGGGTGAAAGGAAGAATTCTTCCGCAATCTCCATTACCGATCTTCCCGCGGAGTATCTGCTGCAGATGAGTGCATTTCGCTTTTTGAGTTTATCCCTGTATCCGGAGGCTTCTCCCCAGCCCTTGGATTCCTTAGACCTGGGGATGTATATTACCTTGCCCTCCGCATACTTTTGTACTTCCTCTAAAAGCTTTGCAGGAAGAATGTCTTTTGCATTTTCATATTTCATAACAGTCTCCTGCTATTAACCCTTAAAGTTTCGACATGCGCTCTTCGAGTGCATTAATGGATCTTACGATGGATTCACAGGATTCTAGATCATCGATGGATGCATGCCATCTGAGTGTGGCGATTCCCTTGAAATATGCCATGCACAGGAAACGCTCCTTAAAATTCTCGATCTCGATATTCCTCTTTTTGGCATACTCATAAAGCTTCTCGGGAACAAGGAGATAGGGCTTGTTCAGATCAAGGATCGCAAAATCCATCATGAAATCCATGATGCCTGCTCTTCCCCAGTCTGCGCAGTATGTCTTTCCGTCATCTCCGACGATCATATTGCAGAAGAAGGTGTTGTTGTTGGCAAGATACCTTCTTCTCTCACAGTACGGAGCAAGCTTAAGTGCCTTCTCAGCGATCCCGAAGTAGTAATCCTTCTCGAGGAAGGTTGTTCCGAACATCTGTGTCCAGTTCTTCCAGTAGCCTTCCGTCTTCTCGTTAATGATCTCATCGCGAATGAAGTCCTCGAGGGTTTCGTAAGGAGCCTGATTGTTCTCATCGAACTCACCGTATCCGGTAAGGGATGAAATATCGGTAGCTGCGATCTCGAAGATCATATCAAAGAAGTTCTCGTAGCAGCTTTCGAATTCTTCCGGAGTAAGCTCATTCGAATTTCTTCCCTTGGGGCTCATCTCAATTTTTTCTTTTGTCAGATTTCTGATGAAAATATCTCTGTTCATATTTATTCCTTTCCAAACCGATAGCAGTTAATGTTTCGTGTAAAGCGCTTTTACACTTTCAATACTATCAGCAGGGAAAGACTAATTATATAGACAGAACCGTTATAACGAAACTATACCTAACCTTGTATGAACGGACTTCCGGCTCGGGTGTCAGCTTTCAGGATAGCCCGTCCCGTAAGCAGTTCAGCCATTTTCCATCCTGCCCTGTCCTCAGACATACTGTCCGCTTCGGGACGGAATCCGAGATCGGAATACACTTTGCACGCAAGCCATGTGTTGGTCTGTGTGTGGATCTTAACGCTTGTATATCCCAGCTTCTTCATCACTCCGAGAACATAAGTGATGAGCGGCTTTGAAAGTCCCCTGCCCTGTGCTTCGTTTTTTACCGCAACCCAGTGAAGCTGTCCTTCGCCCGGCCTGCCTTTTCCGTGAATATCATAGAAAGCCGTTGCTGTGGCGATCTTACTTCCGGTTTCATCTTCTATGAAAAACATTCTTTGCGAAAGCTCCGCTTCGGCATTACCGTAATATCTCCGCCAGCACTCTTCGCCATGCTCCATGCTCAGGATCTCTTTCGCGGAAAGCTCTATATCGATCCACGCTTTCTTATCTCCGTCTCTGTAAGGAACAAATCTGTATCCCTCCGGCAGTTCATAGTGTGGGATATCCGTCAGTTCTCCTTCAAAAACAAGATCGATGTAACACAGTCTGTCATCGTGAGTATCATAGTTTTCAGGATCCGGTGCGGGGAGATCATTTAAAACAGAGCATATCTCATCCTGTATCGATGCAAGATATCTTATCCTGTTGATCGTGCTTAGTGTTTCCTTCTCTCCGAGTCCGATCTCCCATGCATCGGAGCTTACCATACCAAGCGCCCTTCTTATGTTGTACTCAAGCCACTCGATCCATGTATATGCTATTCCGAACAGTTCATCATAGGATCTGAATCCGTTGTCGTAGGCCTTCAGATATCCTTCGTAAAATGCTTTCAGTTTTTCTCTGTTGAAATTTCCGGTCACGGTTCCCGACCACTGCAATGCAAGATTTAAAACCGATGCTATGGGATTTCCGTATTCCAGGCATTCGAGATCGATAATGTATGCGTTGTCTTCATGCCACATTATATTCTTCGGATCCATATCATCGTCACAGATCGCCCTCATGGACGGAAGTATTCTCCTTGCTTCATTCAGCTGCTTCTGCGCATTCTCCAAAAGTGTAAGATTCTCTTTAAGAACCGGCACTATCACGCTTTCCTTTTTCACTGCAGTGTCAAGTAATGAAGCAAAATCCACCTCGCTCAGTTCCGGTTCTTCGGCTTCCGTATTCTGCGCATCAATGCCATGGATCCGTCCAAGCAGCGAGCCGGCAATAAAACACTGTTCCGTTGAGATCTCATTAAAATCCGTGATCCTGCCTTCCTGCCAGGGGAATATATAATAAAACCTTCCGTTTGTCTCCATCATCTTCTTGTCATCAAAAGATAATGCAGCCACAATGGGAAGGCCGTTATCCTCCAGGATGCGCTCAAGCTTTTCGGCTTCGGCATAATTCCTTAATGCATCAGGACGGCTCATAACCTCCGGATTTAAGGCTTTTACCACATAGGTTCCGGAGGATGTCCTGACCTTGAACATCCTGTGCATGAATCCTCCGGATACCGGAATAATCTCTCCTTCAATTGTTCCCAATCCGCACCTGCCGATCAATGCATGTATGTTTTCCATCTTAGGTGATTCTTTAATGATGCCTTGTAAACAGAGTTTCCTGCAGCGATACACATTTGTCCGCAAGACAGACGATCCATTCTTCCTTTGCTTTCGGAAGACTTCTTAAGGTGAGAGGCCACATATGGCAGGAGATCACCCTTTTTGTTCTGTCATCCAGACCAAAATACTTAACGGCATTTTTACATGCATCCCTTGCATGCGTAAAACCATGGGGAAGACGTTCTTCTTTCTTATGATTATGCCAGTCATAGAGATAAAAATCGTGAAGAAGCGCTCCGACCAAAAGCACATTAAGATCGGAATGAAGTGAAAGCTTCTTATCGATCTTATAGCTGAATTCCGCAACGTTATTGCAATGTTCAAATGTGGAAACGCATCCGTGCTGGATGTACCGTTTCAT
>JAFWUY010000141.1 GCA_017524035.1 Lachnospiraceae bacterium | reverse complement strand
CGATGAAGTATCGGGTAAAGTATATGCCGAGATCTATAACTCTCTCGAAATAAATCCGAATATCCGATGAGGTGAACGATGGGACGGTTCTGCCGTTCACCAGGGTTCAAGGTGAACGGCAGAACCGTCCCATCGTTCACCGTCATTTCTGTGTGTAGTCTATAAAAGAGATCGTGATATCGGTCAGTCCGTTTATTCCGTCAAGTGTCGCACTGTCGGTATATTCCCACATGGTCATCGCATAAGGATAATCGGGAAGGTCTCCCGGATTATCGAGCCAAATATCTATATCAGAAAACTTCGACAGATCTATTTCTTTTATCAGGAATTCCTTGTCCGCACGAAGGGCACAATTATGTCCGGATGCTTTGACGGTATCAACGAATGCCCTGAGAACGGATGTCTTTTCGGTCTTGGAAAGCATCTCTATCCTTGAAGTGTCATTGAGCACAAATCCCGCATCGATAGCGAGAGGATACTTCACGTTGTAATCTCCCATCGCAGCAATAAGTGCGGTTGCTTCCTCCGCAGCTTCTTCGGGAGTCACGGCCGAAGACCTGAAATACAGTCCGACCTCAAGACCGGCCTGCGTGGCTCTGGAGATATTGTCGGCATAGTATTCGTCAAAGGTTATGATCCCGCTCTCATATCCGCGAACTCCGACCCTGAGCATGACAAAATCTATTCCGGCATCTTTAAGCTTTATAAAATCTATATAATCGTCATATTTGTCAACGCTTACTCCGAGATATGATGTCTCTTTTCCGTCAACGTAATACGACATAAGATCAGACTGGAGCACAAGCGATGAAGCATCTATGTCATTCTTGGGAAGATAAGGAGATATAAGAACCCATTCTTCCTTTCCGTCCCTGTTTATGACCAGAGTATGCCTTCCGTCCGTTGCTTCCGGAGGCTCGGTTCCGTCATCGGGTTCCACCGGTTTATCTTCATCTTCGCTTCCGGCACCCTGAACATCACCTTCGGGATCACCGTCTTCCGGATACATATCCCAGAAATCAAGATCGCCGGGGCTGATCACATCACCGCTCGGAGTTTCCTCCGGTTTTATGACGGGACTCGTCTGCTGAACCTGGCCTTGATCTTGTCCGGCATTCGCCGTACCTGAGTGATGAGGGTTTCTGTTTACCAATAAAACAATGACAATGATAAGGAGAGTCACAAACGCAGTGACAACCATCGCCGCAGTCATCTGTGGCGTAAACAGGTTCCTTTCATTGTCATCGGGAAGATTCATCTTATTACTCATACGATAACCTTTTTGGGACACTTCTCGGCACAGGCTCCGCATCCGACGCATTTATCCTGATCGATATGTGCCAGAAAATCGGTAACCGTTACAGCCCCCGCAGGACAGTTCCTTGCGCAGAGACCGCATCCGATACAGCCTGCACTGCAGGCTTTCATCACATCGGGGCCTTTTTCATTGGACGAACACGCAACAATGTATTTGGCATCATAGGGAACAAGGCTGATAAGTTTTCTGGGGCAGATCTCGATACACTTTCCGCATGCCTTACACTTATCCTTATCAACCACGGCAATCCCGTTTACGATATGTATTGCATCGAAAGGACATACCTTTACACAGGTTCCTCCTCCCAGGCACCCCTGTCTGCAGGCCTTTGCTCCGCCGGCGGGTGAGAAATTTATCATCCTGCAATCGCCTGAACCGTAATAATCATAATTGGTATTTGCCTTATCGCAGTCCCCTGCGCACGCGACGAACGCAACCTTTTTTACGCTCTCGGATGCTTCCTGCCCCATTATCTCGGCAACCTTTGCGCCGACATCGTTTCCGCCGACGGGACATGCATTAACGGGAGCTTCACCCTTAACAATGGCAGCGGCAAGTCCCGAGCACCCAGGATATCCGCATCCGCCGCAATTATTTCCGGGAAGCGCCGCAAGTACCTTCTCTTCTCTTTCGTCTGTTTTTACTTTAAAGATAATTCCGGCTGCGCCGAGAAAGATTCCGACGAATATTCCCACACATGCGACGCAGAGCGCGGCAGCAAGCACTGTCATCATAACAATTCCCCTTTACAAAAGTCCCGAAAATCCCCAGAACGCAATGGCCATAAGTCCGGCCGTGAGCAGTACTATGGGCATTCCGCGGAAAGGCTTCGGCACTTCATTGTATTCCATTCTTTCCCTTATTCCGGCAAGTATGATTATCGCAATCGCAAATCCGACAGCGGTACCGATTCCGTTTATGACTCCCTCAAGAACTCCGTAATTCTTCTGAACATTACTTACCGCGACACCGAGCACCGCACAGTTGGTGGTGATCAGAGGAAGATAAACACCCAGAGCCTGATACAGCGAAGGGATCATTCTCTTCAGGAACATTTCGACAAACTGTACAAGTGCAGCGATGACCAGAATGAAAACTATCGTCTGAAGGTATTTAAGATCAAGCGGTACAAGTATCAGCTTGTATAAAACACCCGCAACAAAGCTGGCAAGGGTGATTACAAATATTACGGCTCCGCCCATTCCGGCAGCTGTCTTGATCTTTTTGGAA
This sequence comes from Lachnospiraceae bacterium, assembly GCA_017524035.1. GTDB lineage: Bacteria > Bacillota > Clostridia > Lachnospirales > Lachnospiraceae > AC2028. The sequence continues at coordinate 5,118 of JAFWUY010000141.1, read as the reverse complement.
ACTCCGAGGAAGGGACACAGTCCCAGGAACTGACTGAGCACGACATTGGAGACCAGCGAAGATCCGACAAGAAGGAGGAGCATATCTTTGATGCTGTTCATTTTCATTTCCTCCTCTTCCTGCTTTTCTTTTTACCGGACTTGCCCGAAGGCTTATTGTTCTTTACGTTTGTTTCTTCCGCGTCAGCGGTCTCTTCCGTATCTTCTTCGGATTCTTCGCCTGTATCATCGGATTCTTCCGGTTTCTCTTCAGGCTGTTCCGTTTCGGATGCCGGTTCTGTCTTACCGGATTCTTCGGTTTCGGATTCGTCCGTCTCCTCTTTCCCCGGCGCCACCGGTTCTACGGTTTTGACAGGAGAAGGTTTTTCCTCATCAGGTAAATGAGTTTCTTTTTTGTTTTCTTTTACGGAAGCTTTTGTGTCTTCAAGGATCTCATCGATCTCTTCGTCTTCCTCATCGAAGTCTTCATCATCTTCGGAATCACTCTCAGCTCTTCTTTCCTGCACCTTCCTGTATGCCTTTGCCTTAGGCTTTCCGCAGGCGGATGCCTGGGCACAGCCCGCACATCCCGATGCACAGCCCGAACCGATCTTGGATACATCCTTACCCTTTGCCGCCATCTTATCCTTGATAAAATTCTGTATGGCAACAAGAACAGCGAGAACAAAGAAAGCTCCGGGTGCAAGTACAAATATCGTAACACCGTATTCCTCGGGGAATACTCTCATTCCGAAGAAGGTTCCGGAGCCTATGAACTCCCTGAAGATTCCAAGAAGAGTAAGCGCAACCGTGAATCCCAGTCCCATTCCTACACCGTCGAAGAATGAAGGTATAACGGGATTGTGGTATGCGTAGCTTTCCGCACGTCCGAGGATTATGCAGTTGACAACGATAAGAGGAATATAGATTCCGAGTGCGGCATTAAGTGAAGGAATAAATGCCTCCAGAAGCAGCTGCACCATAGTAACGAAGGAAGCAACTATGACTATGAATGCGGGTATCCTTACCTTGTCGGGGATGACTTTCCTTAGTGCCGAGATGAATAGGTTACTCAGTGCAAGTACCGCAGCGGTTGTAAGACCCATTCCGAGTCCGTTTACAGCGGAGGTTGTGACCGCAAGTGTGGGGCACATTCCCAGTGTGAGAACGAAGGTCGGGTTTTCTTTTATTATTCCGTTATAAAGGCGCTCAAAAGATTTATTCATGCTGCGCCTCCTTCCATAGGAAAGAGTTCTTCCGAAACATCAAGTGCGGCATTGACGCAGCCGACAAATGCGGTTGTGGTTATGGTCGCACCGCTGATGGCATCAATCTCATTTGATGAAGTCTTTCCAGTTTTTGTAAATACTATATGATCGACATCAAGGTTATGAATCTGGGGAACGAGAACATCACCCGCTCTCATGCCAAGACCCGCAGTCTCGGAAATCTCGAGTATCGAAACACCGCGCAGTATTCCGTCGGAGGTTATCCCGCACATAAGTCTGATATCTCCGCCGTATCCTTCCGCAGATGTAACCTCGACAGCATATCCGGTCACGGATCCGTCGGTTCCGATAGCCTTATATACATTGCCGATGGTAATACCGTCTTTGGAAAGATCAGCCGCAAGTGATTCCGACGGAACAAAACCTGTCAGTTCAAATGTGGCAGCCTCTGCGAAGCCCTGCTCTGCGGGAAATACCGCATTACAGCTTTCAATAACGGCCTGTTCCTTCTGAATCCTTATGGGTTCTTCCGTAAGCATATTGACGAGACCGAGAAGAAGGCCGGATACAAGAGTTATCACAACAAGAATGAGTGCATCCTTAAGTGCGGAATTGAGATCTTTATTCATCACTTGCCTCCTTTCTTAAACTCGGAGGCCGTAAGACCGAACGGTACGGGAACGGTAAATTTATCGATAAGCGGAACTAAGCAGTTTCCGAGGATGATCGCATAGGAAACTCCTTCCGCAGAGGGTCCGAAGATCCTGAAGATACCCGTCATGATACCCAGGAATATACCGAAGACCGCCTGGCCTTTCTTCGATACAGGCCTTGTCACATAATCGGTAGCCATGAAAAACGCACCGAGCATAAGTCCGCCGCCTGCGAGGTGAGCGGAAATAAATGCGGGATCGAAGCCGTGGCCGCCGAATAAGATCAGGAATATCACAAATGAAAGAATATAGCTTCCGGGAACCCAGAGATCTATGACCCCGAGCAAAAGAAGAAAACACGCACCGATGAGGATCATTACCACGCTCGTTTCACCGATGGTGCCGGGAATATTTCCGAATACCATTGACCTGATATCCACACTCTCACCGGCTTTAAGAAGTGCAAGAGGAGTCGCTCCGGTATAGGTATCGGTCACAAAATTTGTCATTGCAACGGGGAAAGAAATGATAAGGAAACATCTTCCCGCAAGTGCAGGGTTCATAAAGTTCTTACCGAGTCCGCCGAAAAGTTCCTTTACCACGATAATGGCAAATGCGGAACCGAGTGCGGCCTGCCAGAAAGGAACGGATACGGGAAGATTCAGGGCAAGCAGCAGTCCCGTAACAACGGCACTCAGATCATCGACCCTTATCTTCTTTTTGGTGATAAGTGCAAAAACGATCTCAGAAAGAACCGAAGTTGCAACACATACAAGAACAACAAAGAGTGCCCTGATACCGAAATTATAAACACCGTATCCGAACGCGGGCATAAGAGCCAGGATCACGGCGAACATTATAAGCTGTGTGGAAGCCGCACTTCGTATATGCGGGTTTGATGATACTCTTGGAAGACTCATTTTAACGATTCCTTTTATTTTTTCCTTTTAGCCAGTTCCATCTTTCTCATTGATTTGATGTTCTGGGTAAGCGGTTTCTTCGCGGGACAAACATAGCTGCAACAGCCACATTCACAGCATTCCATACCGCCGTTTGCGACAAATGCCTCATTATCAAAGTGCTCTGCCATATCGGACAATCTTCCGGGAACAAGCCCCGCGGGACATGCATATGTGCAGCGCGAGCAATTGATGCAGGGAGTGGTCTCGACGTTTTCGAGCGGATCCTTTACAAATGCAAGCAGCGCGGTTGATGTTTTGGTAACAGGCACGTCGGTAGTGAACATAGCAAAGCCCATCATGGGGCCTCCGCAGATGATCTTGCCGGGCTCTGTCCTGAAACCTCCGTTCTGCTCGATAACCTCCGTGTAACTCATACCGCATGGGACCCTGAGGTTTCTGGGCATCTTAACGGCATCACCGGTAACGGTGACGATCCTTTCCATAAGGGGTTTGCCGAGAACTACGGCATTATAAACGGATACGATGGTGTCCACATTGTTGACTATGCAGCCCACATCCGCGGGAAGCATCTTGGAATTAACCTTTCTTCCGGTAGCGGCAAAGATAAGCGATCTTTCCGATCCCTGCGGATACTTGGTCCTGAGTTCCTTGATGCTGATGAGATTTTCATTCTTGGAAAGCTTTGTAAGATGTGCCACTGCCTCCGGCTTATTGTCCTCAACCGCTATGATTCCGTATGCATCGGAAAAGAGACTGAGGATGATCTTAAGACCTTCCACAACCTTCTCTCCCTCTTCGATTATCCTGCGGTAATCGGAAGTAAGATAAGGCTCGCACTCTGCGGCATTACAGATAACGTAATCAATGGCATCGGGGTCCTTGGGTGAAAGCTTGACCGCTGTGGGGAAGCCTGCACCGCCCATTCCGACAATACCTGCTTTCCTTATACGCTCAAGTATCTCTTCACGGGAGAGTTTTTCCCAGTCATGGGCTTCTTCATACATAACCTCGGTACCGTGACCGTCATTTTCAATGATGATGCTCTCGACCATATCGCCGGTTGCGACTCTTCTCTTTTCTATGCCTTTGACCGTTCCCGAAACGGATGAATATATGGGAGCGGACACAAAACCGCCGGCTTCGGCTATCATCTGTCCTCTGAGGACGGTATCGCCCTTTGCGACAACAGGTTTAGCCGGAGCTCCTATATGCTGGCTCAGGGGGTAAACCATTATCTCACCGGGAACGGCATCGATTATGGCTTTATCCCTGGAAAGATCCTTTCCGTCATATGGATGGATCCCGCCTTTGAAAGTAAATTTAGCCATTTAAACCACCTGTAAATCATGTATTTACATACACAATTAATATACTCCAATCCGCCCTGATTTTCCATAAAGACGGATAAAAAAATAACCCGTCATACCGATGTGCAAAGAGTCTTGTACAATTGATAAAACAAGTCTTTTTTGATATAGTTATTTAGTTGAGATTAACCGTACAAAGAGGCGAGGTCATGAAAGAAACAACTCAGACTTTCGAAGATTTCAGATTGGATTACGATATTTCGGTTGTGGCGGATCCGGAAACAGTACTGTTCCTTGATATCGAAACAACGGGATTTACCGCACGCTCCTCCGCACTCTATCTTATCGGCTGCGCATACCTTTCCGACGGTAAATGGTGCACCAGGCAATGGTTTGCGGAAAAGTACGAAGAGGAAAAAGATATAATCGAAAGCTTCTTTGCATTCGCAAAAGAAGGCGGTTATAAGACTCTGATACATTTTAACGGAAATCAGTTTGATCTCCCCTTCCTTACCCAGAAGATCGAGGCTCTCGGACTTAACCTTACCATTGATGATTTCAGCGGTATCGATCTCTACAAAAGGATCAGTCCGCTCAAGCATCTGCTCGGCCTTTCCTCGCTCAAGCAGAAATCCATTGAGAAATATATCGGTATAGAAAGAGCCGATGTCTTTTCCGGAGGCGATCTGATAGGTATCTATCACGACTATGTTAACAATCCTTCGGAATTTGCCCGCAATTCCCTGCTTCTTCACAATGAAGACGACCTCAAAGGAATGATCCGCATTCTGCCCATGCTCTCCTACTGTGATCTTGTTTCAGGAAAGCTCAGGGTCGCAAAGGTTCACGCCGATACGTTTACCGATTACAACGGCGAGATTCAGAGCGAGATCATAATGAGCATTAAGCTCGAATCTCCGATCCCACGTTCGATCACATCCTTCGCTCACGGATGCTATATCAAAGCAAGCGGCGAAGATGCACAGATAAAGGTTCCCCTTTACAACGAGGAAATGAAATATTTCTAT
>JAFWUY010000140.1 GCA_017524035.1 Lachnospiraceae bacterium | reverse complement strand
GGTTCTGAACTCCGCGAGCTGCTTTCCGTCCTTGTCGAAGGGAAGGTAGCCGTGCATCATCGCGCTTATACCGATGGCTGCGAGATTAACGATATCGGTGTCATATTTTTCCTTTACGTCGGAAACGAGTGATGAATAGCTTCCTCTCATACCCGCCATGATCTGCTCCATGGGGTATGTCCAGATGCCGTCCACAAGGGAATTCTCCCAGTCGTAAATGCCGGTTGCGAGGATTTCGTGGTCGGGGCCTGTAAGTACGCTCTTGATCCTGGTTGAGCCGAACTCGATTCCGAGGATCGCTTTTCCTTCGGTTATGATCGCTTTAATGTCTGCCATGTCTACCTCACTTGTCGTCTTCTGCAAATTCCATGCCTGTCTGGTCTGCTATTTCTTCGAACTTTTCGCGGCACTTTCTGAAAGCTTCCATTACTCTCGGAGCAAATACGCCGCACTCGCCCGCAGATATCATATCGAATGCCTTGCTCTTCGGTATCGCCTTCTTATAGATCCTCTCACATACAAGACCGTCGTAGATGTCTGCTATTCCGACGATCTGTGCACAAAGCGGGATCGCTTCGCCGCTTATTCCGTCCGGATACCCGCCGCCGTCATATCTTTCATGGTGATATCTGCATATATCGAATGCCGGGGCAACGTATTCTTTTCCGATGTACTGCTTGATGCCTTCGAGAAGCTCGCATCCCTTGGTCGTGTGGGACCTCATGAGCTCTATCTCTTCGGGAGTCAGTCTTCCGGGCTTGAGGATGACACTGTCGGGAAGACAGATCTTACCGATATCGTGGAGCATGCTCGCGGTCGCATAGATCTCGATCTTCTCCTTGGTAAGTCCGAGGTCCGGATAATCTTCCATCATCCTGTTTCCGAGGATCTTGGTAAAGCTTCTTACATGCTCGATGTGGTTGGAGTAATCGAGGTTTCTGTACTCGACTATGGAACCGAGCGATTCGAGGAGCATATTGCGGCTCTTCTTGAGTTCCTCGGACTGAAGCGAAAGGAGCTTGAACTGCTTCTTGAGAGTTTCGTCCTGGGCGCCGAGCTTGGTGCTCGATACTTCCTGACGCCTGGTGATCCTCGAAAGGTTCTCGACCCTTCGCCTTATCGCCTTGGCCCTGAAGGGCTTCTTTGCAAAGTCCATGACACCCATCTCAAACCACGAAGACGGTGTCTCGGGATCGTCCTCACCCTCTATCACTATGAAGGGGACCTTTCTGATAAGGCCGCTGTCAGCCGCAGCTTTTATAAGGGCATCACCCTTTATTCCGGGAAGATCCGCACGGATAAAGACACAATCAAGGTCGGCTCCGTTCTCGACAAGGAGCTTTCTGCCCTCTTCACCGTTCGATGCAAGGAGCACATCATAGCCTTCCCTGAAGATATCAGAGAGTTCTTCGCGTTCAACAAGTTTTCCGGTAATGATAAGTATCTTTGCCGCCATAGGCTTTCTCCTATGTTCTATTCAATGATCGCATCCGGATCCGCAGGGTCTTTGCTGTTGTGGTAAGCAAATACCTTCTCCTCGGATCCCTTCCTTACCTTGCGAAGTGTCACGTCCGTCAGTTCCTTCTCGCAGCTCCAGTTGGCGCCGCCGAGCTGGACCTTGACTCCTTCGTGGACAGTACCCTTTGCGAGTATCGTCGCACGGGCGAGTTCTATGAGCTTTCCCCTTACCTCTTCCTGCTTGGCGGTTAGCTCTTCAATCTCCTTTCCCTTGGAGAAAAGTGCGTTCTGGACCTTCTCATAAACGGGCTGTCCCGCAAGCTGATCGGCGGGTAACTTGCTCTCCATTTCCCTGCGCACGTTGTCGAGGATCCTTACCTCTTCCTGCGCGCTCGTCAGCTGACGGTATATATCGTTATTCAGTTTCAATAATGCGGAAGATGAACCCGCCCTGATGATCGTCTGTTTTGCGGCTCTCGAGCAGATGCTCTGGGCGATGACGCCCTTGACTCCGGTGCATACGCCTCCGACGATGGTTCCCGTGCGGAGCCTGGCCTCTACGGTCTCTTCGGAGTAAAGGACGGAGTTCATCGAGTAATCAATATGTATCGCACCGCCGGCATAGACATCCGCGCCTTCCATGAACTTGGCGGTGACTGTTCCTTTTGTGTTGATCTTGCCCTTGCCCGAGCCGTTCATTCCTTTTCGGAGAATGATGTCGCCCTGTGCTTCAAGGGTTGCGCCTTCGACAAAGCCGTCTACGATGATGTCCTTGCCCGCCTTTACGAGCGTGCCGGCACCGACATTTCCCTTGACCCTGATGCTTCCTTCGAAGACCACGTTTCCGGTTGCGATCGAGACATCCTCAACCTCGAGCATCTCGGCAACTTCAAGCCTGTCGCCGTCAAGCCTTACCATTCCGTCAATCTTGGCGGTGTAGGTGCATCTGTCCTTATCCATGATGAAGCCGTTGCCGGCAAGGATCGTCTGCTCCTTGCCTCTCGTGGACTTAAGGATGTTGCCCTCTACATCGTATCCGTCAACGCCGTCCTCTGCCTTGTGGTAGAACGCGATCTTGTCGCCCTTCTTAACGGCGTCGTACCATTCGATATCCTGGTAATCGACGGAGCCGTCGGGAAGGAGCTTGGGCTTGCGGCTTACATCGGTCTTGAAGAAATATTCGTACCAGCCGTCCTTGCCGTTCTGCGCATTCTTACCTACCGCGATGAGCACGGTGTCGTCATCGTATGTTCCGTCGGTTGCTTTCTTGATCTCGTTTCGAAGGATTCCCTTACGGACCTTGCATGCCCATACTTCCGCGAGGACTTCTTCCTCGGTGGGCCTTTTTCCCGGGTCATTAATGGAAAGGTAAGCTTCCATTCCGTCCGGTGAAAGGACTATCTTGAAGGACTGTCCGACGGGAGCCGTCTCGATATCCTCTTCAATGAGCTTTCCGAGCTTGTCAAAATCGATGGTATCGGATGAGGATGAGATCTCCGCAGCCTTGTTGACCGCTTCGTCGAGCGCTTCGCGCTTCTTTCGCATATCGCTCGCGGAAAACCTGAGCAGCGCATAGGAGCTTACGTCATGGCCCTCTTCGAGTCCGAGCCTTATCTCCTTCATCTGCGGGGCAAGGAAAAGCGGATTTGAATATTTGGTTACATCGATCTGCTTTTCGAGTCCGAGTCTGATCTCCCTCATCTGGCGCCAGTCATAGGCTTCGTTGCAGTAGGGAGTTATATCGAGTCCGAGTTCAAGGCCGCGCCTGAGTTCCTCGATGGAGGGCGCCCTGAATTCGAGCTTTAAGTACTTTTCAATGGGGATCTTCTTGGTGAGGGAAAGTCTGATCTGTTCGAGCTGGTCATCCCTGTATCCCTCTTCTATGTATTTCATGATATCCACGCCGTCGCGTCTGGACTTGCGGATCTGTCTGGCGACAAGGGGCGGATACTTCAGGAAGTCCGAAACATCCACGCCGCTTTCAAGACCCTTTCTGATCTGGCGCATTGCATGGAAATTGATCTCGGGTTTAGCATAAAGGGAGATGTCGAGCTTTTCTTCGAGACCTATACGGATCTCTTCCATCTGGAACCAGTCAAGCTCGGGGTTTCTGAGCACACTAACATCCAGACCCTTCTCAAGCGCCAGACGTATCTCTCTCATCTGGATCGCAAGGAATTGAGGATCCTCGTAAACGCTCGTATTAAGGCCTTTTTTCTTGCCCTCCTGGATCTCAAAACGCTGGTCCGGAGTATAGAGCGCACTTGCTTCAGCCATATCTCGTCTCCCGGGGCGAAAATAACTTCACACAGTTACTTAAGATTATATCATCTGAGCGCCGTATTCTCTACAGGATTTAGAGAATTTTAAGCCGATTTTTGCTGATTTTTTCTTTCCTTTCCGGGGCACAAAAAAGCGGACAGGATTTTCTCCTGTCCGCCGCTTTGATCTTGTGTGTTTACATCTGGTGTCTTACTACCGCGTATTCGTCGTCGTTCCTGTAATACGGGCATTCCGCATGGGGATTTACGCTTATCCTGTAGGCATCGTCCTCATCCATCGAGACCATGCAGTCATAGGATTCGTCATCCTCGTCATATACGTAATTGACACAGGTGTCACATGAAAACATCAGGCCTTCTTTTCTCCCTTGGTGTTGGAGGGCTTAACAAGTACCATGCACAGAACAAGTGCCAGGATGTAGAGAGCTCCGGTCACATAGAGAACGTTCTGGTATCCTGCGGGATTGAGCTTGGTATCTACACCGTTAATGTTCTTGGTGATGAACTCGCCGGTGTGGTTAACGATGAAGGTTGCAAGCTGGTTTCCGGAAAGTCCGGCAAATGCCCATGCGGAAAGGGTGATTCCGTGGATCGCTGAGATGCTGCCCATTCCGTAGTGATCGGAAAGGAGGGTGGGAACGTTGGAGAAGCCTCCGCCGTAGCCTGCATTTATAACGAAGATGAGGATGAGTACAAGTGCGATGAGAATGGCCTTGCCCTCGCCGGTCTTGATTCCGTTGGTTACGATTACAAGTGCTGTGAATATGATCGAAAGGCTGAATATGATCTTGTAGATGGTGTTTCTGTCCTTCTGGAAATCAGCCCATGCGCTGAATCCGAGTCTGCCGCCCGCATTGAAGAGGGAGGAGATGGAGGAGATGAGTCCCGCATAAGCAACAAGGCCGAGGCACTTAACGATCGCCTTCTCCTGGGAAATGATCGCAAGTCCGCAGGTGATGTTGATGTAGAACATGAGCCAGATACCGATGTAGTTGGTAATGGGCTTGGTCTTGAGGGTCTCCATGATGCCGGGCTTCTTTTCGCCGGCTGCGGGCTCGTGCCAGTCAGCGGGCTTAGCAAGAATGAGATGTCCGCAGAACATCATTACCGCGTAAACGCATGCAAGGATGATGAACATTACCCATACGCCGTTTTCGCTGGAAGCAAGGATCCTGGTCATGATGGGGCTTGCGATAGCCTTTGCGAGACCGAAGCCCGCAACGGCAAGTCCGGTTGCGAGTCCCTTGTTGTCCTTGAACCAGAGCATAAGGGTCTTAACGGGTGAAAGGTATCCGGTTCCGAGTCCTACGCCCATGATGAATCCGTAGCTTACATAGATTCCGATGAGAGCAACGGGGCTGTGGGGATGGGTTCCGCCGTATCTGATGAATACGCCGGTAAGAGCCATGCCTACAGAGAAGCAGATGGTTGCGATGAGCGAAGACTTGTGGATGTCCTTCTCAACGACATTTCCGAGGAATGCTGCGCTCATGCCGAGGAAGAAGATTGCGAATGAGAATGCCCATTCTACAGCACTCTTCTCGTACTGGATGTAGTCTGCGATCTCCTGTGAAAATACCGACCAGCAGTAAACGGTACCGATACTGCAGTGAAGGAGAAGTGCGGGGATAGCTGCGCGGCACCACTTATTGGTGCGCCATCCACCCTGTTTTGTTGATTCAGCCATTTTAAAAACCTCACTTAATATGATTGATACTTTAAGGGCATTTTTAGCCCAAATCCTGTAAAAGATTAGCACTTACGCGGTAAAAAAGCAATGAAAACGAATTCCTTAATATATATTTTTGAGGATCTTGCCGTATCCGCTTCCGGAATATGTCCTTCCAACCGCCGGATTTTGGCCTTATTCTTTCCCGGATTCCTTCTCGAGAGCCGCATAAATATCTCTTTTTCCGACACCTCTGTCCTTCGCGGCCGCCTTCATGGCTTCCTTGCGGTCCATGCCCTTATCCTCGTACATCCTCACGTGCTCGGTAACGGAGATCTCTTCCCAGCGGGCTTCTTCCTCCGCCTTGATCTCTGAGGCATCGCGGCCTTCGATGACAAGGACGTATTCGCCCCTGGGCTCTTCGGTCTCGTATTTGGCGATCGCAGCCTTTACGGTGGTGCGGTCGATCTCTTCGAACTTCTTGGTAAGTTCCCTGCAGAGGGCAACTTTTCTGTTTTCGCCTCCGTTGAGGGATTTTGCAAGGTCATCGAGAGTGCCCTTAAGGTGGTGGGGGGCTTCGTAAACGATCATGGTCCTGGTCTCGTTTTCGAGGCTCTTAAGGACCTGAGTTCTTTCCTTTTTGTCGCGGGGAATGAAGCCTTCGAAGACAAAGCGCCTCGTATTCAGTCCCGAAAGAGTGAGTGCGGTGATGCATGCACAGGGTCCGGGAAGTGATGTGACGGTTATGCCCGCTTCGGCGCACATCCTGACGAGGTCCTCTCCGGGGTCCGATATCGCGGGAGTTCCGGCATCTGTGATAAGTGCGATGTTCTTACCCTCGTGAAGAGCTGCTATCAGCGACATTGCCTTGTCGATCTTGTTGTATTCGTGATAGCTGGTCATCGGGGTATGGATATCGAAATGGTTGAGGAGCTTGATGGAATTCCTCGTGTCCTCCGCGGCAATAAGGTCAACACTTTCAAGACATTCCCTGATCCTCGGGGACATGTCGCTTAAGTTGCCTATGGGAGTTGCACACAAATAAAGTATTCCGTCCATATCGCCTTTTTGCCTTCCGTCAGAATCCGTAAAGATCCCTCACTTCATCCGTGTATGATCCGTCGCCAGCTTGCAGGATGAGCGGTTTTTCCACTGTAATCCGCATTTTCGCTCCTCTTATCCCCTCGATGAGGACCATGTTCGGTTCTCTGTCCGCCATGGGGTATACAAGTCTCATCCTCTTGGGTTCGAGGTTGTGGTCATGCATGCAGCACATGATCTCGGAAAGCCTGAACGGTCTGTGAACCATGAAGAAATGACCGCCCGGCTTAAGCAGGATCTCCGCCGCCGACACCACATCCTCCAGAGTGCAGAGAACTTCGTGCCTTGCTATGGCCTTGGCATCCGCGGGATTTACTATCCCGTGGTCTCCCTGAAGATAGGGAGGATTACAGGTTATACAATCAAAAGAGGCACGGGGAAAAATCCTGCCTGCCTCTTTAATATCTCCCTTAACAACGGATACCCTGTCGCCTATATCATTTAAACTGACACTTCTGTCAGCCATATCCGCGCTTTCTTCCTGGATCTCAAGCCCCGTCAGATGCGAAGCTTCCGACAAAGCTGACATGAGTATCGGAATTATTCCGGTGCCGGTTCCGAGGTCGAGCATCTGTCCGCCTGCGGGACAACTTGCGAAATGGCTGAGCAGTACGGCATCCATTCCGAAACAGAATCTTTCGGGATCCTGGATAATGCGTAGTCCCGCTCTTTGAAGGTCATCTATACGCTCTGAATTTTTAAGACTGACCTGCTCCATTTCCACCGTTTCCGGATCCGCCGCCGCTTCCGCCGTTATTTCCGTTATTGCCTCCGGCGCTGTTTCCGCCGCCGCTTCCGTTCCTGTGTCTGTTTCGGTGATTTCTGTGGTTCTTGCGGTTTCCGCCGTTCTCACCACCGTTGTTTACGTTGCCTCCGGCGCTGTTTCCGCTGCCGTTTTCGGCACCGTTTCCGTTATTTCTGTTTCCGCCGCCGTGGTTATTGTTGTTCCTATTATCGCGGTTCTCTTTTATGACATTATTGTCAGATTGGCTGCCGACCTTTCTGTCACTTCTGTCATTTTTATCTCCGCCGCGGTTTTCCTGCTTCCTGCTCTCTTCTCTCTTTTCCCTGGCTTCATCCTCCAAAAGAGCGAGCATTTCGGGCGAATCCTCCGCCGCAAGTCCGATGTGGGAGCCGTTTCTCTTACCCTTCTTACGCCTGAGAACGGTGATGTCGCCTGCGGGATAGTCCCTGAGTTCCTTGTCATCCCCGATCTCAACGAGAACCTTGGCGATCTGTCTGAGGACATTGATGCCGCTGACTTCTCCCCTCATTCCGTCATTCGTTGCAACATAGTCGCCGAGTGCGGGCATTGTGGAGTTGAGTTCCTCGTAAGCTTCCTCCTCGTACTTGAGGCAGCACATGAGCCTTCCGCAGACACCGCTGATCTTTGTGGGGTTGAGAGAAAGGTTCTGTTCCTTAGCCATCTTGATGGATACGGGAACGAAATCGCTTAAGAATTCTGAGCAGCAAAGGGGCCTTCCGCATGATCCGAAGCCTCCGAGGCTCCTTGCTTCGTCCCTTACGCCGATCTGTCTGAGCTCGATCCTGGTCCTGAAGATTCCGGCAAGATCCTTTACAAGATCCCTGAAATCAACTCTCTGCTCCGCAACGAAGAAGAATACGATCTTGCTGTTGTCGAATGCATACTCGACATCGGTGAGCTTCATATCGAGTCCGTGCTCGAGGATCTTCTCCTGTGCGATGCGGTATGCGTTCTTTTCCTTGTCGGCATTGTCCGCAACCTGCTTTGTGTCGGCATCGGTTGCTTTTCTGAGGACTTTCCGGAGGGGAACGGTGATCCTTGCATCGTCCACATCACGTATATCGCTTACGACCTGTGCATACTCGATACCCTTTACGGTCTCGACGATGCAATAGTCGTCCTTTACAAGCTCTATTTCTCCGGGATCGAAGAAATAACTCTTCCCGCCTGACTTAAATCTTACTGCTATAACCTTCATCAAAATCTCCCAAAACTATATTACGGGGATCACCCGTTTTCCTGTATGACCGCAAAGAGCAGCTCCATGGCGATCTCGAAGCTGACATTTGCCCTGAGTCTTTCCTTTGCGCGGGTTATCGCGCTCAGCACTTCCTCGATTCCCTCGTAGCTGCTGCGGCGCGCAACTTTCCTGATGATGGAAAGCTCATCCTTGTATATGAGGCTGTCGGTTTCGCCGGTAGCCTTGAACATCAGCACATCCCTGTACCATACCGTGATCATGTCGAGGAATTCCCCGGCATCGACCTTGTACTCCGAAAGACTTCTCACAAGCGCGATCATATCGGCAATCGAATCGTCGCGTGCGTTCTTGACGACGGACTGTGCAGCCGCCTGCATCGCACTGAAATCGTCGCTTGCCGCCATATCCCTTGCTTTTCCGAGGTTGCCCTGTGCGAATGCGATCGCGACATCGGCGCGGTAATCGGGAACGCGGAGCTCGCTCATCAGATATTTCTTCAGCACTTCATCGGGGACGGGCTTGAGGTCCCAGGTGATGCACCTTGATCTGACGGTGGGAAGCAGCATGTTCTCATTTGCCGCAAGAAGAAGTATGGTCACATATGCGGGCGCTTCCTCGAGGCTCTTTAAGAGTGCGTTCTGGGCCTGTGCGGTGAGCTTGTCCGCATCACTTACTATGTATATCTTACGGTCAGCCTGGTAGGGCTTGATGTAGATGTCGTTGCAGATCTGGTCCCTGACCTCATCTATACCGATGGAGGTGGGCTTTTCGTGGATCACATACCTGATATCGGGATGGGTATGGGCCTCGGCCTGCTTACAGGAGTGGCACTCGCCGCATACATCTTTTCCGCGGTTCTCGCATACGAGGAGCTGCGCAAAAACACCGGCAATGAATTCCTTTCCGGATCCCTTTTCACCGGTAAGGATATACCCGCCCGCAACGCGGTCATTTTCAATTGATTCGAGGATCTGCTTTTTGATCAGGTCCTGTCCGATTATATCCTTAAGCCTCGGCATGTTTCTCCCCTCATACTCATCAGGTAAAGATATCTAACAGTAATCCCTTTATCTCTCCGATCCTGTTAAGGATCTCAAGGTTGTCTTTTTCGTCCCTCATCAGTTCCTGTGCGAGCTGGTCGAGGTTGTCGTCCACGAGCCTTATGATGCCGTAGACCCTGTGTCTTCCTTTACGGTCGAGGAAGTTCTCTCTCGAAAATGCATGTGAATGCGTCACGATCTCATTGAGGAAATCCTTGACGAGGCTGCGATAGTGGCGCATGTCCTTGACGTCGCGTCTCTTGGCGAGCTTCTTGCCCTCGGAATCGATCTGCTCCATGAGCGTATTAAGGCGACCCGCAAGTTCGGCTTCCTCGATGTTGCTGGCAAGCATGAATTTAAAGCTGCCGTCGGATTCCTGTACATGCTGGGTCTGCGTGACCTGCGCTGTTTGATTTACCTGATTGACTTTGATATCCATCAAAGACTCCTGATAAAATCACTTACCTCTCGGATGCATTTATCGAGATCATCGTTGTTCATAAAAACATGCTCAACGCCTGCTGCCTTCATCTTCTCTTCATCGAAATCCTCGGAATCGGTGATGAAGCGGCGGCACATTTCCTTATATCTGGGAGCGGCCTGTTTCTTTTCACGCCTCATGGCTCTTTCAAGCCTGATCCCGTCGTCGGTCTCGATCATTACGGGGCACGTGTTCTCAGCGCCGAAGTAATCCCTGAGCTTAATGTATGCGGGGATGGTGCCCGCTGCGGCGATGACGTTGCGTCCTTCTTTTTCGAAGGTTCCGTCGTCCACCGTGAAGTACCTCCAGAGTCCGTAGACCGTATCGTAGGTCCTGTCCTCTATGACTTTGCCGGCGTCCTTAAGTGAATTGAAGCCGGCTTCGTCGGTGAAGTGGTACTCCCTTCCTTCCTGCTCACCCGTCCTCATGGGTCTTATGGTGTATGTCACAAGCGGAAGGAGGTTCAGGCTTTCGTCGGCAAGGAGCTTTTTATAGATTGTGTCTTTTCCGCTGCAGCTTTTGCCGAGCAGACATATTATCTTAGCCATTCTTTACAACTTTAATATCTGAACGTTCAATGCCCTTTACGTTGAATCCGGCCTTCAGACAATTATCGATATATTTTACGTGTTCAGGGGTAATCTCTTCGCCGGGTGCAAGTATCGGTGTCCCGGGCGGATAGAGGCATACCATGGATGAACTGATCCTCCCCGCGCTTTCGCTAAATGCGATCTCTTCGGTATCGCCGTCGATCGCATCCGAAAGTGACATTCTGATGACCGGCTTCGGAAGGGGGGTGCTTATATCTACGGGCTTTTCGCCGTCCTGTGCAAGAAGTCCGTACCTTTCAAGCCTTGTGTTAAGGTCTGTCAGGGCACCTGCCACTTTGTCATAGCCTTCAGGTTCGTCACATACGGTAAACATTGCAAGCACAAATCCGGGTGCCGCCATCTCAGTCTCTATGCGGTATCTGTCCCTGAGGATATCCGCGATCTCTTTTCCGGAGATGCAGGTATTCCTTGCACTGATGACAAGCTTTCCGTAATCTGCCTTTCCGGACCGAAGTTCGGCTGTTTTAGGGCCACATATTAGTTTATCACATACTTCAAGGCGTTTTAACAGATTTTCGAAATTATCGTGAAGATTTTGCACGAGTTTTTCGCTGTTTTCGGACATATAGCGTATGCATCCGTCGATCATGGACATGAGCGGATACGAAGGGGAGCTCGACTGGTAGATCGAAAGGAATCTCCGGATCCCGTCCTTATCCGCAAGGTTTCCTTTTACGGAAAGAACAGCGGTCTGCGTGGGTGCGGGAAGCGTTTTGTGGATCGACTGGATCACTATATCGGCGCCGCATCTTATCGCATCGGATGCACAGCCCTTCGTAAAGGAAAGATGAGCACCGTGCGCTTCGTCGACAATAAGGGGGATGTTTTTGGAGTGGACTTCCTTTGCTATGGAAGCGATATCGGACATCCTTCCCTCGTAGGTGGGGGATACAATGAAAACCGCACCGGCATCGGGATTTTCGTCAAGCGCCTTCTTCACATCATCTGCGGTCACGGCATCGAATATTCCGTCCTCATCGGGACCCTTGGTGTAAATATACGCGGTGCGCAGGCCCCTTAAATATGCCGCGTTGTATGCGGACTTGTGGCTGCCCCTTACCATCAGGAGCTTTCCGCCTTTTCTTACGGATGCGGAAACAGCCGCAAGGATACCTGCGGTGCTTCCATTTATAAGAAAATATGATGCGTCCGCGCCAAGCGTCTGCGCTGCATTTTTTTCGCTTTCAAGGATTATGCCTTCGGGATCGTGAAGGTCATCTAAGGAATCGACTTCGGTGAAATCTATGGATGCATACTCTTCGGACATTGCTCCGAACGCATGTCTTTTATGCCCCGGCATATGGCAGGGGTAGAGATCGTTTCCGGAATAATTTTTGAACTCGTCGTAAAGGGCGGTCACTTATTCATCCCCTTGATCATCTCATCAACGGTGTGCCAACCCAGGACCGCACATTTTACTCTTGCGGGCATATGGGAAATATCCGAAAGTGCGCCGGCTTCACCGAGTTCCTCTATCTCCTCGGGAGTGGCTTCGCCCTTTATCATCTTGATGAAATTACCTGCGAGGTGCTGCGCATCCTCCACCTTCGCGCCGATCACCATGTCGATCATGATGTCTGCGGAAGCCTGGGAAATGGCACATCCGTCACCGACAAAACCGCCGTCCGTGATATAACCGTCCTTCACTTTGAGCTGTACGGTTATCTCGTCACCGCACGAAGGGTTTACTCCCTCCATTTCGATGTCGGGATTTTCGACCGGATGCTTGTGGAGCGGATGCATATTGTGATCCGTTACAACTTCGTTGTAGAAAGTCTTAAAGTCCATATCCGAGCAGTCCTCTTACCTTGGACAGCTCCGCAAGGAATCTGTCCACTTCCTCTTCAGTATTATAGAAAGCAAAGCTTGCGCGGCATGTGGACTTGACTCCGAGGTGATCCATAAGGGGCTGGGCGCAGTGATGTCCCGCTCTTATGCATACACCCGATCTTCCGAGTATATCGGCAACATCATGGGGATGGACATCTTCTACGCAGAAGGTCACGATTCCCTTATGATCCGCAGCGTTTTGTGATCCGATGATGCGGATCTTGTCGATATTCTTAATACCGGCGATCGCTCTGTTTGTCAGGATCTCTTCCTGAGCTTCTATTATACCCCATCCGACCTGATTTATGAAATCAATAGCTGCGGCAAGTCCGACAGCTCCGCCGACATTTACGGTACCCGCTTCGAACTTATGGGGAAGCTCGGCGAAGGTTACCCTGTCCCAGTGCACGATAGCGATCATCTCTCCGCCGTACATGAAGGGGCGCATCTTTTCGAGGTGCTCTCTTTTGCCGTAAAGGACACCGATGCCCATGGATCCGAACATCTTATGTCCCGAAAAGGAAAGAAAATCGCAGTCAAGTTCCCGCACATCGACCTTCATATGGGGAACGCTCTGTGCTCCGTCGACGCTGATGAGAGCGCCGGCTGCATGGACCTTCTCCGCAATATGCTTAATGTCATTTACTCTTCCGAGGACGTTGGATACCTGGGTGATCGCAACGAGCCTGGTCTTTTCGGAAAGGCACTTATCCAGAGTCTCATCGGTGACTGCTCCGGTCTCGTCGGGTTCGAGCTTTACGAGCTTCGCACCCTTTTTCTCCGCCATATATTTCCAGGGAAGAAAATCGGAATGATGCTCCATTACGGAAACGACAACCTCATCACCTTCCGAAAGGTTATCCTCACACCAGGAATACGCAAGGAGGTTCAAGGCCTCGCTTGCGTTCCTGACAAATATGATCTCTTCGGGAGCGGCGGCATTTATGAACTGCGCAGTCTTTACCCTCGCATTTTCATAAACAGCGGTTGCCCTTTCGCTGAGATCGTACACTCCGCGAAGGGGATTGGCATTGTCGTTCTCGTAATAGCTCTTCATGGCATCGAGGACAGATATGGGCTTCTGTGTGGTCGCCGCATTGTCGAGATATGCGATGTCCTGTTTTAAAACAGGGAAGAGCTTTCTGTATTCCTTTACCTTGTTCTTAAGTTCGGTATCATTCATCTGCGTATTTTCCTGCTATGATGCCAAGAACGTATTCCTTTGCTTCGGCATTTTCTATCTTATTTGCGGCAGCTTCCAGTGATGCTCTTTCGAGGATCTCGACGGCCCTTTCCCTGGTTATGCCTCTGCTGGTCATATAGAAGAGGATGTCCTCTGCGGGTTTTCCGATCGTTGCTCCGTGGCTTCCCGCAACGGTTTCCTCGGTACAGAGGATGAGTGGGACAGTCTTGTTGACAATGGTGTCATCAAGAAGGAGCATGTTCTCGGACTCTTTGCCGTCACTGCCGGTGCAGCCCTTGACGAAATCTATGGTACCCCTGAATGTTTTCCTGGCGTTCTTTGAAAGCGCGCCGGTGACATTTATATCAGCCTTTGTGGTTTTTGCAAGATGCTTTGCCACATAGTTCATATCGAGGGTCTGTCCGTTTGTCCTGACAAGACCGACATGATTTTCCGTGGCTGCTTCCTCTCCCTTAAGAGCGGTCCTGCAGCCTGCGCTTATATCGCTTCCGTCCATGAAGACCTGGACGATATTGATCTGCGCGCCCTCTGCGGCAACGGAACCGATGTCATTTACGATCTTCATTCCTTTTCCGGGTCTTACGATCTGTGCGAGATTGATCTTAGCTCCTTTTTCCGCCTTCAGAAGAACCTGAAGAACCGCGGTACCTTCCGTGTTTTCATCGGAGGTTACATCGGTGAGGATGTTGACAGTCTGTCCTTCCTTTGCCTCAAAGCAGATAATGTCGGCTGCATTTTCGGTATAGGTCTTCTTAATGCTTACAAGCTTATCCCCGTCATTTGCCACAAGTACGGGCTTCGTGCCGTTCTTTTCAAGGAAAGCGGAAAGCTCTGCGCCGCAACCGGTATCCATCTGCCAGTCGGCGGGCTTTGCTTCGCCTGTCTTAAGTCCCTGATCGGTCATTCCCGCAGCGCTTCCTGTGGGAAGTTCTACCGTAATATCGTTTACTTTAAGCCTGTTCCAGGTAGGGGGAACGAGGCTGTTTATCTTGATCTTCTCAGCCGTCATCCTATTGTCCCTTTCATTTCAAGCCTTATCAGATTGTTCATTTCGGCAGCGTATTCCATGGGAAGTTCCCTGGATACGTTGTCGGCAAATCCGCTTACGATGAGGGCTCTCGCGTCCTCTTCGCTCATTCCCCTGCTCATCATGTAGAAGACGGCTTCATCGGAAATGCTTCCTATGGTTGCTTCGTGTCCTACATCGGCATCGTCCGTGCGGATATCCATTACAGGGATCGTGTCCGATCTGGACTCGCTGTCGAGCATAAGTGATTCACAGCTTACGACGGACTTGGCGCCCTTGGCCTGGGGCATTACCTGCACAGAGGTCCTGGTGGTGTTGCAGCCGCCGTTCTTGGATATGGACTTGGTGTTGACAACGGATGAAGTGTTCTTGCCGATGT
>JAFWUY010000139.1 GCA_017524035.1 Lachnospiraceae bacterium | reverse complement strand
GGGAGGTTTACAAAATGAAAAAGAGTTTTTGGCTAATTTCTTATCTGTTATCTAATATATCGTCACAAATAACAAGAGACATTACAGTTTGGGAAAATCAGCATCGAACACGGGTCTTTTGTTATCCTTTGAGAAGTTTGTGATCGTCCCGATGAGGATATGGTGGTCACCCTGATGCGCTATCTCACATACCGTCAGGCACAGCTTGCTCGATCCGACGGAATAGTAAAACGTTTCCTCCTTGCCTGATCTTTCCGCGATATCGGCAAATTCCCGGTATTTTTCCATCATTTCGGATTCGATACCGTAGAGTCCGTCGTCGATCTCATGATCAGCCAGCATCCCCGCTCCGATCTGATCCCGGTATGCCCTGTTCATGAACAGCGTCTTGAAAGTCTTCCCGTCGTCCTCCACGATCTCCAGAGGGATATCGGTCGCCCGGGCATTTAAGCTTGCTTTCTGATAATAATTGCTCCAGTTGATATCCTCGTCCTTGATCCCGTTTTCCTTCAGATGCTCAAAAACATCATCTATGGGTTCGGGCTTGCCGTAATAGTATCCCTGAATGAGCCCGCACCCGATCTCTTTGAGAAAATCAAGCTGCTCCTTTGTCTCGACGCCCTCCGCAAGAGTTTTGATGCCTATGTCTTTGGCCATTGTGACGACGGATTTGATGATACTGCGGCTCTTTTCCGTAAGGGGAGTCAGAAACTTCATGTCAAGCTTGAGAGTGTTAAAATCGTAATCCTTCAGCATGGTCAGGGATGAATAACCGCTTCCGAAATCATCCATCCAGATCTCATATCCGGCATCCCTGAATGCTCTTATGGTCTTTCGCATCAGTTCCTCGTCGGAAGCGATCATGCTCTCAGTGATCTCTATATGGATGAATTCCTTCGGGATCCCGTGTTTGCTGACGGCTTCCTCCACAACGGCAAGCATGTCGCACATGACAAAATCAAGCCTCGAAAGGTTCACCGATGCGGGAACCGTAGGAAGATCTGCGGCAAGGCGCTGGCCGATCAGTTCACACACTTTGTCGATGACGAAGCAGTCAAGCTTGTGTATACAGCGCTCTTCTTCAAGTACTCCGATGAACCTGTCGGGAGGCAGGAACCCTATCTGCGGATCTATCCAGCGGACAAGGGATTCCATACTGCAGACCCCTTCGGTAAGCGATCTGACCACAGGCTGAAAATACACCTGTATCCAGCCTTTTTCAATGGCTTCGTCTATCCTTCCGACAACATACTCGACGGTCTTGAATGTCTCTTCAAGATTCTCCGAATACTCGGCAATATCATGTCTGTCATCCCGTCTGACGGAGTCACATGCCACCTTTGCACGCGACAACGCCGTCTCGATGTAGAAATCCTCATCGGGAATAAACCTGTATATGCCGAACTTGCAGGTGATGTCGTATTTGTTGCCGAAAGACTCACCGAACGATCTGATGAACTCTTCGGTCTTTGCTGTAACGTCCTCATATTCGGTGAACACCGCAAAATGATCGTCATGAAGTCTCGAAACGAAACCGTTGTTATATGTCTTGCCAAGGATCTTGGCGACTATCTTAAGACATTCATTTCCCTCATTCACGCCGCGCTTCAGATTCAGCAGTTTGAAATTGACAAGATTGACATAGACTATCGCATAGGCCGTCGTATCGTTTTCGGAAAGGCACTGTTTACTTAAGCCCGTAGCATATCTGTCAAACTTTCTCTTGCCGAGAAGTCCGGTCACCACATCGTAATCATTTGCCGCATTATCAAGCCTGTGCATATATATCATAGCATAAAAAACATCCCCCATCTCGTCATCATGGACAAGCGTCCAGTGATTGACAACCCGGAGGACATTCTTTTTCTTCGTCATTATATTGTAGAACACATACCCTGATCCGTTTATGGAATGCTTCAGCTGATCTTCGATCTCCTTACATATCAGACCCGCATCGGGATCATGGATCATACCGCTAAACGTTCCATGCGTATACTCCATGAGATCATCTGCATCATCGCATTCAAACAGACTGACAAGATTGTCATTCACGCTTAACAGACGTTGTTCTTCGTCAGCACGAAAAACAAAGGCACCGCCTTTCATTCTGTTCATAAACGATCCTTTTTGATCAAGACCGTAATCCGGAAAATTATCCATACAGATCACCATTTGCATACATGGGGTGTTTTATATTGATAACACATATAACAGAGCATGTCACCGTGATTTTTGGCCATGGCCTCTGCGCCGGTCATTTCCTTCCTGCATATAATAGTCGCTCTTTTGTGCGTACATCCTCTTTTCGGCTTCTCTTCTCATGTCATGAATCGACATACCGGGTATCTCTTTAGTGCACACATAACCCATTGAAATGGACAATCCGCTTACGGAAGTACCTTTCCACTTCTCAAAACTATCACGCAACCTTCCTATAAGAGCCGCCCTTTCACTCCCGGGCACAGTTATAATAGCGGCAAACTCATCTCCGCCTGTTCTGTATATGCT
>JAFWUY010000138.1 GCA_017524035.1 Lachnospiraceae bacterium | reverse complement strand
GATGTCATCAGGTTCTGCGGCTCGACTTCCGAAACGCATGATCTTGCAACCGCATATTTTAAGATCATCATGGGCGGTATGATATTCAACTGCATTCAGATGGGTGTCAACTCGGCTCAGAGAGGTGCGGGGAATACCAAGATCACGATGCGTACCAATCTCGCATCCAACACCGTGAATATCATTTTCAATTATCTTCTCATCGGAGGAAAATTCGGATTCCCCACACTCGGCGTGGAAGGAGCGGCACTTGCCACCGTTCTCGGAACGGTTGTGGCATGCGTGATGAGCATACTCTCATTGTTTGAAAAGAACTGCTTTGTAAGTATTCCTTTTATAGTGAAGAATAAGATCATGCCGGGCTTTGAAGCATTTAAGTCCCTTGTGAAGGTCGGCTATTCCGTTTTCTTTGAACAGCTCCTTATGAGAGTCGGATTCATGGCGACCGCGATCATGGCGGCAAAAATAGGAACGGCTGCGATGGCCGCACACCAGGTCGGTATGAACATAATGGGATTGTCGTTTTCGTTCGGTGACGGTCTTCAGGCGACTGCCGTTGCATTGATAGGCCGGAGCCTCGGAGAGCGCAATGAAGCACTTGCAAAAGAATACGGACGTACATGCAGAAAGCTCGGACTGGTCATATCGTTTTTCCTTGCCTGCATATATTTCTTCGGAGGACATGCGATCATGTCGGCATTCTTCGAAGAGCCGGAGATCGTTAAGATCGGAGTGGATATCACAAGGATCATAATCGTCGTCGTTATCTTCCAGGTATCGCAGGTCATATATATGGGATGCTTAAGGGGAGCGGGAGATACCGGTTATACCGCACTTGCTTCGATCATAAGCGTAACGGTTATCAGAACCGCGTTTTCATATCTCTTCGGATACACTCTCGGTTTCGGAATAAACGGTGTATGGATGGGAATCCTTGCGGACCAGATATCAAGATTTATATTCGGATCGGTGAGATTCAAGCAGGGAAAGTGGACGAGGATAATAATCTGAAACGAAGCCTGATGCCTGCATCTGCTTTCGAACAGGCATGCATTTGCTTACAATGGGTCAGATGTTGCTTCCGAGCCATATCCTTGCGATAAGATCCATGAAAAACAGAGCCGCGATCACGATGAAACATACGTTGTGAACTTTTGAGTCACGGAATTTTTTCTGAAGCTTTATTATTCCTTTGTGGATCACGCATATCGCCAGCCAGATAAGGAAACCGAACATCAGCGAAGGAACAAGTGCGATCCTTCCGTCGAAGTTCAGAAACTCTCCATGATAATCCCACATCGGTGCGCCGCCTGCGGCTTCGATGATGTAGCTTGCGATGAGTTCGGCAGTCGCTGCGACTGCGCCGCCCACGATGAAGACAAGAATGGGCTTCCTGATCTTAAGAAGCGTAAATATTCCGAGAATGATGAAAAATCCGATACCGTATATCGGAAGCCAGGGACCGAAAAGAAATCCCCTGTTTATGAATCCCCTTTTGTGATATATCATGCAGCACCATACTGATTCATATACCCATCCGAAGAAGCAGTATACGAGAAAGTATTCCATATAATCGCGGAACAGGTTCCAGAGTTTTGATTTCTTATCAGCTGAGTTCAATATCATTCTCCGACAGATTAATTAAGATCATATCTACTTTATCATGAATATTATCGAATTGCATTATTCCAATACAAATACATATCTTATAAAGGGAAGTAAAGGTTATCTGTTGTTCGATACGGGATGGGCCGGAACCTTCCCGGCATTCTGTAAGAGCCTCGGAGAAGCAGGAGTTAAGCTCAGTGATATCAACATGGTTCTGATCTCACATTACCATCCGGATCATATGGGACTAGCGGGAGAGATCGCTGAGAAAGGTCCCGTCCTGCTCGCATGCGATATCCAGAAGGCTTTTCTTCATTCTTCCGATCATATCTTCGAAAAAGAAAACAGGAAGGACTATGTTCCCATAGATGACGGCAGGGTCAGGATAATAAGCTTAAATGAAAGCCGGAATGTACTCGGAGAGATAGGCATTGACGGGGAGATCATAGCGACGCCGGGTCACAGCGACGACAGCATTTCTCTTTTACTGGGTTCCGGAGAACTTTTTGTCGGTGACCTGAATCCTCTCTATGAACTCGAGCTGCATAAGGGTACGGAAATCGGAATCAGCTGGGACAGGCTCCTTGCGTACAAGCCTAAGACAGTCTATTACGGACATGCGAAGACTTATACATTTGATGAAAATACATCCGCAATAGATACAAAGGAGAGTGAGTCTGAAAGTGCTCGCGGGAATGATCCGTCCGGACACATTGGGAAAGCATTGGATCGAAGCATGTCACCCGGCGCGGAAGATCTTGTCTCGAAGATAGTAAAGTACATCGACAAGGGCTATGACATAAACCGCATATGTAAAAAGACACACTCGGATGCTGAATTCGTACAGGATGTGATGAGGATGTATCTTACTCATCCCGGCGTTTCCGTGCAGGGAATTCTC
Organism: Lachnospiraceae bacterium; assembly: GCA_017524035.1. Taxonomy (GTDB): domain Bacteria; phylum Bacillota; class Clostridia; order Lachnospirales; family Lachnospiraceae; genus AC2028. The sequence goes on along the minus strand of JAFWUY010000138.1, from coordinate 19,913 downwards.
GACAGGATAGAGATAAAGGGAAGATAGTTAAAATCCTCTTAAAAGTACCGCATTTTATTGACAAAGAAAGCTTATTGTGATAAAAATGAGAACAGTTCTCAAATTCAAATTGAGAACAGTTCTCATTTTATTTTGGAGAAAATTATGCCCGCAGGCTCTACTTACAAAACAAAACAGCGCGAGATCCTGCTCAAATATCTCGAAAAGCGCTCCGGTGATCATATCACCGCAGGCGATGTATGCGAATATTTCAAAGCACAGGGAGCATCCATAGGACAGGCCACCGTTTACCGCCAGCTTGAAAAGCTCGTTGACGAGGGGCTTCTGAACAAATACATCATGGAAGCTTCGGGACGCGCATGCTTTGAATATGTGGGCATGAGAGTCCATAAAAAAGGAAAGACCTGCTTCCATTGCAAATGTGAAAAATGCGGAAAGCTCATACACCTTCAGTGTGAAGAGTTAAAAGAGATCGGAAAGCATCTGAGCGAAGAACACGGTTTTAAACTGAACCCCATGAGGACGGTTTTTTACGGTGTATGCGATGATTGCAGGAGGAAGGAAGAAGATGCGGAATAAGAATATTAAATTCCTGCCTTTGATCCTTTCTGCAGTAATGTTTATGCTCATGGCTTTCTCTGCGTTTTATATAGCGGAAGAAAGTATTCATGAATGCTCCGGCGAGGAGTGCCCGGTATGTGAGTGCCTGCGGATATGCGAAGGCGTATTGTATGAGACGCAGGGTGCAAGACTGATCATCATTTCGGTACTTATTGCCTATGCACTGATATGCCGTATCGGAACGGAAAACGCAGGCTTATTTTCGTTTGATACATTGGTTTCGGAGAAGGTACGAATGGATAATTGAGGTTCCTCCGTCATGATACTTTTTATCTGAAATTAACGGAGGCTATATATATGAAAAAGATATTTGCATATTTGCTTGTTGCGGTCATGATGACCTGGACACTCGGCGGATGCTCATCCTCAAACGGTGCAGCTGCCGGAAATGACAGATTAAGCATTGTTGTTACCATCTTCCCTGAGTATGACTGGGTAATGAACGTTCTCGGCGATAATCCCGCAGGAGCGGAGGTGACGCTCCTTCTCGATAACGGAGTGGATCTTCACAGCTACCAGCCCACCGTTGATGACATCATGAAGATCGCGAACTGCGATCTGTTCATCTATGTCGGCGGAGAATCCGATGAGTGGGTTGAAGACGCGCTCAGTGAAGCGGTCAATAAGGATATGATCGTGATCGATCTTCTCGAGGAGCTCGGTGATTCCGTAAAGGAAGAAGAGATCGTAGAGGGCATGCAGGAGGAAGATCATGAGCATCATCACGACGAAGATGAGGACCATCATGAAGAAGGCCCCGAGTATGACGAGCATGTGTGGCTTTCACTGAAGAATGCCGCTAAGCTTACCGAAAGCATTTCCGCAGCGCTTCAGACGATCGATCCCGATAATGCGAATGTTTATGCCGGTAATTCCGCAGCATATGTTGGGGAGCTTTTATCACTTGATGCTGAATATGCGGATGCAGTAAAGAACGCTTCCGGCGACACTATTCTTTTCGGCGACCGTTTTCCTTTCCGTTATATGACGGATGATTACGGAATTGACTACTATGCAGCATTCGTAGGATGCTCCGCGGAATCCGAGGCAAGCTTTGAAACCATAACTTTCCTTTCCGGAAAGGTTGATGAACTCGGACTTAACTGTGTCCTTACCATTGAAGGAAAGGATCGCAGCATTGCGGAGACCATAGTACAGAATACCGCTTCAAAGGCTCAGAAGGTCCTTACACTTGATTCGATGCAGTCGGTAACATCTGATGACATTGCGAATGGTGTTACATATTTATCAATAATGAACAGTAACCTGGAGGTTCTGAAAGAGGCTCTTTCGTACTGAAGGCAGGAGGGATTAAGAATGGCTCTTCTCACCGTTAAAGATCTGGCCGTAGGATACGGATCGCAGATTGTTGCGGAAAACATCAACTTTGAAGTTAATACCGGAGATTATCTGTGTATCGTGGGCGAGAATGGATCGGGAAAATCCACGCTCATGAAGACACTCCTTGGCCTTCAAAGGCCCGAAAGAGGTCAGATAATCAAAGGTGAAGGACTTATGGAAAATGAGATCGGATACCTGCCTCAGCAGTCACCGGTTCAGAGAGATTTTCCCGCATCGGTGAGAGAAGTCGTTCTGTCCGGATGCCAGGGAAGGGGAGGCTTCAGACCCTTCTACAGTGCTGATGATAAAAAAAGAGCATCCGAAAATATGGAGAAGATGGGAATAACCGATCTTGCTTCGAAATGCTACAGGGAATTGTCCGGCGGCCAGCAGCAGAGAGTGCTTCTTGCAAGGGCACTCTGTGCGACAAGGAAACTTCTTCTGCTTGATGAGCCCGTATCCGGACTCGATCCCAAGGTTACCGCGGAGATGTATGCTCTGATCTCGGAACTCAATAAAGAGAAGGTAACGATAATAATGATATCCCACGACATCGGAACTGCAGTCAATTATGCGGACCACATTCTTCATGTCGGAGAGAATGTTTTCTTCGGAACAAGGGATGAGTACCTCGGAAGCAAGGCGGGAAAGTTCTTCCTCATGATGCAGTCGAGAGATTCGGAGCACCCTGTAATGTATAAGCCGAGAAAGACTATGACTAATATGGAGGATAAAGACAATGGATAAATTATTTCTTGCCCTTCAGTATCCCTTTGTCAGATATGCGGTCATAGTCGGTGTGCTCATTGCACTTTGCTCATCGCTTCTCGGTGTTACGCTTGTGCTCAAGAGATTTTCATACATCGGTGACGGACTGTCACATGTCGCATTCGGTGCGATGGCTGTCGCGGGTGTGCTTAATCTGACCAACGATATGATAGTTGCAATGCCCATTACCATCCTGAGCGCGATACTTCTGCTCCGGACGGGACAGAATGCGAAGATAAAGGGTGATGCCGCAATCGCAATGATCTCGGTCGGTGCTCTGGCATTCGGTTATCTGATCATGAATGTCTTCTCGACATCGGCAAACCTTTCGGGAGATGTATGCTCGACGCTTTTCGGTTCCACATCGATACTTACTCTCAAGGGGACCGAGGTATGGCTGTGCATGGTTTTGTCTTTAGTCGTTGTTGTAACATTCATTTTGTTCTACAACAGGATTTTTGCGGTCACGTTTGATGAAAACTTCGCGAAGGCAACCGGAACCAGGACGGAAATATACAACCTGATCATTGCCGTCATCACTGCTGTCATAATCGTTCTTGCGATGAATCTGGTAGGTTCACTCCTTATATCCGCTCTGGTCATTTTCCCGGCACTTTCCGCCATGAAGCTTTTCAAGAGCTTCAAGAGTGTAACAATCTGTTCGGTTGTTCTTTCGGTTGTATGTGCACTTGCCGGAATGGTCATTTCGATAATCACAGGTACCCCGGTAGGTTCGACTATAGTAGCCGCCGATATGGTTGTATTCGGAATATGCTGCCTTATCGGCAGGTTATGTGAAGGAAACAGATGATGAAAAAGAAAAAATATATACCGCTCCTGTTATGCGTAACGGCACTGCTTGCAGGCTGCGGAAGCACCGGTTCGGCGCAGCATACCGGAGACCGGCAGTCCTCTGTTGATGCGGTATTGCAGGCAGGTATGGCGGAAGCCGATGCGGAGGCTGCACAGTTCGGTCAGGATTCCGGAAATGAGATAATTGTTCCGCTTGATCCGAACGATCCTGCTCTGTATGATTTCGGAGACGGTACAGCCATTCAGGCAGCGGCCGAAGCCCAGCCGCCCGATCCCGATGAGATGAAGGAATTGTACACCTCGACTGAAGGCATAGATGTGGATCTTACCGTACTGAATTCTGTAATGACCTATTCTCAGGTCTTCGATATGATAACAAATACCGAAGATTATAAGGGAAAGGTCGTCAAGATGGACGGCATGTATGTGTGCAACTTCCCACAGGAAGGAGAGCAGTTTTACTGTGCATGCATCATAATGGATGCGACGGCATGCTGCTCTCAGGGAATAGAATTCGAACTTGATGATACATATGCGTATCCGGATGATTATCCCGAATACGAGGATACGATAACAGTCATAGGAACCTTCGACACATATATGGAAGACGGATACCAGTATTGCACACTCAGGAACGCAAGGCTTCTTTGATCCACTGCCTGAAAAATTGTATTCAGAAAAAACAGTTGACAAGTTAGCGTTCTCTAACTATAATGCGATTAGAGTTAGAGAACACTAACTTTTCTTTTTGCCAAACGGTTAGATATGACTAACTGATTATATAAGATAATGGAGAATACGAAAAATGACACAAACAGTATTAATGGGATTACTGATACCCTTCATCGGAACCGCTGCCGGAGCCGGCTGTGTGTTTTTTCTTAGGAATAATCTCAAGGATAATGTTCAAAAGGCACTTTCCGGATTTGCTGCGGGAGTCATGGTTGCCGCATCCATATGGAGCCTTATAGTTCCTGCGATAGAACAGAGCTCGGATAAAGGAAGATTAGCATTTCTTCCCGCATTCATAGGATTCTGGATGGGAATCCTGTTTCTGCTCCTGCTTGACCATGTGATCCCTCATCTTCATGTGGTGCCGGATCAGGCAGAAGGTCCCAAGAGCAAGCTCACCAGAGTGATGATGCTCGTTTTTGCCGTAACGCTTCATAACATTCCCGAAGGAATGGCAGTCGGCGTTGTCTATGCGGGGCTTATAAGCGGATCCGGGGGTATCACGTCCGGAGCTGCCCTTGCCCTTGCACTTGGTATTGCGATACAGAATTTCCCCGAAGGCGCGATCATTTCGATGCCTCTCTATGCGGAAGGAAAGAGCAAAAGGAAATCATTTTGGCTGGGTGTTTTGTCCGGAGCGGTTGAACCTGTCTTCGGAGGTCTTACCGTGCTGCTTGTAGGACTTGTTGTTCCGGCGATGCCATACCTTCTTTCCTTTGCCGCAGGCGCCATGCTATATGTGGTTGTCGAGGAGCTTGTCCCCGAAATGTCTGCGGGAAAGCATTCGAACGTCGGAGTCATTGCATTTGCGGTAGGCTTCAGTCTTATGATGGCACTTGATGTCGCTCTCGGATAAAGCGGATCCTGAAATAAGAAAACGGCTGAGGAATCTACCTCAGCCGTTTATCGTAAGTTATGTGTTTCCGAAAAGATATTACGGGAAATGCAGGTATTGTGTCTGCCCAACCGTTATGATCAGCGTTTGCTGTTTTTCTTTATATGTGACTTGATGGCATTGAAGGTCTTTTCGCTGATATAATGCTCGACCCTGCAGGCATCCTCGGTGGCGGTCTTCTTATCGACACCGATGCTCATCAGAAGCTCGGATAAAACGGTATGGCGCTCATATATCCTCTTGGCGATCTTTTCTCCTGACTTGGTCAGCTTGATAAAGCCGTCCTTATCCCTGGTTATATATCCGTCTTTTATCAGAAGCTCCATAGCGCGGCTTACCGATGGCTTTGAGAAATTCATATGTTCCCCGATGTCTATGGCCCTGACCTCGTCGGATTCAAGTGAGAGAACATATATTGTTTCGAGATACATTTCGCCTGATTCTTGTAATGCCATAGTAATCTCCCTGAAAAATCTGAAAATTATGTTTTGGTTTCTTTTAACAGTATACCATTACATTGATCTTAACTCTACAGCAAGTGTAAGATTAAAGAAAAACAGTCTTGACAAGTTAGATATCACTAACTATAATGATTGACGGTTAGATTGTGCTAACCAATTATATTAACGAAGAGTTAGAACCCGCTAACCTGAAACGGAGATGAAAATGATCATGAATTTAAATGATGCCAAGCTCGGAACGGAATATGTGATCAAGAAGATCGATACGGATGGCGATGAGGAAATGGAGAGCTTTCTTTTTACCCTGGGATGTTACAGCGGCGAGAACATCACGGTAGTGGATAAAAAGAAGAATCTTGTGGTGTCCATCAAAGATGCCAGATACAACATAGATCCCGAACTTGCAGCGGCTATAGAGATCTAAGATCATTTTATATATTGGAGGGATAGAAAAAATGAGGATTGCACTGACAGGAAATCCCAACAGCGGAAAGACGACTATGTATAATGCGCTGACGGGAAGAAATGAGAAGATCGGTAACTGGGCAGGCGTTACGGTCGACAGAAAGGAGAGCCGTATAAGGGATAAGTTCAACGACAGCGGCAAGGAACTGATCGCGGTCGATCTTCCCGGTGCATATTCCATGTCACCGTTTACTTCGGAAGAAAGCATCACCAGCAGCTATGTTAAGAACGAGCATCCCGATGCCATCATCAATATAGTTGATGCCACCAATCTCAGCAGAAGCCTTTTCTTCACCACACAGCTTCTCGAACTTGGAATCCCCGTTGTTGTCGCATTGAACAAGAGCGATATAAACGAGAAAAAGGGCAACAAGATCAACGAAGTCCTTCTTGCCGAAAAGCTCGGATGTCCTGTGATCGATACGGTATCCACTTCCGAAAAAGGAATCAAGGAGGCTGTTGCGCTAGCCGCAAGTCTTGAGGGAAAGGGACAAAAGGCTCCTTATCATCAGGGAGATATAGATCTTTCAAGCAAGGAAGCCGTTGAATCAGCCGACAGAAAGAGATTCGATTTTGTAAACGGAGTAGTTAAGGATGTTGAAGTAAGAAAGACTCTGACCAGGGATAAGAATAAGGGTGATGCGATCGACAAGGTCGTTACCAATCCCATAATCGGAATCATTATCTTCGCGGCAATAATGTTTGTTGTATTCTATATCAGCCAGACTACCGTGGGAACATGGCTTGCAGATATCCTTGTCGGATGGATTGAGACCTTCCAGGAATGGGCCGGCGAGAAGCTCGGCGATGCAAATCCGCTGCTCTATGCACTTCTGATCGACGGTATCATCGGAGGCGTAGGAGCTGTTGTCGGATTCCTTCCTCTCGTTATGGTAATGTACTTCCTTATCGCACTCCTTGAGGACTGCGGATATATGGCAAGGGCTACCGTTGTTCTTGATCCGATATTCAAAAAGGTTGGTCTGTCCGGAAAATCCGTTATTCCGATGATCATCGGAACCGGCTGCGGAATTCCCGCCATCATGGCGTGCAGAACCATCAAGAATGAGAGAGAACGCAGAAGCACCGCAATGCTTGCAACTTTTATGCCCTGCGGAGCAAAACTTCCCGTTATCGCACTCTTTGCGGGAGCGTTCTTCCCTGAGTCTACCTGGGTAAGCTTCGTATGCTATGCACTCGGCGTTATCCTTGTTCTTCTCGGAGCACTTCTTATCAAGGCCATCACCGGTGCAAGGTACCGCAAGAGCTTCTTTATAATCGAACTTCCGGAATATAAGGTTCCCAGCCTCGGATTTGCACTTAAGAGCATGCTCGAGCGCGGTAAGGCATATATCGTAAAAGCGGGAACCATCATCCTTGTATGTAACACAGTTGTACAGATCATGCAGTCCTTCAACTGGCACTTTGAAGTGGTTGAGGAAGGAATGGAGGATACTTCCATCCTTGCAGGTGTTGCAGGACCCTTTGCGCTTCTCCTTGTTCCCATTGTCGGAATCGTATCATGGCAGCTTGCTGCTGCAGCTATAACCGGCTTCATCGCAAAAGAGAACGTTGTCGGCACCATCGCTACATGCTTTGCCATCACCAATTTCATCGATACGGAAGAGCTTGAACTTATCGGTGAGGGAAATGCCGTCGCTGCCGTAATGGGTATTACCAAGGTTGCGGCACTTGCATACCTTATGTTCAACCTCTATACACCTCCATGCTTTGCGGCACTCGGAGCGATGAACTCTGAAATGAAATCCGCAAAGTGGCTCTGGGGCGCCATAGGTCTTCAGCTTGCAACCGGATTTACCGTAGGATTCCTTGTCTACCAGATCGGAACACTTATTGTTACAGGTTCCATCGGTGCAGGATTTGCCGGCGGACTTATCGCTGTGATTTGCTTTGCGGCCATCATTACTGTTATCATTAGAAGCAACAATAAGAAGATTGCTGTTGAGTATAAGCTCGGCTGATGAGAAACGAGGCGGATAATGAACCCGGTACTTGCCAATATAATAATCATATTGATACTTGTGATAGCATTATCCGCAGCGTGCTTTTATATCTATAAGGAAAAGAAGAACGGAAGACATTGTATCGGATGCCCCATGTCGGGAAGCTGTCCGAAGAATAGGACTGACTGTTCTAAAAAGTGATCCGTTTAAAGCATAAAACCCAATGTTGAATCAAGGGACGATCCGCTCAAATCATACCTCCTAAAATCAACTTTTTTGTTACTCACATTTTGATTTGAAACGGCTGGGATCGTCCCTTTGTTTCATAACAAGTTAGCAACAACTAACCAAAACGGTCAGGCAGATAATAAAGGTGAATTCATGACATCGAACGTAGCCGATCTGATTATAATTCTTATACTGTTATTCGTATTGATTTTCTCCGTAAAAGGCGCGATCTCTCATTTTAGGGGCGAGGGATCGTGCTGCGGGGGAGGAGGATCTGAAGTCAGGACCAAACCCGGAAAACTCGCCCGGGTGATAGCAATAAAAACATTGAAGATAGACGGAATGCACTGCAAGCATTGTTATACGAGAGTAGCTAACGCACTTAATTCAATGGACGGAGTAAATGCCACCGTATACGGAAAAAGGGGAAAAGCAGTCGTCAAACTTGGGAAAGATATCCCTGACGAGGAGATCATCCGGGTGATAAGCGATCTGGATTACAGTGTTGTATCTGTTGAGACGAAAGACTTGATTTGAGGTGCGTGATGAAGATGACATCATCTCTGGAAGACTATCTGAAAACAATCCTGATACTTCAAAAAAAGAACAGACCGGTAAGATCTGTTGATATCGCAAGATCAATGAATGTTTCTAAACCAAGCGTCAGCTATGCAATGAAAAAACTTGTAAGTGACGGAATGATAGTTTTTGACGATGATGGAATGGTTTCACTCACGGAATCCGGACGGACCGCAGCGGAAAATGTTTACAACAAGCATGAACTCATCGGAAAGGTTCTTATGCGGATTGGAGTAAGTAAGCAGACGGCACTTAAGGATGCCTGCCTTATCGAGCATGTGATCAGCGACGAGACATATAAACGTCTTCTGGAGTTTCATTCTGACTATACAGTGAATAGCCGTGATGGAATGGGAATATGAGAAGACACGGAAAATATCACTGCCACTTTTTGCCCTGTTTTGCAACAGCTTCCATTTTAGCTTTAAGGATCTGCTTGTCTTCGAGATAGTAATGGCTCTTTTAAGATACGAAGTGTAACATATATCAAAATCATACCCTTCATTCATAAGTGTCTGACCTGCAAGCCCGGCTTCTTTCCGGCCTTTTTCGCTGAGATCCGAATCTGCCCATCCGGTATACAGGTTCATTTTATTCCATTCACTTTCGCCGTCTCTTAACAAAACAAGTTTCCTGATCATATTGTTTTATGTGATTCCTCTTGAAACAAATTAGTTACCTATCGCTAACTATAATTATCTGCCTTAATATACAATATATGTCAAGGAGATTTTATAAAAATACGGTTAATAATATAATCGCTGCTTGACGTCAAAATGACGTTATTATATAATCAATTTAGTTAGCAAGCGCTAACCGCTGAATAAATCATGTGAGTTCCTCTTTTTCATATCCGAACCTATGACGGATATGAAAAGAGGAATTCCGATTTTAAGAAGAAAAGGAGTAATCGAAATAATGAGTTATCTTGAAATTGAAAAAGTTATCGGAAGGGAGATCCTGGATTCAAGAGGAAATCCCACCGTTGAAGCCGAGATCACGCTTGCTGACGGAACGGTAGCTACCGGAACTGCTCCGAGCGGTGCATCTACCGGGGAGTTTGAAGCTCTTGAACTCAGGGACGGAGATAAATCCAGATATCTTGGCAAGGGAGTCACCAAGGCTGTAAACAATATCAATACAGTTATAGCCGATGCGATAATCGGACTTGAAGCTTCCGATACCTATGCCGTAGATGCTGCTATGATCAAGGCTGACGGAACCAAGGATAAGTCCAAACTTGGTGCAAATGCGATCCTTGCGGTATCAATCGCAACAGCAAGAGCAGCAGCTAAGTCTCTTGATATTCCCCTCTACAGATTTCTTGGCGGAGTGTCCGGAAACAGACTTCCTGTTCCCATGATGAACATTTTAAACGGCGGAGCTCACGCTGACAGTGCCGTGGATACTCAGGAGTTTATGATCATGCCTGTTGGAGCTCCATCCTTCAAGGAGGCTCTTCGCTGGTGTGCAGAGGTATTCCATAATCTCAAGAAACTCATTAAGGATATGGGTGATGTAACCGCAGTCGGTGATGAAGGAGGTTTTGCACCCAATCAGCTCAAGAGCGATGAAGAAGCGATTGAGAAGATTCTTGAAGCTATCAAGGCTGCCGGATTTGAGCCCGGCAAGGATTTTATGATCGCAATGGATGCCGCAGCTTCGGAATGGAAGAGTGAAAAAGGTAAGGGCTTCTATAAGCAGCCCAAGTCCGGCAGGGAATTTACATCCGACGAACTTATAGCACATTGGGAGAGCCTTGTAGATAAGTATCCCATAATCTCAATTGAGGACGGACTTGATGAAGAGGATTGGGAAGGCTGGCAGAAGATGACTGCAAAGATAGGCGGAAAGGTTCAGCTTGTCGGTGATGATCTTTTCGTTACCAATACCGAGCGCCTTGGCAAGGGAATTTCTCTTGGTGCAGGAAATTCGATACTGATCAAGCTTAATCAGATCGGATCCGTATCCGAAACTCTTGAAGCGATCAAGATGGCACATAATGCCGGATATACCGCTATTTCTTCACACCGCTCAGGCGAGACTGCAGATACAACGATCGCCGATCTTGCCGTAGCTCTCAATACATGTCAGATCAAGACCGGAGCACCCAGCCGTTCGGAGAGAGTGGCCAAGTACAATCAGCTTCTCAGAATCGAGGAGCAGCTCGGTGACAGTGCGGTTTATCCCGGAATGGCAGCATTCCACGTCACCAAATAAGTCTATTTGCTGATCTGGAAGAATGATGGGACAGTTATTTTACTCCGCCAAGCGCGGAGTAAAATAATGACTGCCAGTTAGATATAGCTAACTGAAGAAAGCCGAAAGAACAATGCGCCGATCCGGCGGGAAAAGGAGAAAGATTATTATGATGAAACTTGTGCTTATGAGACACGGTGAGAGTGAATGGAACAAGCTCAACCTGTTCACCGGCTGGATGGATGTGGATCTCAGCGATAAAGGTCGAGAGGAGGCTGCGAATGCCGGAAGGATCCTTAAAAAGGAAGGTTATGACTTCGATGTCTGCTACACCTCGTATCTGAAGAGGGCGATTCACACCCTTAATATCGCACTTGATGAGATGGACAGGGCATGGCTTCCCGTAAAGAAGTCCTGGAAGCTTAATGAGCGCCATTACGGTGCACTTCAGGGTCTGAATAAGTCTGAAACGGCTGCGAAGTACGGAGAAGACCAGGTTAAGATCTGGAGAAGGTCATTTGATGTAAAGCCCCCCGAGCTTGATGATAATGATGACAGAAGTGCCACCAAGCAGGCGATGTACAGAGATGTGGACAAGAGCCTTCTTCCGAAGAACGAAAGCCTTGAGACCACTATCGAGAGAGTTGTTCCATATTTTGAAGAAACCATAAAAGAGGATATGAAAAACGGCAAGAGAGTGCTGATCGCCGCACACGGCAATTCACTCAGATCTCTTGTCAAGTATTTCGATAATATTTCCTCCGAAGATATCGTGGGAGTAAACATTCCCACTGCGGTTCCTCTTGTTTATGAATTCGACGATGATTTCAAGGTTATCAGACATTATTACCTCGGAGATCAGGAAGAACTGAAGGCAAAGATGGAAGCTGTAGCAAATCAGGGCAAGAAGAATTAACTCATAGAATTAACCATCTATATATTGACATTTAGGTTTACTCGGAATAGACTGATTATAGTTTATTCCGAGTAAACCATTTTTGGAGGTTATTTTATGGAAATAGAACTTGGCGAGATCCAGGCCGAATTTGCCGAGATCATATGGAAGAACGAACCGGTTTCTTCGGGTGAGCTAGTTGCGATATGCGAGAAGGAGCTTAACTGGAAGAAGTCGACCACATATACGGTTCTCAGAAAACTCTGTGAGAAGGGACTTTTCAAAAACGAAAACGGCACAGTCACATCGGTTGTTTCAAAGGAACAGTTCAATGCTTCAAAGAGTGAGAAATTTGTTGATGAAACTTTCGGAGGATCGCTCCCCGCATTCATAGCTGCATTCACTTCAAGAAAAAAACTTACGAAGTCAGAGCTTGATCAGATACAGAAGATGATCGACGAACATAAAAAGAGGAAATGATATGAGCGATATATTTATAAAAATATTAAATATGTCACTTAGTGCATCATGGCTGATCCTTGCTGTCATAGTCCTGAGATTTCTTTTGAGGAAGGCACCAAAATGGAGTATGTGTCTTCTTTGGGCACTTGTGGCGATAAAGCTGGTGATCCCTTTTTCGCCGGAGAGTGTTCTTAGTCTTACCCCGAGTAATGAGGTGATCCCGGATAATATTGCCATGGAATCCCGTCCTCATATTAATTCCGGGATTGAATATATTGATACGGCGGTAAATCCGGTAATGGAATCCAATCTTTCCCCGCAGCCCGGCGACAGCGCCAATCCCATGCAGGCAGTGATGTACATGGCAGGAATCGTATGGTGTACCGGAGTTATCCTTTGTCTTGCGTATGCACTCATCAGTTATATTCTCCTGAAGAGAAAGGTGTGTGCCTCAAAAAGGATTGAAAGAAATGTTTATTCCTGCGATGAAGTTGCATCTCCGTTTATTCTCGGTGTTTTCCGCCCCGTGATCTATATACCTTCGGGAATCAGCAGAGAGATAACGGATTATGTCATTGCACATGAGAATGCTCATCTTAAAAGAGGAGATCATTTCTGGAAGCCGCTGGGCTTTATCATTCTTTCCGTATATTGGTTTAATCCGCTATGCTGGATCGCATATATCCTTTTGTGCAGGGATATTGAATACGCCTGTGATGAGAAAGTAATCCGTGATAAGGACAGAGAATATGCCAATTCATATTCACAGGCACTTCTTGACTGCAACTCTCAGAGAAAAATAATCGCAGCATGTCCTTTGGCCTTCGGTGAAACGGATGTAAAGGGAAGGATCAAGGGGATACTGAACTATAAGAAGCCGGCTTTCTGGATCGTTGTCGTATCGATCGTTGTCTGCCTTGTCCTGGCGGTCTGTTTCCTGACCCGCCCGGAGAAAGAAGGAGATCTTGCGGAAACAGATCCGCTTGCTGCAGAGGAGTACGATTTGACGGAACCTCCCGCACTTACGGTCACATACGTTGGCAATACTCATGAAGCCATGCTGGGCACATATTCATGGTACCATGTTGGTGAGGACGGCATGGTTTACGGTGAAATGGCTGACAGCATGCATCCTCTGTATTTATCCGATCTCAGACCGTCGTTTTATCTTTATCCTTATGAAGATGAGATAAGGCTTGATTTTGCCGTCGATCCCGACGAGGTATTTATAAAATGCTGGGATGAAAAATATGCCACCAAGGGTGATATCGATGAGTCCGATTTCTCCGTACTTAAGTATTCTTACGATTCGCACAGCTTTATTTTTCCGAATGAAACCGGAGTGGTCATCGAAGTCTCCGCTAAGTGGAAGAATGAAGGCGGGATCGATAATACCGCAAGCTACTCTTTCATGGTGACTAAACCGAAAGGAGCGGCTTCCGCGCCCGTGACCGTAACGGGACCGGATGTCGGATGCTACGCGGAAAGCATAGGTCTTACACTGTCCGTCATTAATGTCACTCCGACGGAATGTGATGTGATATTCAGTCAGGACGGCGGAAATATCAGATGGGAACTTGAGACAGGGCAGGGATTTGATATTAAGGTATTGAATTCCCGGGGCGAGTGGGAGGATATTCCTTTTATAGAGACGGAGTATCCGGTTGTCTGGAACGATGTGGCATATATCATTGCCCGGGATGATGATACGGTAATGCATACGCAGTGGGATTATCTGTACGGCGAATTGCCTGACGGACACTATATGCTTCATAAAACGGTTATAGATTTCGGAGGTCCCGAAGGCTCGGATATATATGAAATGTATGCGGAGTTCGACCTGCCTAATGTCCGGCCACAGATTATTTATCCGACAGTGATTCCGGCGGATACCGTTATAAGCGGTGTTTCCATATCCTCCGGCGAAGGTATCATTTCCTGCGAATGTGACTTTGACGGAAACGGAAAACCGGAAACGGTCACTGTTGATTACAGCCGGATATTGACGGAAGGAAATGCTGTTCCCGGGGAGATAACAGTAAATGATGACAGCGGTAAGACGCTGTTGTGCAAAGACTTCGGATTGCCGTATAGTGGTCAGAACAGTTTTTATATTGCGGAAATTGACGGAATGCCTCATCTGGTCGAATACTTTCCGCCTGCTTTAAGACAGGGAAGCTGGGATTGCAGGCTGATTGTATATTCATTCGATTCCGCAAACGGCCGTGTGATAACCGATACTTCGGTGTATGGCGACTCAAAAGAAGACGCGGACCTGTGCGAAGAACAAGCCGCAAAATATCTGGAAAAGTCGGTTCTTCTGGTTTCCACGATAGATGACGTATTAAAGATATCCGGGTGATCATCCGTATACAGACGGGTCCGAGGGTTTCTCGGGCCCGTTTTTCTTGTAATTACGGCATTTTCCGGGTTCTATCAACGATTTAATAATTTTTTTTAGAAATAAATTAGCACTCACCTCTTGACAGTGCTAATAATACGTGTTATATTGCATCTAGAACAAGGAAAACAAAGCGTTCAGGTAACTCAAGGGTGACCATAACGGCACATCAGAACGCTTGATACAAAGGAGGAATGACTTATGATGATGTTCCCTAGTATTTATAACAACGATCTGTTTGACGATCTTTTTGATTTCCCCGTATGGAACGACAGAGACATGAAGAATGCCGAGAAGAAGCTCTACGGTCATCATGCCGGCAACCTTATGAAGACCGATATCAAGGAGAAGGATAAGGAGTATGAGCTCCACATTGATCTCCCGGGCTTCGACAAGGACGAGATCCAGGTTTCACTTGATAACGGATATCTCACCATTCAGGCTTCCAAGGGGCTTGATAAGGATGAGGATGAAAAGGACGGCAAGTGGATCCACAAAGAGCGTTATGCAGGCAGCTGCATGAGACAGTTCTATGTAGGTGACGGACTTGTACAGGAAGATATCAAGGCTGAGTTTAAGAGCGGTATTCTTAAACTCACAGTACCCAAGAAGGAAGCTCTTCCCGACAGGGCACAGAATAAGTACATAGCTATTGAGGGATAATTCCCCTGACCATATTCTCCTGTGAGTAGATTCGCCGGAAAGGCCGGAGCTTAAGGCTCCGGCCTTTTCTGTTGCAGGTGAACGGAGGAACCGTCCCCTCGTTCACCCGTCCTCGTTCCACTTTTACGGCACTTATGGTAAAATAGCCCTATGTCCGGTGATAATCTTAAAAGCAAAATATCTGCGCTTTTCTGGTCCTTTTTTCCCGAAGAGACCCATATTGCATATTTCCATCGTAAGACGCTCGCCACGATGCGTCATTGGCATCTGAGAAAGTATTACTCCAATGATCCCGACGGCTTTGTGCGTATTCTTGACAGAGAGTACGAGAAGCCACGAAGGCTCCCGGATATGCCTTCCTTTACTGCGTTCATCATCGGAGATGAAGAAAATGACGACTTCCGTAAGACTTACGAATCCGTAAATGAGCAGGCTTGCAGAGCTGCTTCCGTTATAAGCCTCTGCGGCAGGAGCATAGCGGACGCGGATGAGAAGATAAGAGAATCCGGAAGTGAATATATCGCAATCATCCGAAGCGGAAACGTCCTCGAAAAGAGAGCATTCTATGAATGCGGCAAACTGCTCTTAAACGGGGAAAAGCCGGGACTTATCTATTCCGACGAAGACACCTGTAAGGAAGATGGTACAAGGATCGCTCCGGTATTTAAACCCGACTATGCTCCCGACCTTCTTATGTCCATGGATTATTACGGAGGCTTCGTATTCATTTCCCAAAATGCTTACGAAAACGCGGGCGGTCTTAAATCGGGCGAAGACGGCGATGCATTCTACGATCTGTGGCTCAGGATATCCGAGAATGAAAAGGTATCGCATATAGACCGTATTCTTTTCCACAGGACGGAAAACTATAAAGTACCCGGCCCCGATGCGGAGTCTGTTAAGAGAGCTCTTGTAAGAAGAGGACTAAAGGGCACCGTCAGTACGGTAAACGACAGGTGCATCATCGATCATGAGACAAAAGGTCTTGTAAGCATCGTTATCCCTTCGAAGGATAATCCGGCGATGCTTTCCGACTGTCTTTCTTCCATTGATGAACTGACTCTTTACAGAGATTACGAGATCATAATTGTAGATAACGGAAGCTACGATGAAAACAGAGCGGAAATAGAAAAGCTCTGTGAGAAATATAAGGCGCGTTACATATATGAAAAGAAGGACTTCAATTTCTCATATATGTGCAACCTCGGTGCGAAGGATGCGAAGGGCGATGTTATCGTTTTCCTGAATGACGACATCAAGATCACGGAACCCAAATGGCTGGGCTCCATGGCCGGACAGGCTAGGCTTCCTTATTCCGGCGCGGTGGGATGTCTTCTCATATATCCCGACAACAATATGATCCAGCATGCGGGAACCAAGGATTCCGAGGACGGTCCCAATCATATTTACCAGGGTTATTATCTTGACGACCCGGAAGTGTTCGATGCGGTCTATCCTAACGATGTAAACGGTGTCACCGCAGCATGTCTTGCCATAAGGAAAGAGGTGTTTGAGAAGATCGGACGCTTTGATGAGAACATGAGTGTCTGTTACAATGATGTCGCACTGTGTTTTGACCTGATAAATGCAGGATATGTCAATTGTGTAAGAGGCGATATCTGCCTTATACATAAAGAGTCCGTAAGCCGCGGATCGGATGAGGTGAGCGAAGTAAAATACAGAAGGATGCTCAGGGAGCACGAGTATCTTTACGAGCATCATGCATTAAAGAATTCGCCCCATCCTTTTTACAATATCAATCAGACCTACAGGCATTCGGACAAAAAACCCGATTACTCCAAGTGGCTCTATGACGTGACAACTTCCGTAAGGGAGATGACGGAAGATGAGATAAGCAGATGGCAGCAGGCACCCGTAAGGGAAGATTACAAGATCTGCTTTGACGAATGTGATTCCTTCAAATGCATACATCTTTTCGGCTGGGCGTATGCGGAAAACTATACGAAGAATTACAGTCAGCGGAGAAAGATGGTCATATATAATGATAAGCATCACTATATCGCCGAGCTGGGTGACTGGTACAGACCCGATGTTTACAGCCTCAACATGACCAAGGATACCGAGTATTGCGGATTCAGGGCGAAGTTCGACAAGAAGCTCATTGAAGAAGGAACCTACAGCCTGTGTCTTTGGAGCGGCATAGGTAAGAAAGAGACGGAGAATAAACTCATAAGATGAACGAAGAGAAGATCGGAAATGTGATAATGGATCTGTCCTTTTACAAGGGCAGTGATACTTACTCGGACGGCGAGAGTGTCGAAGACCGTATACTTGAGATCGTAAAGAGCGGATGCGATATTGATAAAAAGCTCGCCGAAGGAAATGACTGGGCGGAGCTTTACCATCTGTCTGAGATAAGAAAGAACATTCTCGCGTGGGAGGACTTTGATAAGAATTCCTCCGCACTTGAGATCGGCTCGGGATGCGGTGCCGTGACGGGTGTGCTCTGTGAGAAATGCGGGCGTGTTACAAGCGTGGATCTTTCCAAAAAGCGTTCTACCATAAACGCATACAGAAACAGTAAGTACGATAATCTGAAGATACTCGTCGGAAATTTCGAGGACATCGATTTTTCCGAGAAGTACGATGTGATAACTCTTATCGGAGTTTTCGAATATTCGATCTATTACATTTCATCGGACGATCCGTTTACCGACATGCTGAAGAAGTGCCGCAGTCTGTTAAAGGAAGGCGGTAAGCTCTACATTGCGATCGAGAATAAATACGGCATGAAGTATTTTGCCGGTGCGACGGAGGATCATACAGGGAAGGCATACGAAGGAATAGAGGGCTATCACGGTGTCGAGAGAGTAAGGACCTTCTCCGGATATGCACTCAATGCGATGCTCAAGAAAGCAGGCTTTACCGGTGTTACCTTCAGATATCCCGTTCCCGATTACAAGCTTCCCTTTGAGATCTATTCCGATGAAAAACTTCCCGCTCCCGGAGATATCGTGAGCAGGTCTCCCAATTATGACAGGGAGAGAATGGATTCGTTCGATGAGGTCAAGGTTCTCGACCAGATCTGTGAGGACGGACTCTTCCCCGACTTTGCGAATTCGTTTGTTATCACCGCAAGAAACGGCGGAGAAGATGCCGAGCCGGGATGCCTCTATGCGAAGTTCAATACTCTCAGGGCTCCCGAATACAGAGTGGGTACAAGGATCGTCTGTGAGGGCGGCAAGTTATACGCAGTCAAGTCGCCTTCATGTGATGAAGCGGTATCCCATATCGATGCAATAGAAAAGAATGCCTCCGCTACGGAAGAGATATTTGATTCGATAAAGGTAGCGGGACTTACCAGAAAAGGAAACAATCTGTATTTTGATTTCGTACAGGGTATTCCTTTCGACAGTGACTGCATCGATTATACCTCCGCATCTGTGGAAGATATATGCCGCGATCTCAAGGATCATCTTGATATTCTGCTCTATGATGTGAAGGATGAGAACAGATGCAATTTCGAGATGACCGACGGATTCAAAGAGGTATTCGGAGATATTGAGATACCGCCTAAGACTCCGTCATTTAGGAAGTCCGATGCGGATATGATCTTCAGCAATTTCCTCAAGACAGATGAAGGGATCGTCTGTATAGATCCCGAGTGGTTCTTTGATTTCCCCGTTCCAGTGGATTATCTCAGGTACAGGGTTTACAGATGCGTATTCGAAACACATACGAACATCGCATGGAAGATCAAGACCAGGCAGGAATTCGCAAACCTCTGCGGAATAGATATGTACATGGTAGATACATATGACCGTATGGAGAATGCATTCCAAAAGAAAATCTCCGGAAGCGGACTGTCCGCGGAAAAGATCGCAAATTACAGAAAGCCCTTCAGAAGACTTGATGAATTTACTTCGGAAAGAGAAGGGCTGATAGCAAGGATCGAAACACTCGATGCCGAGAACAGGGATCTTAAGAGGATCACGCAGGAGCAGCAGGCGTACATCGAAAAACTTAAGCGTGTGATCAAGAATCCGATGTACGGAGTCAAGTGGGCGATCGACAAAAAAATAAAAAACAGTGAACAGGAATAAACAAAAAAGCGGTTCCGACACAGAACCGCTTTTTCGATATCCGAATTTATTATCCGTAAAGCAATTACATGCAGGTGTATCCGCCGTCTACGGGGATCATTACACCGGTAACGTAGGAGCTTGCGGGAGAAGAAAGGAAGAGAGCGGCAGAATCGAGCTCGCCTTCTTTTCCGTATCTCTCAAGAGGTATCATGGTTCTTGCGTTAGCCTGGAAGAATTCGCTGTTGAGAGTCTCGGTGGTGAGGTCGGTGTAGAAGTATCCGGGGCATATAGCGTTAACGGTGATTCCCTTTGCACCCCACTCTGCAGCGAGTGCTCTGGTAAGGTTTACGACACCGCCCTTTGCTGCGTGATAGGGAGCG
>JAFWUY010000137.1 GCA_017524035.1 Lachnospiraceae bacterium | reverse complement strand
GTTGAAGGAAGAGCGGGTAACGGAATGCATATCAATTTCTCCGTAGCAAAGGGAAAAGAGAACGTATCCTTTGAACCTGTTGTTGCGGGCATCCTCAAGTATGTCGCCGATATGACGCTGTTTCTTAATCCCGGCAGAGGTTCGTACAACAGGCTTGGCTCATCCAAGGCACCGGAGTATATCTCATGGGCCAAAGAGAACCGTTCCGCACTTATCAGGATCCCTGCGGCATCGGGCGAGTATGTGAGAGCGGAGCTCAGATCCCCTGATCCTTCGTCAAATCCGTATCTTGCGTTCGGACTTTTGATCTATGCTGGACTCGAGGGGCTGGAGAACGGACTTGTTCCTCCTGCAGCCATTGAGACCAACCTGTATACGGAAAGTGAAAAGAATTCATCTCTTGCAAAGCTTCCTTCATCACTTAAGGATGCGGCAGAGCTTGCGGGAGCAAGTGAATTCATCAAAAAATATGTTCCGGAAGAAATCTTATCCTCATATCTTAAGAGAGCCGAGAAATAAATGACACCTGCTGAACATGTTTACAGCGTGCTGCTGGTATCGGCAGCGGAAAAAATAAATAATGCGCTGAGACAGGAATTCACCGGCGGAAGATTCGATCCGGTCGTCATTGTGGACAGCGTTGCCAAGGCACAGAGGAGAATGGTCGATGAGGACTATGACCTTGTGCTGATCAATGCGCCTCTTCCCGACGACTTCGGAAGAAGGTTTGCGGTCGATGTATGTACCGACAGCGACAGGGTAGCGCTCATCATGGTAAGAAGCGACATGTTTGATGAGATCAGTTCTTCGCTCACGCCTAAAGGGGTCATGGTGATCAAAAAGCCTCTCGAGGTAAACCGTCTCGATGAAATGATCGCCGTTATGTGCAGCGTTCGCGAAAGACTCAGACGCATCAAGAAAAAGACAGTCTCTCTCGAAGAGAAGATGGAAGAGATAAGGCTTGTCAACAGAGCAAAGTGGGCACTCATAAAGAGCTGTCACATGACCGAGGAAAATGCCCACAGATACATCCAGAAGCAGGCCATGGATCTGTGCCTGAGCAAGAAAGAGACTGCGGAAAATATTTTAAAAACTTACGGATGATAATCTCCAAAAAAAATATTGACAGAGTAACGATGCA
The DNA here is from genome assembly GCA_017524035.1 of Lachnospiraceae bacterium. Lineage (GTDB taxonomy): Bacteria > Bacillota > Clostridia > Lachnospirales > Lachnospiraceae > AC2028. The sequence goes on along the minus strand of JAFWUY010000137.1, from coordinate 3,439 downwards.
GTAGTAATTTAACAGATGAAAAGGCAAAGGCGTCTTTTTTGTAAACATACAAAAAAGGCGCTTTTGTCTTTTTTGTTTCCAAAATTAAGGAGGAACAGACTATGGAAACACATTCAGTACCGGAACTTTTTGGATCGCTCGTATTTGACGATCGTCAGATGAGATCAAGACTTTCGTCCAAGGTCTATGCATCACTCAGAAAGACCATCGATGAAGGCAGCAAGCTTGATCCCAAGGTAGCGGAATCGGTCGCGCAGGCAATGAAGGAATGGGCACTTGAAAAGGGTGCAACACACTTCACTCACTGGTTCCAGCCCCTTACCGGGATCACCGCGGAAAAGCACGATTCATTCATCTCTCCTTCACCTGACGGAAGTGTCATAATGGAATTCTCGGGGAAGGAACTCATTCAGGGTGAGCCCGATGCATCTTCTTTCCCTTCGGGCGGACTTAGAGCAACCTTCGAAGCAAGAGGATATACGGCATGGGATCCCACCTCCTATGCATTCATCAAGGATAAGACACTCTGCATTCCCACCGCATTCTGTTCATACGGCGGCGAGGCACTCGACAAGAAGACTCCTCTTCTTCGTTCAATGGAAGCACTCAACAAGCAGGCACTCCGTATTCTTCGTCTTTTCGGAAATACCACTGCCAAAAACGTCAAGACTTCGGTCGGCCCCGAGCAGGAGTACTTCCTTATCACCAGGGAAATGTACGATCAGCGTCCCGATCTGAAATACACCGGAAGAACCCTTTACGGTTCAAGACCTCCCAAGGGTCAGGAGATGGATGACCATTATTTCGGAGTCATCAAGCCCAGGGTTCAGGCATTCATGAACGATCTTAACGAAGAACTCTGGAAGCTGGGAATCCTGGCCAAGACCGAGCATAACGAGGTTGCACCCGCCCAGCACGAGCTCGCACCCATCTACTCTACAACCAATATCGCTACCGATCAGAACCAGCTTATGATGGAGATCATGCAGAAGGTCGCATCCAGACACGGACTTGTATGCCTGCTTCATGAGAAGCCCTTCGCAGGCGTAAACGGAAGCGGTAAGCACAATAACTGGTCCATGGCAACGGATACCGGGATCAACCTTCTTTCACCCGGCGACACACCTTACGAGAACGCACAGTTCCTCCTTTTCCTCTGTGCGGTCATCAAGGCGGTAGACGATTATCAGGATCTGCTCAGACTTTCCGTTGCCACCGTAGGTAACGATCACAGACTCGGAGCAAATGAGGCACCTCCCGCTATCATTTCCGTATTCCTCGGAGATGAGCTTTCTGCCATCCTTGATGCGATTGAAGAAGATAAACCATACAGCGGTACAGAGAAGAAGATCATGAAGCTCGGCGTCGATGTTCTTCCCGCATTCCCCAGAGATAATACCGACAGAAACAGAACTTCACCCTTCGCATTCACCGGCAATAAGTTCGAATTCAGAAGCCTCGGTTCATCCAACTCGATCGCCTGTGCGAATATAATGCTCAACACCGTAGTTGCAGAATCACTGAAAATCTACGCTGACAGACTCGAAGGAGCAGATGACTTTGAGAAGACCCTTCACGAGATGATCAAAAAGACCATCGCAGATCACAAGAGGATCCTCTTCAACGGAAACGGCTACGATGATGCGTGGGTCAGGGAAGCGACCGAAGTAAGAGGTCTTTGCAACTACAGGACCACTCCCGACTGCATGCCTCACATTCTCGATGAGAAGAATGTTAAGGTCCTTACCGGTCACGGCGTATTCACCGAAAAAGAGATCGAATCCAGATGTGAGATCATGCTCGAGAATTACTGCAAGCAGGTTCGTATCGAGGCCAACACCATGATCGATATGGCTTACAGACAGATTCTTCCCGCAGTTACCGCATATGCGGATAAGCTCTCCGAGACGGTCGCTGCAAAGAAAGCTGTAACGGGATCTCTCGCATGCTCATATGAGACAACCGTCATCTCCAGACTTTCCGTTCTTGCGGACCAGATCTATGAAAGGACCGGAGAGGTTGAAAAGGCTGTCATATCACTCGCCGATGCTTCGGAGATAATCGCTGAGAGCGCTGCCATCAGAGATGATCTTCTTCCCAAAATGGGAGAACTCAGAGCTGCGGTCGATGAGGCTGAAACACTCGTATCATCGAAGGAATGGCCTTATCCTTCATACGGCGACATGCTCTTCTCCGTAAGATGATCCGGTAATCGTATGAAAACGGTCGGACAGGCGAAAAAGCCTGCCCGGCCGATAACGTTTTAAAGAAATACCTTACAAAGGCGGTAATCATGACAAAGTATATCTTCGTAACAGGCGGTGTTGTGTCCGGTCTCGGAAAAGGAATAACTGCGGCTTCACTCGGAAGACTTCTCAAAGCGAGAGGCCTTAAGGTTGCCGCGCAGAAGCTGGATCCGTATATCAACGTGGATCCCGGAACCATGAGCCCTTATCAGCATGGTGAGGTCTATGTTACGGAGGACGGTGCGGAGACCGATCTCGATCTCGGACATTATGAGAGATTCATCGATGAGGATCTCAATAAATATTCAAACCTTACTTCCGGAAGAGTTTACTGGAACGTGCTCAACCGCGAGAGAAGGGGTGAGTATCTCGGATCGACCGTACAGATCATTCCCCACATTACCGATGAGATCAAGGATTTTGTCTACCGCGTCGGTAAGAAAACAAATGCGGATGTTGTTATCACAGAGATTGGCGGTACGGTCGGCGACATCGAATCCCAGCCCTTCATCGAAGCCGTAAGACAGATCTCACTCGAGGTCGGAAGGGAGAACAGCCTTTTCATCCACGTTACACTTGTTCCTTTCCTTCACGGTTCCGACGAGCATAAATCAAAACCTACCCAGCACTCCGTCAAGGAGCTTCAGGGAATGGGTATCTCTCCGAACATTCTGATCCTCAGATGTGATGAGCCCCTGGAAGATGAGATCTTCAGGAAGATCGCGCATTTCTGCAATGTAAAGGAAGACTGCGTAATAGAAAACATCACTCTTCCCATCCTGTACGAAGCTCCTCTCATGCTCGAGGATTCCGGTTTTTCAAAGATCGTATGCAGGGAACTCGGAATCGATGCCGGCGAACCGGATCTTAACCATTGGAAAGAAATGGTCAGCCGTATTGAGAATCTCAATAAAACCGTAAAGGTGGGTCTTGTCGGAAAATACGTACAGCTTCATGATGCATATCTGTCCGTTGCGGAAGCACTCAAGCATGCGGGATATGAGAATGAAGCAAAGGTAGAGATCAAATGGATCGACTCCGAGAAGATCACCGAAGAAAACGCGGATGAAACCTTTAAGGGCATAGACGGCATCATCGTTCCCGGAGGCTTCGGAGACAGAGGCATCGAGGGAATGATCACTTCCGCAAAATATGCGAGGACCCACGGTCTTCCTTATTTCGGAATATGTCTC
>JAFWUY010000136.1 GCA_017524035.1 Lachnospiraceae bacterium | reverse complement strand
TATGCCTTTACGAACTTCGTTGGCATATTTCTTGAGCTGAAGATTATCCATTTTTTCTCCTTTTGCAGTTTGCCTGCTGATATTTATCTGTAACTTCTCCGGCCCTCGGGTTTCGGAAGTTACTGTTTTAACATTATTTCTTCTGGCCGTAGTAAGCGTTCGGTCCATGCTTTCTTAAGTAGTGCTTGTCCTGGAGCTCCTGCGGAGCGGGCTGCACTTCGGGATTGATGAGCCTTGCCCTGTATGCCATCTTGGCAACTTCCTCAAGGACTACGGCATTGTGGACCGCATCGTTTGCGTCCTTGCCCCAGGTGAAGGGACCGTGGTTCTTGCAGAGAGCTGCGGGAACGGCCATTATATCGCGTCCGGAGCTTTTAAAGTAATCCGTGATGAGGACTCCCGTATTCTTTTCGTAAGCTTCGTCGATCTCCTGTGCGGTAAGAACTCTCAGGCACGGTACGCTTCCGTAGATGTAATCCGCATGTGTCGTGCCGTAGCAGGGGATGTCGAGTCCTGCCTGTGCCCAGCTCGTCGCATATGATGAGTGGGTGTGGACAACGCCGCCTATCTCGGGGAAAGCTTTGTAGAGCTCCACGTGTGTCGGCATGTCGGATGAGGGATTTAAGTCTCCTTCGACAACATTTCCTTCGAGGTCAACGACCACCATATCGGAGGGCTTCATGGTCTCATAGGGTACGCCGCTGGGCTTGATGACTATGAGTCCCTTTTCGTGATCGATCTGGCTGACATTGCCCCATGTGAATGTGACAAGTCCGTACTTGGGAAGCAAGAGGTTCGCATCACATACAATCTTTTTTAATTCTTCCAGCATTTTGTCTCCTTGCGGATCACTCGTCCGCTACGATCTTCTCGGCCTTAAGGGCCTTCTTGTAATCTTCCATGTATTTATCGAATCCCTTTACGCCTTCGGCATCGGGATCGAGTGTACTGCTCTTCTGGCCTGCGAATACTTTCTTTTCAAGGTAATCGCCGAGGCTCTCGCCGGCTTCTTTCTTAAGCATAAAGTTTGCAAGCACTGCCATTCCCCATGCACCGCCTTCGGATGCGGTCTCGGGAACGGTAACGGGACAATCGAGTGCATCAGCGAGCATCTGCTGTGCTGCGAGAGGAGTCTTGAAAAGTCCGCCCTGCGCCATCATGTTCTTAACAGTGATGTTCTCTTCCCTAGAAAGGATGTCGTTGCCGTATTTAAGTGTTGCGAATGCACTGTAGATGCTGCTGCGCATGAAGTTTGCGACCGAAAAGTCCGCATCGGGTGTTCTTACGACCATGGGACGTCCGTTAACAAGTCCGGTCACGGGCTCGCCGGAGAAGTAGTTGATGGAAGTTACGCCCGCGCAGTCCTTGGCACCGTTCTTGTAAGCGTCCGTAAAGAGCTTGGTGTAGATGTCGCCGACGTTAACTTCAAGTCCCATTACCTTCGCAAAGTCCGCAAAGAGCTTGACCCATGCATTGATGTCGGATGAGCAGTTGTTGCAGTGGACCATCGCAACGGGAAGTCCCTCGGGAGTGGTAACAACGTCGATCTCCTCGTGAGGCTTAGAGAGGTTCTTCTCGAGAACCACCATCGAAAAGACTGAGGTTCCCGCGGAGATATTTCCTGTTCCGGGTGCAACGGCGTTGGTCGCACACATTCCGGTTCCGGCATCGCCCTCACAGGGAGCAAATGCCGCGCCTGCCTGAAGCTTTCCGCTCTCATCGAGAAGAGCTGCGCCTTCGGCGGTAAGAGTTCCGGCCTTTTCGCCCGCCTTAAGTACCTTGGGAAGGATATCTTCTATCTTCCAGCTAAATCCCTTTCCTGCGATGAGGGAATCGAACTTGTCTATCATTGCCTTGTCGTAGTCACAGGTTGCGGGATCGATGGGGAACATGCCGGATGCTTCTCCGACACCCATGTTCTTCTCACCTGTAAGCCTGAAGTGGATATATCCTGCGAGAGTGGTGAGGAATGAGATCTGAGAAACGTGGTCCTCACCGGAAAGAATTGCCTGATAGAGATGAGCTATGCTCCACCTCTGGGGAATGTTGAAATTGAACTCCTTGGAAAGAACGCCTGCAGCCTCTGCGGTCATGGTGTTTCTCCAGGTCCTGAACTCTGCGAGCTGCTTTCCTTCCTGATCGAAAGGAAGGTAGCCGTGCATCATTGCGCTTATGCCGATAGCTGCAAGATTTACGATATCGGTGTCATATTTTTCCTTTACGTCGCTTGCGAGTGATGAGTAGCTTCCTCTCATACCTGCCATGATCTGCTCCATGGGGTATGTCCAGATGCCGTTAACAAGGGAATTCTCCCAGTCATAGATGCCCGTTGCGAGGATCTCGTGGTCGGGGCCTGTAAGTACGCTCTTGATCCTGGTGGAACCGAACTCGATTCCGAGGATCGCTTTTCCTTCGGTTATGATCGCTTTAATGTC
>JAFWUY010000135.1 GCA_017524035.1 Lachnospiraceae bacterium | reverse complement strand
TTGCGGATGAGAAGGGTTATACCTTCATCCATCCCTTCGACGATCTCAGGGTCGCGACCGGACAGGGATCCATTGCGATGGAGATAGTCCGTGAGCTTCCCCTTGTCGATTATATTCTTGTACCCATCGGAGGAGGCGGACTTGCTACCGGCGTTTCCACACTCGCCAAGCTCCTTAATCCCAAGATCAGGGTCATCGGTGTTGAACCGGAAGGTGCCGCATGCCTCAAGGCATCCTTCGAAGCGGGAAAGGTCGTCACGCTTGACGGAGTAAATACCATTGCGGACGGTACCGCGGTCAAGACTCCCGGCCAGAATCTGTTCCCCTATCTGCAGAAAAACCTCGATGACATAATCACGGTTCCCGATTCGGAGCTTGTTGTATGCTTCCTTGATATGGTCGAGAACCATAAGATGATCGTTGAAAATTCCGGACTTCTTACCGTTGCCGCACTCAAGCATATGAAGGCTGAGGGCAAGAAGGTCGTATCCATCCTTTCCGGCGGAAACATGGATGTCATAACCATGAGCTCCGTTGTTCAGAACGGTCTGATCGCAAGAGACAGGATCTTTACCGTATCCGTTCTTCTTCCCGATAAGCCGGGCATGCTCGCCAAGGTTTCGGGCATTCTCGCGGAGCAGGGCGGAAACGTTATCAAACTTGAGCATAACCAGTTTGTATCCATCAACAGAAACGCTGCCGTGGAGCTTCGCATTACCATCGAAGCTTTCGGAACTGAGCATAAGAACCAGATCATCGATGCACTTGAAAAGGATGGCTACAGACCGAAGGTGGTCAAGACCAATATCTGATCTTCGGAATGACTGCATTAATGCTTAATATTTTACAGATAAAGGTGTCAAGTAAAAATGCTTGACACCTTTTGCAATATATACTATTATATGCAAGGTGCGTATTTGGGAGAGGTGTACGCTTTATGAATGAGATCCTCGAAAAATCACTTCTGTATGACTTTTACGGAGAGCTGCTCAGCGAGCACAGAAGAAAGGTATACGAAGCTTCGCTTTTTGAAGATCTTTCCCTTTCGGAGATTGCCGAATCGGAAGGCATATCCAGACAGGCGGTACACGATACTCTGAAGAATTGCGATAAAGCACTGATAAACTATGAATCTAAGCTTCACCTTGTCGAGAGATTTCTCAAGATAAAGGGAGAAGTTACCGAGATAGAAAAGCTTTCTTCCCTTGAAGGGGATGAAAAGCGGAGACTCACCGATATCGGCAGGATAGCGGCGAGCGTGTTGGGAGAGCTTTAATGGCTTTTGAAGGACTCAGCGAAAAACTGCAGAACGCTTTTAAAAATCTCCGCGGTAAGGGCAAGCTTTCCGAAGCTGATGTAAAGGAAGCCCTTAAGGAAGTCAAGGTTGCCCTTCTTGAAGCGGATGTTAATTTCAAGGTTGTAAAGAATTTCGTCAAGACCGTAGAAGAAAAATGTGTGGGCGAAGAGGTTCTTAACGGACTCAATCCTTCACAGACCGTTATAAAGGTTGTCAATGATGAGCTTACCTCACTTATGGGAAGTGAGACCACCGAGGTTTCCTTTAAGCCCGGAAAAGAGATCACCGTCATTATGATGGTCGGTCTTCAGGGTGCAGGTAAGACAACCGCTTCCGCCAAAATGGCCGGACAGTTCATTAAAAAAGGCAAGAAATCACTTCTTGTTGCCTGCGATATCTACAGACCTGCAGCAATTGAACAGCTGAAGGTCAACGGAAGCAAGGTGGGCGTCGACGTTTTCGATATGGGGACCGATGTTAAGCCTCCCGTTATCGCAGTGAATGCTCTCGAGAAAGCAAAGAAGGAAAACTATAACGTAGTTATCCTTGATACTGCGGGACGTTTGCAGATCGACGAAGAGCTCATGAACGAGCTCAAAGAGATCAAGGAAAAGGCAGGAGTTTTCCAGACCATCCTTGTAGTCGATGCAATGACCGGTCAGAATGCGGTAAATGTTGCGAAGACCTTTGACGAAGAGATCGGAATCGAAGGCGTCATCCTTTCAAAGCTTGACGGTGATACCAGAGGCGGTGCCGCTCTTTCGATCAAGGCAGTAACGGGCAAACCCATCCTTTATGTGGGAATGGGAGAGAAGCTCACCGACCTCGAACAGTTCTATCCCGACCGTATGGCTTCCAGGATCCTCGGAATGGGTGATGTGCTCAGCCTTATCGAAAAGGCCCAGGCAAACGTCACCACCACCGAAGAAGAAAGCCGCGGCATGATGAACCGCATGCAGAAGGGTAAGTTTGATTTCAACGATTACCTCGAAAGCATGAAGCAGATGAAGAATATGGGCGGTCTTGCATCCATTCTTTCAATGCTTCCCGGTATGGGTATCAACGCATCCGACCTTGAAGGGGCGATAGATGAAAAGAAGCTCCGTCAGACCGAGGCCATAATCCTTTCCATGACGCCCGAGGAAAGAAGCAATCCCAAGCTTATGAATCCAAGAAGAAAGTTCAGGATCGCAAAAGGTGCGGGACTTGATATTGCCGATGTAAACAGATTCATCAAGCAGTTCGAACAGAGTCAGAAGATGATGAAGCAGATGGGCGGCATGGGCAAGCGAGGCCGCGGAATGTTCCCCGGAATGGGAGGCATGGGCGGTTTCGGCGGAAAGAAAGGTTTTCCTTTTTAAGAATGATTGAATCCGGATTATTCCGTTTTCATATAAAAACTAATCGTATTAATTATTTTACGGAGGAATTTTAAAATGGCAGTAAAGATCAGACTCAGAAGAATCGGAGAGAAGAAGGCTCCTTTTTACCGTATCATCGTTGCGGATTCAAGAAGCCCCAGAAACGGAAGATTTATCGATGAGATCGGAACCTACGATCCTTCAACCGATCCTTCCACTTTCAATATCGATGAAGAGGCAGCTAAGAAGTGGATCGCTAACGGTGCACAGCCTACCGAAGTTGTAGGAAAGCTTTTCAAGGTAGCCGGCATCATTAAATAATCCTGCATTTTTTCCAAGGAGGCCTTATGAAAGAACTTGTGGAAGTTATTGCAAAGGCTCTCGTAGATCATCCCGAAGAGGTAGTCGTTACCGAGAAAAAGGATGGAGCAGATTACCTTATCGAGCTTCATGTAGCAAGCTCCGATATGGGTAAAGTCATCGGAAAACAGGGCAGGATCGCTAAGTCCCTTCGTTCCGTTGTAAAAGCTGCAGCATCAAGGGAAAATGCAAGAGCTGATGTTGAAATAACCGATTAATCATAGCGGACCGCGTTTTTCCTGCGGTCCGTATTTTAAATGTATGAAGGAATATATAAAAGTAGGTACAATAACACAGCCTTTCGGTATCAAGGGTGAGACCAAGGTCTATCCCGATATTGACGATCCGGCACATTTCAAGAAATTAAAAAATGTGTTTTTCGAAAAAAACGGATCATACGAGGAATATGAGATAGAATCCGTACGCATGGCACTTCCTCTTGTTATAATAAAGTTCAGGGGAATAGAATCACCGGAGGAGATCAGAAAATACAGACAGGTTGATCTGTATGTTCAAAGGAAGGACGCTCCTCCGCTTGAAGAGGGCGAACATTATTATGCCGATCTTCTCGGGCTTGAGGTCACTGATGATACCGGAGTTTACAGAGGCAGGCTTACCGATATTATCCGGACCGGTGCCAACGACGTTTACGAGATCACGGGCGATGACGGAAAAACTTTTCTGCTTCCGGTCATAAAGCAGTGTATACTTGATATTGATGTTAAAGCTGGAACAATGAAGATTCATATTCTGGAGGGATTACTTGATCTATAAGGTTCTCACACTTTTTCCCGAAATGATCAGATCGGTCATGGAAACGGGTATCATAGGACGTGCGATCAATGAAGGGGCTCTCGGACTGGAGACCTTTAATATCCGTGACTATTCCGACAATAAGCGTGCGCAGATAGGTGATTATCCTTACGGAGGAGGAGCGGGTCAGGTCATACAGGCGGAACCCGTTTACAGAGCTTATCTTGATGCGATAGGTCTGCTTCCCGGGGATAAAGGCAAAAAGAATGCACCCGTGTCCGTTGCACTTCCCGAAAAAAGACCCAGATGCATTTATCTTTCGCCGCAGGGTAAAAGATTTGACCAGAGGATGGCAAGAGAACTTGCCTGTGAAGATGAACTGATCTTCCTCTGCGGTCATTACGAGGGAATCGATGAAAGAGTTCTCGAAGAGGTTGTTACGGATTATATCTCTTCGGGAGATTATATACTTACGGGCGGCGAGCTGCCCGCACTTACCGTAATGGATGCGGTCTCGAGGCTTATACCGGGTGTTCTCGGAAATGATGAATCTCCCGAGGTTGAGACATTTTACAGGGATCTGCTTGAATATCCACAGTATTCGAGACCCGAGATCTGGCATGACAAAGCGGTTCCGTATGTTCTTACAACGGGAAACCATGCCGATATCGAGAACTGGAGGCTTGAGAGGAGTATAGAAAGGACAAGGGCGGGAAGACCCGATCTCTATCTCGTCTACCGGAGCAAGGAAGAACTTATAGGCAGGATGAAACAGGCAAGGGTTCAGAATATCCCCGCCATAGAAGCTCTGCTTTATGACGATACCGATATCCTTTACGCCGGCGTCTCATATTACCTGCTGCAGGATCATAATGACAAGACCCTTTATGCGGGAGGCTTTGCCAAGACCAATCCGATAATCGACGGATATGATGCCGATATCGTAAAAAGGACCATATCGGACCATCTTCCCGAAGTAAGGGATATCATTCTGCTGAATGCACCCGATCCCATGTATGACGGAAAGCTTACTGAATCTGTGATGGTCGCATTTACCGAAAAAAGTCCGCTTTCCACACAGAGAGTCAGGGAATACGGTGAATTTGGCATGCACCTTAAGGAGAAGGTTGCGGAGAGTCTTCAGAAGGGCAGGACCTATTACGAATTCCTTGATCCTTCGGATAAAGAAAGCATAAATAATGCGCTCAGGATGGGCTTTTATTCGTCCCGTGTGCTCAGGAAAACGCTTGTTGACTGAGATTTCCGTCCGATTTCAAACTAAAAAGCCGATTTTATCAATATCTGCTTGCATTTTATGTTGACTTATGATAAATTACCAATGTTGCGTTAAAAGGTGGTCCGCTGTTAGCTCTATAGCTATTATGAACATCCGTAGGAGCTGTCATAAGGCAGGGGTCTTATAGACAGAGCTAAGAGAAGGAGTATATATTATGTCAGACATCATTAAGGAAATTGAAAACGAACAGCTTAAGAGCGAAGTTCCCGAGTTCAGCGTAGGTGATACCGTTAAGGTTCACAACCGTATCGTAGAGGGCGAGAAGTCCAGAATCCAGATCTTCGAGGGAACCGTTATCAAGAGACAGAACGGATCAAACCGTGAGACCTTCACCGTACGTAAGATTTCCAACGGCGTAGGCGTTGAGAAGACCTGGCCCCTTCATTCTCCCAATGTAGAGAAGATTGAAGTAGTCAGAAAAGGTAAGGTTCGCAGAGCAAAACTTAACTACCTCAGAGACAGAGTCGGTAAGGCTGCTAAGGTTAAGGAAGCTGTTAAATAATCTGATCTCAGACTTTAAAGCCGGTGCTTATGCACCGGCTTTTTTTATGTGCTTTTTATTCAAGAAATCACGTGTTTATGGTATAATTACAAAGATTATGCAAATGTGGTTTTAGCTTGTATTTAAGCTTCTTAAAGTGAGACAGGACGGATATTATTTTTACAAAAAAAGACGCAGGTTCAGCGAGGATTTTTTACGTGATACGGTTCATCTGATCATAGGTATTCTGATCAGTCTTCTTTTCGCTTTCATACTTGTGTATTTCTTCGGTATGAGCACGACCGTATCCGGCGATTCAATGAAGCCCGCACTTATAAGCGACCAGAAAGTTTTGGTAAACCGCTTTATTTATAAGCTTTCCCAGCCCAAGCCGGGTGATGTTGTTATCTTTCTTCCGAACGGAAATGAAAATACACATTACTATATGAGAAGGGTTGTGGCCGTGCCGGGCGACAAGGTTCTTATACAGGACGGTGTTCTGTATGTTAACGGTTCGCCCTCCGATATTGTTTCAGGAAGGGTAACCGAAGCCGGGCTTGCTTCAAATGAACTTACGCTTGAACAGGGAAACTACTTTGTCCTCAGTGACGACCTGACCGATTCCGATGATTCAAGAAGCGCCAATATCGGTCCCGTCGAAAGCAGATACATCATCGGAAAAGTCTGGCTTGCTTTTCCCCAAGGCGATTCGGGAATGCATATGGTGAATTAAATGGCAGGTAATGATTACGGCTGGTACCCCGGACATATGACAAAGTCCGTAAGGGCTATCAGGGAAGAATTAAAACTTGTGGATCTTTGCATTGAGGTTCTTGATTCCAGGATACCTCTGTCAAGCAGAAATCCCGATATAGATGAGCTCGCAAAGGGCAAGTTCAGAATGGCCGTTCTTAACAAAGCCGATCTGTCGGATGAAAGAAAGACCGCACTCTGGACCGCATATTTCAAGGAGAAGGGCATTGAGAGCCTTGTCCTGAACGCAAGGGAAAAGAAGGCCTCGGATGCTGTCAGGAAACTTGCGATGACCGTTTGTGCCGAGAAGATAGAACGTGACCGTAAAAGAGGTATCGTAGGCCGTCCCATCAGGGCGATGGTATGCGGCATTCCCAATGTCGGAAAATCCACGCTGATCAATTCGATCACCGGCAAAGCTCCGGCAAAGACCGGGAATAAGCCGGGTGTAACAAGGAGCAACCAGTGGGTCAAGACGGGTGCGGGTATCGAGCTCCTTGATACTCCGGGATTACTCTGGCCAAAGTTCGAGGACAGAAGCGTCGGACTTAAGCTTGCGGCTGTCGGAAGCATTAATGACCAGATACTGAATACCATTCTTCTTGCATCGGAAACCATACTGCTGCTAAGGGATATTTATCCCGATGCGACAGTTTCGAAATATGGGATATCCTGTAATGAAAAACCCGAGGATGTTCTTAAGGCCGTTGCCGAAAGAAACGGTCTTATCCTCAAGGGCGCCGTTCCGGATATCAGAAGGGCTGCCGAAACCCTGCTCTCGGAACTGAGAAGCGGCAAGCTCGGACGCATGACTTTGGAGGAACCTTAAGCAATGAGCAGTAAAGCCAAAACCAATAAATTTCTGAAAGAAGCTTTCAGCACGGGCGTCTATTTTCTCGTAGTATTCCTGCTTGCGGCATTTGTCCTTAAATTCGTAGGTCAGAGATCGGTAGTGGACGGAAGCTCCATGAACGATACACTGTTTAACGGTGAGAGCGTATGGGTAAATAAGTTCACATACAGATTCAACGATCCCGAGAGATTTGACGTTGTTGTATTTCCTTACAAGTATGCCGAAAATACCTTCTTTATCAAAAGGATAATCGGTCTGCCGGGCGAAACCGTACAGATTCTTGAAGACGGCAGCATTCTTATAAACGGAGAAGTTCTCGAAGAGAATTACGGAAAAGAAGTGATCCGTGCGGACAGACTCGGAACCGCTGCGGAACCTGTCACGCTCGGTGAGAACGAATATTTTGTAATGGGTGACAACAGGAATGATTCAATGGATTCGAGATATCCAAATGTCGGCCCCGTAACAAAGGATGAGTTTATCGGAAAAGCCGTTTTCAGACTTTTCCCCGTAACAAAGATGGGCGGTATAGATTGATGGAGAGCATATCCGATATCAAAAAAAGACTTGCCGAAACCGATGATGAATCCCTTCCTTACGTGATGAGCCTTTATGAGAAAGATGACAGGTCCGGAGTCGTAAAACTGCTTGAAGCAGCCCGGAAGAGATACGATAAGCTCCTTGCGGAAAAGAAGAGGATCTACGATCTCGGAGAATATGAGAGACGGTATTCGGATCATATGTTCATCTGCGGAATAGATGAAGTCGGAAGAGGACCTTTCGCAGGACCGGTCGTTGCCGGTGCGGTCATTTTACCCAGGGACTGTGACATACTTTATATAAACGATTCCAAGAAACTCTCCGAAAAAGTAAGAGAAAGACTTTATGACGAGATAAAAGAAAAAGCTGTATCCGCTGCCGTAGGTATCGTAGAACCTGCAAGGATCGATGAGATAAATATTCTTCAGGCAACATATGAAGCCATGAGGATTGCTGTTTCAAAGCTTGATCCTGCGCCCGACCTGCTTCTGAACGATGCCGTCACCATACCCGGTGTGGATATCATGCAGGTTCCCATAATAAAGGGGGATGCTAAGAGCATTTCCATCGGTGCGGCAAGCATTTTCGCAAAGGTAACAGGGGACCGTCTGATGCTTGAATATGATAAGCAGTATCCCGAATACGGCTTTGCCAAGAATGTCGGATACGGGACCGCCGAGCATATCGCCGCATTGAAAAAATACGGACCGACTCCCATACACAGAAGAAGTTTTATCCATGATTACGTATGAGCGCTATCAGTGACATCTTTTTAAATCCGATAAAGAATGTTCCTGAAAAACCTGCCTCCGATGTTTCGGGGGAAGGTGCTGCGACTTTGGCCAAAATGAAGAACGGAGATACATTTTCCGCCAAGGTCGTAAATACATCGGGTGAGAATGTCACACTCAGGCTTTCAAACGGAAATCTTGTCAATGCCAGGCTGTCATCTGATATGAATATCTCCGAGGGACAGACAGTATCTTTTGAGATAAGAAATTCCGGAAATTCGATCAGGATATCTCCGCTGCTTACCAATACCTCTGCGGATATCAGCGTTCTCAAAGCATTGGATCAGGCTTCGCTTCCGGTCAACGATACTTCCCTCGCCATGACAACCGAGATGATGAAGGCCGGACTGTCGATTGACAGGCAGTCGCTTGCGGGAATGTATGAAAGCATTCTGAACAATCCCGGAGCAAAGATCGGTGATGCCGTGGATCTGGCAAAGCTCGGGCTCCGGATAAATGAGTCAAACCTTGCCAATATCGAAAGTTACAAGAATCTTTCATATCAGATAGATCAGGGAATGCAGACCATTGCCGAGAAGACGGATCAGGCTCTCCTCGACCTTGTTTCCGGAGGAGATACGGCCGGTGCATCAAGGGTCATGTCATCACTTATCGAATCCGTCACATCCTATATGTCCGAAACCGGTGATCCTCTCGTATCGGAAAATATGGTTCAGGGTGCTGATCCGGGTGCTTCTTCGCAGGCCGAAGTCTCCGGCACCGAAAACGTAAACCTTACAGAGGAATCGGGTGATTCCGGAGCCACGGGTACGGGCGATGCCGGGACCGCGATAAATACGGTCTCTTCGGAAGCTTCTTCGGGTAATGTGACCGAAGAAGCCGTTAAAACCGCAGCGGATTCAGACCCTGCTTCCAGGGCGCTCGAGCTTTTAAAAGCGCTGCAGTCGGGACAGACGTCAAAAGCTGACACGGATAATGTTCTTCAGAAGCCTGAAAACGTAAATACGGGTGCGATTCCTTCCGATTCACCCGCACATGCTTCTTCGATCACAGAGGATTTCAGCCGTGCCGTCGATGTGTTCAGACAGATCACGGGCGAAGCGAATTACAAACCTGCGGACCTTCAGAGCTTTCTTAAGGATATCTCTGCGTTTCAGGCGAAGGCATTTGCCGAAGGAAATATAGGCGGATTAAAGGAACTCGTCTCATCAGTTTCCGTAAGAGATCTTGTTTTCGGAGTGCTTAAGGATCAGTGGAGCATTTCTCCTTCCGAGGTTGCCGATAAGGATAAGGTCGAAGCTCTGTATAAGAGACTCGGAGAGCAGATAAACATTATAAAGGACGGTCTCGCAAGCGTTAACGCACAGAATACCCCCGCTTTTCAGGCTGCGGATAATATGGGCTCCAATCTGGATTTCCTTAACCAGATAAATCAGATGTATGCCTATATCCAGCTTCCGCTCAAGCTTTCGGGCGGTGATAACGCACATGGAGACCTGTATGTTTATTCCAACAGGAAGAACATGTCTTCCGATGATTCGACAGTGACCGCATTCATGCATCTCGATATGGACCACCTGGGACCTGTTGACGTATATGTGTCGATGGACATTAAGTCCGGAGGAAAGGTTCAGACCAACTTTACGGTTGCCGATGATGAGATACTTTCTTTCCTTGAGGAGAACATTCATATTCTCAATGAAAGACTTAACAAGAGAGGATACGATCTGTCCTGTAAGATGTCCCTGAAGGGTGTTGAAGATTCTCCCGAAGAAAACGCGCTGGAAGACGGCGGAGTAAATCTCCTTCTTTTGCATGCCGGCGGTATGGGCGGTTCGTTTCAGGCAGGAATGAGATCTTTTGATGTGAGGGCATAATGGCTGAGGAAAAGAAGAAAATAAAAACAGCGGTAGCCCTCGAATACGATCCGAGCGATGAGGCGCCCAGGGTCATTGCTTCGGGTAAAGGGGCACTGGCCGACAGGATAATCGAAAAAGCAAAGGAAAGCGATGTCCCCATACATGAGGATGATAAGCTTGCAAACACTCTATCAAAACTGGAGATCGGAGATCTGATACCTCCCGAGCTATACGAGGTTGTGGCAGAGATACTGATCTTCGTGGATTCAATGGATAAGATCAAGAGTAAGCTGAAATGACGGATAACCGGGAAAAAGGTTCTTTTCATGAGACCATGGCAATTGAATATCTCAAAAAGAAGGGCTACCGGATAATCGCCAGAAATGAACTCAACAAGTTCGGTGAGATAGATATCATTTCCGTATCGCCGGACGACAAGCTTGTATTTACGGAAGTCAAATACAGAAAGAGCTTAAAGAGAGGATATCCTCTTGAGGCAGTGGATACTGCCAAGCAGCGGAAGATAAGCCGTGCTTCCGCATATTATCTGAACTCACACCGTGAATATTCGAATCATCAGGTCAGATATGACTGTATCGGTATTGTCGGTGATGAAATAAAACATATAGAAAACGCATTTTACTACGTGGGGTGACTATGGCAAATATTCTTGTTTGTGATGATGATAAAGATATAGTTGAGGCGATCGAGGTATATCTTAAAGATGACGGGCACATCATCTATAAGGCATATAACGGAGCCGATGCACTTGAAATACTCGGAAAAGAGGATATCCAGCTTGTTATACTCGATATCATGATGCCTGTGATGAACGGGATCGAGGTTGCGGAGAAGATCAGGGAGACAAGTACGCTTCCCATTATTTTCCTTTCCGCAAAATCAGAGGAAAACGATAAGGTCACAGGACTCAATGCGGGTGCCGATGATTATATCACCAAGCCTTTTTCTCCTGCGGAACTCACCGCAAGAGTAAGATCCAATCTCAGGAGATACACCCTTCTCGGCAGTATCAATGAAGGCAATAACCATATCTATAATTGCGGCGGACTGAGCATCAATGATGAGACGAAGAGCGTTACCGTTGATTCCCAGCCCGTTAAGCTTACACCCATCGAATATAATATCCTTCTCCTTCTTCTCAAGAATAAGGGAACCGTATTTTCGACCGACAAGATCTATGAATCGATCTGGAACGAAGCGCCCATTGCCACTGATAATACAGTTGCGGTACACATCAGGCACATCAGGGAGAAGATCGAGATCGATCCCGGACAGCCTCAGTTCCTTAAAGTCGTATGGGGAGTCGGATATAAGATAGAAGACATATGAAAAAGACCAGAGCCAAAAAACTGATGTTCCATCTCGGAATGCACTTATGTGCATTTATTTCCGTACTCTTTTTGGCCGATATTTTCTTCTGCAGTTATATTTCCGTAAGCTATCTCGGAGGTGATTCGAGGTATGCTCTAAATCCGTTCCCTTCCCGTGAAACCGAAGAGATAGACGATATTATCACCGATATATTTTCCCATCAGGCATCCGATATCATGAAGTATACCGCCGCAAAGGAAATACTCGGCGCACAGAACGGGATCAAGGATAACAGGATCGTCGAATTATCGGATTATTATCACGGAACCTATAAGGTAAGCATCAAGCTTTATCTTTCTGATCTCATCAATCTCGGAAGAAGAGGGATTGAGTACACCGAAAGAAGTCTTGCTGTCCAGGATTTCGTTTATTATTTCGGAGATCCGCTCTATGCCGAAAACTTTGCCCTCGACCCTTACGGAAATCTTTATTTCATCGGTTTTGAAACTCTTAACAGATATAAGTTTTCCGAGAAATATACCACAAATGTAACAGAAGATACCGATGAGGATGTGGATGAAAACCTGTTAAGGGCGATCCGCAATACTTCTCCTACGGATCTTACCAATCTTGTCGCCCAGTACTGTGCAAGGGAATATCCGGATCTTGTTTCTCTTTCCAGCTGGGATGACGGAATGATCTATGTAACCTTTAAAGAACCCATCGTTGATGAGGCGGGGTTTACTTCATTTTTGAATTATAAGGATTCGATCAGAAACTGGGACGGGTATTTTACCGCCATAGATGAACTCAAGGTTACTTCCTCGCTCTTTTCCGCCGCTTATGATGTTTACAGGGAAGGTGAAAAAATATACGAAAACGGCGAATCGAATCTTGTATATACCATCAGGACCAGGGATGAGGAGGGTGCGACAAGAGTATTTACCAATTATCCGGATTCCGTGAAATATGATGACGCTTCGCTTGCGGATATATACTCAAGCCATTTGCATTACATCATCTGTTATTATAACGATCTTGAGTATTCAACGCTTTCCGATATCGGGGAAAATGTAATCACCGATGTCATAAAGATCTATCCCGACGTATATCCGAACAATACCCATGTCTGGATGTATATAGACGATACTACGTCCAGGGCCAACGATATCTATTATGACCTTCTTTACAGATACGATTCCGTCAAACAGATATCCGGACTGTTCACCATCGTTATAGCATTTCTTTCGTTTATCTATCTTGCGCTTTTTGTATATCTGCTCTTTATCACGGGAGTTGAATATACCGACGAAGGCGAGGAATTCAGGGTATTCCCCCAGGATAAGATATGGATCGAAGTGATGGTCATCTTTTCGGTGGTCGCATTTTACATTGCAAGATTTTACTTCGATTATCTGAAACAGCTTATCAATGTAAATTATTGCAGGGTCACTTTTGAAAACGGCGGACCGTTTAAAAATGCGGGGATTTCATCGTATCTTGTATTCGGAATGTTCGGTTTCCTGCTTTCGCTTACCGTCGCATTCCTTGTTTTCTCCCTGGTCAGAAGGATAAGGGCCGGTGTTCTCTTTGAGTATTCTTTCCTCAAGAGGATCAAGATGTTTTTTGACTGGTTTGCACTTATTTATTCGGGCGGTTCCGCATCGTCATGGTTCATACTTATTCCTTATATTGCATTTCTTGCGGTCAACGTCGGCGGTACGATCTACGGAATTATGAATATGCAGAACGTTGCCGTATGTGCGATCGTGTTTTCCGTGCTCGTTCTCATCGATATTTTCGTCGGCATTACTCTTTTCCTTGTTACGGCGGAAAAGAGGGCACTGCTTGACGGAATTGCCAAGATAAGGGCCGGTGAGGTCGATTATAAGATCGATGTTTCAAATCTTCGTTATGAAAACAGGAATCTTGCGGAGAGCATCAACAATATCGGTGACGGAATAAAAACTGCGGTCGAATCATCACTCATGGAGGAACAGTTAAGGTCCGAGCTTATTACCAATGTCTCACATGATCTTAAAACACCGCTTACTTCGATAATCAATTATTCGGACCTTCTCAAAAGGGAAAATCTCACCGAAGAAAAGAAGAAGGAATACCTTTCGGTCATCGGTGAAAAATCGATCAAGCTCAAAAAGCTTCTCGAAGATCTCCTGGAAGCTTCCAAGCTTTCTTCGGGACAGGTTGAGCTTAACAGGGAAAAGACGGATCTTACCGAGCTTTTGAACCAGGCTCTCGGAGAGTATGAAGGCAGATTCGAAAATTCCGGTCTTGAACTTGTTAAAAACGATTTCCCCAGGGCATATATTTATACCGATCCCGGCTGCACCTGGAGAATATTCGATAACCTGTTTGAAAATATCTGTAAGTATGCGATGAACGGAACAAGGGTCTATGTAGACTATACCGCATCCGACGGTGTCGCTTATATCAAGATCAAGAATGTGTCCGCGATAAGACCCAGATTCCAGGGGGATGAGCTGACGGAAAGATTCATAAGGGGTGACGAGAGCAGGAGCGGTGAAGGCAGCGGACTGGGACTCTTTATCGCCAAGAGCCTCACACAGGCACAGGGCGGAACATTCAAGGTCATTGTTGACGGTGATATGTTTGTGACGAGTATTTCCATCCCCGAATTCAGCTCCGAGCTTGCAGATAAAAAAATCGATCCCGAGTAAAGTGCAATAAGGGTCTGCACTTATTTGTGATATAATCTGTAACGTAAAAATTTTTTAAAGACAGGAAGAAATATATGCCTAACGTACTTGAACTTGAAAACTCAATGCCTGTGGGACAGCTCGGACTGTTGGTCCATCCCTCGTTCGGAATGAAGGGGGACCGTGTAAATTCGTATCTTGCATCATTCCGTAAGGATATTCATAACGATCTTGTCAAGAACGATCCCGCCTTCCAGGGATACCAGATGGATGATTACAGGGTTCCTTTTTCTATTCCCAGATTCGGAAGCGGAGAGGGAAAGTGCCATATACAGCAGTCCACAAGAGGCAAGGATCTTTTTATTCTTGTCGATGTCACCAACCATTCGCTCACATATAAGATGAACGGATTTGAAAATCATATGTCTCCGGATGACATCTATCAGGATCTTAAGAGAATGATCGCCGCGATCGACGGCAAAGCATACCGTATCAATGTCATCATGCCGTTCCTTTACGAAGGAAGACAGCACAGAAGACACGGACGTGAATCGATGGACTGTGCTTATATGCTCAAGGAACTCAGCGATATGGGCATGGCCAATTTCATAACCTTTGATGCGCACGATCCCAGGGTGCAGAATTCCATTCCCCTTATCGGATTCGATAATTTCATGCCTCCTTATCAGTTCATCAAGGCTCTTCTTACGAACGAGGACGATCTTATAGTCGACGAGGATCATATGGTCGTTATCGCTCCCGATGAAGGTGCTCTGGAAAGGGCTATCTATTTTGCAAATGTTCTCGGTCTCAATACGGGTACATTCTATAAGAGACGTGATTATTCAAAGATCGTGAACGGCAAGAACCCCATTGTGGCTCATGAATTCCTCGGTGACAATATCGACAGCAAGGATGTCGTTATCATCGATGACATGATCTCCTCCGGCGGATCGATGGTAGATACCGCAAGACAGCTTAAGGAGATGAATGCAAGACGTGTATTCATCTGTACCACTTTCGGTCTTTTCACCGAGGGACTCGACAATTTTGACAGGGCATACGAGAAGGGATATTTCGACAGGGTCATCACCACGAATCTGACCTATCTGCCTCCCGAGATATATGACAGACCCTATTTCATCGAAGCCGATATGTGTAAGTTCATTGCTTCGATCATAGACTTTATGAACCATGATTCATCCATGTCCAACGTTATGGATAACACCCAGAAGATGCATGCGGTTCTAGAGAATTACAATGCACGTCTGAATGTAGAGATCTGATCCGGAGTTTCATTTGAGCAAAAGCCATATCATAAAAAGCGTTAATAAAGGTTCGATTGCAGATTCGCTGGGCATTTTGCCCGGCGATATTGTAATAAGGATAGATGATCAGGAGATAGAAGATATCTTCGATTATCAGTTTTACACAATGTCAGACAGTCTTTTACTCACCGTTCTCCGCGACGGTGAGGAATGGGAATACGACATAGAAAAGGGCGAGAACGAGGATCTCGGTATTGTGTTCGAAAACGGTCTTATGGACACGTACAGGAGATGTTCGAACAATTGTATTTTCTGCTTTATCGACCAGATGCCTCCCGGAAT
>JAFWUY010000134.1 GCA_017524035.1 Lachnospiraceae bacterium | reverse complement strand
GTATGTTCCTTTCGGCATCACTCTTTTGCTCATGATCATCAATCCTTTTACAGGAGCGGTATTTAAGATCACCGAATCTAACGGATACTTAAGAGGACCGCTCAGCAATCCGATCGCGCTCCTTGTCATGGGATATCTTCTCGGAATAAGCTTATGGGTTCTTTACAAGAGAACTCAGGAGAAGCTTGCTAGCACCAAGAGAGAGTATCTGATACTTGCGGGATTTGTCGTTGCTCCTTTCGTGGGTGCGGTCATCCAGCTTCAGATGTACGGCATCAGCCTTATCTGGCCGCTTACAAGTATCAGCATGCTGCTCCTTTACATCAACAGATCCAGGGATGAAATATCGATCGATGCACTCACCGGTCTCAACAACAGAGGAAGCCTCGACAAGTACATGCTCGAAAGAGTACATCCCGAATCCGAAGAAAGACTCACACTCATCCTTATGGATGTGGACAAATTCAAGCTCATCAACGATAACCTCGGACATGATATGGGTGACGTTGCGCTCAGAGAAGTATCAGAGATAATCAGAAAATCCTTCTCACAGGGACACAATTTCCTGTCGAGATACGGAGGAGATGAGTTCGTTGTGATCGTTCCCCAGGTTGACGACCCCAGGATGATCGACAGTTATATGAGAGACCTGAGAGCCAATCTTGAAGATTTTAATTCGAGAAAGGCTTTCCCCATGAGCCTCAGCATCAGCTGCGGACTCGCGTTCTATCCCAAGGAAAATATCAAGAATCCCGAGGATCTGCTCAAGGCTGCGGATGCGCAGATGTACGAAGAAAAAGAGCGTCATCATGCCGAGCTCGGATTCAAGAAATAAACAAACGGAGAGATCAAAATGAGTGAAATCGAAACACAGCAGTCACAGGCGCCCGCAAAGAAGGTAATGCTTTCGGGCATCCAGCCCAGCGGAGATCTTCATCTGGGCAACTATCTCGGAGCAATCAAGAACTGGGGCGCAAGAAGTGAAGAATTCGACTGCTTTTACTTTATGGCAGACCTTCATACCATTACCGTAAGACAGGAGCCGGCCGAGCTCAGAAGAAGAACTCTCGAGCAGCTTGCCCTGTATATCGCATGCGGACTCGATCCCGAAAAGAATACTCTTTTCATTCAGTCACAGGTTCCCGCACACGCACAGCTCGGATGGGTGCTTCAGTGCTATACCATGTTTGGCGAACTTTCAAGAATGACACAGTTCAAGGATAAGTCCGAAAAGCACAAGGACAATATCAATGCCGGACTTTTCGCATATCCTTCACTCATGGCTTCCGATATTCTTCTTTACAGACCGGACTTTGTTCCCGTAGGAGAGGATCAGAAGCAGCATGTGGAGCTTACCAGGAACATTGCCATCCGTTTCAATTCCGTATACGGAGATGTGTTCAAGATTCCCGAGCCTTATATCGCCAAGACCGGTGCCAGGATCTACGGACTCACCACGCCCGAATCCAAGATGAGCAAGTCGATCCCCGAGGGCTGTGTATTCCTTATGGACGATCCCGATACCATCGCGCGCAAGTTCAAGCGTGCGGTCACGGATTCCGATACCGAAAAGTGCGTAAGATACGACAAGGCGGGTAAGCCCGGCGTATCGAACCTTATGAATATCTATTCGACCGTTACCGGCAAGAGCTTTGAAGAGATCGAAAAGGAATTCGAAGGAAAGGGCTATGGTGTATTTAAGCCCGCTGTCGGTGAGGCTGTCATCGAGACACTTCGTCCCATTAGGGAGGAGGCATCCAGGATCATGAAGGACAAGGCATACCTGGAGTCGGTATATAAGGACGGCGCGGAGAAAGCTTCGAGAGTTGCATACAAGACTCTCATGAAGGTTTATAAAAAAGTAGGATTCGTATTACCCTAAATGATCCGTTTTCTGATACAGAAAATTAAACAAAAGGGTCTTCGCACGGTCATAAAACTCGGTTTTCTGAGGATAAGACATTTTTTCAGGATGATCTTTACCGGAAGCAGTGTTAAGAAAGCATTCCTTGTCTGCATAGGAAAGATCAAGCCTGTTCCCTATGATGAGCTTGTAAGACAGAGAGAGTCGGAGATTTCCCACACTGACGATCTGTCTTACAGACCGCTCGTTTCATTCATCATTCCCGTTTACAACATAGAGGACAGATTCTTAAGACCCTGTCTCGATTCGTGCATGTCACAGACCTATGAGAATTTCGAGGTCTGTGTTTCCGATGACAATTCAAGCCTTCCTTCGGTAAAGGAAACACTTTCGGAATACGAAGCAAAGTATGACAATTTCCATGTTTTCTACCGGAAAGAAAACGGAAGGATATCGGAGAATACCAACTCGGCTCTTTCAATCGCAAAGGGTGAGTTCATTGCACTCGTAGATGATGACGATACCCTCGAGCCTTATTCGCTTCTTGAGATGGTGCGTTACCTTAACGATCATCCCGATACCGATATGGTCTATTCCGACGAGGATATGCTCTCCGAGGACGGAACTCTCCGGCACGATCCCAAGTTCAAGCCCGACTGGTCACCCGATTCGTTCATGTCGATAATGTATACCTGTCATCTCTGCATGATCAGAAAGAGTATGGTCGACAAGGTAGGCGGATTTGATAAGAGATTCGACGGAGCGCAGGATTACGATCTTGTGATGCGTATTTCGGAGATCACTGACAGGATAGGACATGTTCCCCAGGTTCTGTACCACTGGAGGGAGATAACCGGTTCCACCGCACTTGATATGGGTGCAAAGGAATACTTGAAGGATGCAAGCGTAAACCTTAAAAAGGAAGCACTTGAAAGAAGAGGCTTCAAAGGCGATATAGTCTGGTGTCCGTTAAAGGAAGTCGTTCAGTGTTATCCCGTTTACGCGACTTCAGATGATGACCTCGTCAGCATAGTCATTCCTTCCAAGGATAATTACAAGGTGCTGAAAAGATGTATCGACAGCATTCACAGCGTGGCAGCAGGCGTAAGGTACGAAGTCATCGTTGTGGACAACGGATCGGATGAGAAGAATAAGGCTAAGTATGAGAAGCTTCTTTCCGGCTACGGTGATTCGTATTTTCACGAACCCGAGCAGTTCAATTTCTCGAGGATGTGCAACAAGGGCGCATCTCATGCCAAAGGAAATATCATTCTTTTCCTGAATGATGACATAAAGGTTGCCGGCGACAACTGGCTGGGGGTAATGGCGGGACATGCAAAGCTTCCGCATGTCGGAGCGGTCGGCTGTAAGCTCTACTATCCCAAAGGGCATGCCATCCAGCACTGCGGTGTAGTCAATACCGCGGTCGGTCCCGGACATGCATTCTACGGAATAGAGGATACCGGAGTGGTAATGTACGGAGGAAGAAACCTTCTTCCTTACAATTTCAGCGTGGTCACCGGTGCCGCACTTATGATGGAAGCATCGAAATACAAAGAGGCAGGGGGCTTTGATGAATCCTTTGCCGTGGCTTATAATGATGTTGCATTATGTTTTTCACTACTTGAACTCGGTTATTACAATGTCCTCAGACCCGACGTGGCGCTTACGCATTACGAATCGGTAAGCCGCGGACTCGATGCGGAGAACAGTGAAAAGACAAAGCGCAGGATCGCCGAGATGGAAAGACTGTACGAGATCCATCCTTCAATGAAGGGCTTCGATTCCTGCTACAATCCGAATTTCAAAAATGACAATGCGGACTACAGATACGAGTAAAGGCGTTCAGAAACGGAGGTTGCCATGGCACTTAATGACGGTTGTGCATCACTTGAAGAAGCTGTAAATGCATATCTTTTCAAAAAGAACGAAGACAACAATCTTAAGCTCAGGGAAGAACTCGTTTCCTTCATCAACAGAAACGATTCCGTTCTTACTTCCGTGAGGATTCTCAAAAAGGGTGCCACCTTTGATGATGTTGCCGATGAGAAGAATGCGGACGGTTCCAGACCTATTTCCATAAGCCTTGTCGGTGCTCCCGACGGAGCATGGATCCCCGCTTTCACATCGAGTGAGCAGAAGACCCTCGGTGCCGGACACGAGCTTCTCGAGACCGGTATCATCTGGCTTCTCGACTATGCCCTTTCCGTCAATGATGTTAAGGGTGTTACCATCAATCCCTTCGGCGAGCAGCTTAACCTCGACCGCGACTCGATCAGAACCCTTCTTCGCGCAGCCAATATCGAAGCGGGTCTCGGTAATACGGAAGAGTGATCCTATGCATGAAGACAGATACAGAGGAATAGATTATCCCGAGAGGGAAGCGACCGATGAGTTCATAGACGAGGTCATAGCGCATCTCGACAATGAGCTTGAGATCGGTGCCGTCAAGATGACTGTGGAGATGGACGACCACCAGGAAGAACACTCCAAGGTCTCTCATAAATGCTCCAAAGCCTACGGGCGGGAAGCGACCACGATGATCGCACAGCTCGACATGATCCACGACATGTACCTGTCGGAATTGGATGACGAATAACCAACCGGGACGGCTCCGCCGTCCCCCTGTTTTGCACGGATGAACAGGGCGGAAGGGAACTGACGGGTATTTTAGAAAAGTTTTAGAACTCAGAAAATACAGTAAATTTGCGGGTTTGCGGCACTTTGTTAGCACTCTTTTGATTTGAGTGCTAATTTTTTATTGACTTTGCGCGGATGGGGTCCTAATATAGTTTTTGTTGAAGAAATGTGGCATTTGGTTGCCGCGTTTAAGGAGGCGTATAATATGAACGAAAAAATGGGAAATCTTTCGATAGACAGCGAAAATATATTCCCGATAATCAAGAAATGGATGTATTCGGACCACGATATTTTCTATCGTGAGCTTGTTTCTAACGGATGCGATGCCGTTACCAAGCTCAAGAAGCTCGACATGATGGGAGAGTATGAGCTTCCCGAAGGCTTCAAGGGCAGGATAGGCGTAGAAGTCGATCCAACTGCCAAGACCATCACCATCACCGATAACGGACTCGGAATGACCGCCGATGAGGTTGAGGAGTATATAACCAAGATCGCATTTTCCGGCGCTACCGATTTCATCGAGAAGTATAAGGACAAGAGCAATTCCGACCAGATCATAGGACATTTCGGACTCGGATTCTATTCCGCATTCATGGTCGCCAATGAAGTCCATATCGACACCCTTTCCTACAAGAAGGATGCGAAGCCCGTTCACTGGGAGTGCGACGGAAGCACCTCTTACAGCATTAAGGACGGCGACAAGGCTGAGGTCGGAACCACGATCACTCTTTTTGTAAATGAGGACTGCCTTGAGTTCTGCAATGAGTACAAGGCAAGAGAGGTTCTTAAGAAGTACTGCGGTTTCATGCCCACCGAAATCTATCTTACCAAGAAGGATGACGATTCCACCGAGACCATCGACCTCGAGGATAAGAGAGACGATGATATCGTAGTAGAAGAGATCCATCCCACGGTAGAAAAGAAAGAAGACGGAACCGAGGAGGTTAAGGGCAAGGAGCGTCTTAAGATCAAAAAGCGTCCCGAGCTTATCAACGAGCCCAATCCCCTTTGGGCAAGGAATCCTTCCGAGTGCACCAAGGAACAGTATCTCGAGTTTTACCGCAAGGTATTCCAGGATTACAAGGAGCCTTTGTTCTGGATCCACCTGAACATGGATTATCCCTTCAATCTCAAGGGAATCCTTTATTTCCCCAAGATCAACATGGAGTACGATTCTCTCGAGGGAACCATCAAGCTTTACAATAACCAGGTATTCATCGCTGACAATATCAAGGAGGTCATTCCCGAGTTCCTTATGCTCTTAAAGGGTGTCATCGACTGTCCCGACCTTCCTCTGAACGTATCGAGAAGTGCGCTTCAGAACGACGGTTTTGTCACCAAGATCTCCGAGTACATTACCAAGAAGGTAGCCGAGAAACTCTCCGGAATGTGCAAGACCGACAAGGAAGAGTACGAGAAATACTGGGACGACATCGCTCCCTTCATCAAGTTCGGGTGCCTCAAGGATGACAAGTTCTGCACCAAGATCAACGATTACATCCTCTTCAAGAACATCTACGGCAAGTATTTAACCCTTCCCGAGTGCCTTGAAGTCAAGCCCATCGACACAGAGGATGAGGACGGCGAGAAGGCTGAGGGCGAGACCGAAGAGAAGGCTGCGGAAGCTGACGCAAAGGAAGACGCAGCAGAGGACGAGAAGAAGGAAAAGACCATCTACTACGTCACGGATCCAACCCAGCAGAGCCAGTACATCGCGATGTTCAAGGCTGCCAAGATGGATGCGGTCATCCTTACACACAATATCGATATGCCTTTCATCCAGCAGCTTGAGAGCAAGAATGAGGGCGTGAGGTTCAAGCGTATCGATGCCGATGTCACCGATGCAATGAAGACCAAGACATCCAAGAAGACCGAGGAAGAGCTCGGAGAGCTTACCAAGACCGTTGAGAGCATCATGAAGAAGGTCCTCAAGAAGGACAAGATCACGATCAAGGTCGAGAAGCTCAAGAACAAGAAGGTCGCTTCAATGCTCATCCTTTCCGAAGAGACCAGGCGTATGCAGGATATGATGAAGATGTATGCCGCAAAAGGCATGGATATGGGTGATTTCGGAAGCGAGGGAGAGACCCTCATCCTCAATGCCGGACATCCCCTCGTCAAGTATGTCACCGAGCATGAGGACGGTGAGAATACCCGCCTCATCTGCGAGCAGCTATACGACCTTGCCAAGATCCAGCAGGCACCTCTTTCCGCAGACGACATGGCAACTTTCATCGCAAGAAGCAACGACATTCTTATGCTTCTCGCAGACGAAAAATAAAAGTCAGAAAATACTCAAAAGCCCCGTATTTTACGGGGCTTTTTTGTTTACTAAATTCAGAAAATTTGCTATAATTTCAGTAACTTTGTGAATGCATGGTGAGGGGTAAATGCGCCGGGTTCTTTCGAGGATTTTACAGGGCAATTACACATCTGAAGATCTGTCTCTTGATTTTTCCTGTTCCAGGATCGAGCTTGATATTCCGATGGGGGAGGAATATGAAGGGTCATTTCACGTTTATTCGCCGGCGGGCACCGTTCCCGAGGGAAATGTCATATCCTCTGACCTGAGGATGGAACTCATTTCCGACACTCTTACCGGTTCCGATTCAGAGATCACATATCTTCTCAAAAAAGAATACTGCAATGAAGGAGACACCATCAAAGGTGTATTTTCCGTCATCTCAAATATGGGAGAGTACTACATCCCTTTTACCGTTAACATCATAAGGCCCGTTCCCGATTCATCCATCGGGCCTGTTAAGAATCTGTTCCATTTCACCAATCTTGCAAGGGCAAACTGGGACGAAGCCGTAGAGCTTTTCTATTCCAGGGAGTTCCCCTATGTCATCGCCGATTCCGATACTCAGACCAAGCTTTCCTACAAGGCCCTTTCGCATAAGCGCGGATCCGAGCAGGGCGTTGAGGAATTCCTTATCTATGCCGGCAAGAAGAACCGCGTTACATACAATTACCGCGGCGGTGAGATCAATGTGAATGTATCCGCAAGGAACAGAACCTCCGAACTCAAAGAGATAAGCATTGAGATCAATAAGGACGGCTGGGGATATACGAATCTTTCCGTAAAATGTGAAGGCAGTTTTATCTTCACCGAGACCAAATCACTTTCGGTGTCAGACTTTTCCGGCAACATCTGTCCTTTGAAACTCTTTGTAGATCCGTCGGGATGCGCACCCGGACTTCATCCCGGCAAGGTCATTCTTTTTAATTCGTATACCGAACTTGTAATTCCCGTATGGCTCAGCATTGACAGAGGCGTCGGAAGTGCCAAGACACAGCGTGCGAGGAAGAACCTTTCCATCAGGGTTACGGAATGCTATATCCGCAGCATACTCGGACTTACAAGCGGAAGCTCATTTATTGCCGAAATGGGCAGACTCATTGACCAGATGCTCACCCTCGATGAGTATGATATAACCGCGAAGCTCATGCAGGCACACCTTCTCCTTATCCAGGGAAGGGACAGCGAAGCCGAGTGGACCTGCAGATATGCGAGCGAGCTTCTCGAAAAGAATGAAAGAGGACGTGCGTCCAATTCCAGGACCTTCGTTCTTGATATGGCATATCTGGATTACCTCAGCACATCACTTCCCAATGAGACGATCGCTAAGCGTTCACGCAGGCATCTCGATGATATGTCCAAGCGTTTCAGCGATGACTGGAGAGTAAGATGGCTCCATGCCAAGGTTCGCTTCCTTGAAAACGGCGATGCCGAAGGTATGTGGAATGCCATGAGGAAGCTCTGCGAGGAAGATTGCAACAGTCCTGCCATATTCGCGGAAGGTGCAATGCTTCTCAAGGACAATCCCAGACTTGCATCCGAGCCGGACAGATATACCCTTCAGACCATTCTCTTCGGACTCAGGAAAAAAGTTCTCGGAGAGGAGATGAAGGAAAATCTTCTCTACATTTCGGGAAGGAGCAGGACCGCACTTCCACTTCTTTTGAAGGACCTTGAAGCGATGTATACGGTCAGCCCCGATAACCGCATACTCGAAGAGATATGCTCGCAGCTCATCAGAAGCTTCAGACGAGACAGCGAAGCCGCAGCCTGGTATAAGAAAGCCACACTCGAGGATATAAGGCTTACCAATCTCTATGAGAACTATGTAATGAGCCTTGATGAGGATTCCTTTGATGATATCCCCATGAATGTCCTTAAATATTTCTCCATGTCCGATACGCTCGATCCTCTTCATACCGCGTATCTGTATCACTATGTGATCAGGCATAAGAGAGAACTCGGAAATCTCATGGATGTATATCAGCCCAAGATGGAAAGCTTTGCGATGGACCAGATCTCAAAGGGCATCATCACAAGACATCTTGCGGCAGTCTATTACGATGTGCTCAGTCCCGCTTCGCTGGACAGGAACAATGCGAGGATCTTTGCCGATATGCTCTTTTCCGTATGGCTCCAGTCATCGGATTCCAGATTCGTCAAGGCATATGTTTATCAGAAAGGCTTTAAGCATCCCTGGGAATACAAGCTCGGGGAAGGCGGAGGATGGATATCTGTTTACGGCAGCGATTATGTGATCGCGCTCGAGGATGCATCCGGAAACAGATATGTAAAGAGCGGGGATTACACGCTCGAAAAGCTGATGCTTCCCGGCAAGTTCCTGAAGGCTGTTTCGGACTGCGTATATGACAACGACAGATTCAATATGATAACTCTGTCATCCTCCAAAAAGGACGACAGGATCGACGACAATAACATACTCAGGTACCAGAATCTTGCGGCATCGGAGGAGCTTGAAAGAAATACTGCGGATGAATATCTGTTAAAGCTTCTCGATCATTTCGCACAAAAGGGTGACCGTTCTTCGCTTATTACGGGTCTTAAGCACGCGCGTCCCGAACTCATGACTCCGGCAAACAGATGCGAAGTTATGAGACTCATGCTGATGACCGCAGACTACAGGCCCATTTATGATCTCATCAAAAACTGCGGTCCGTATTTTGCGGATCCCAGATACATGCAGACATTCCTTGACAGGCAGCTGCCAGAATCCACGGAGGAAGAGGATCCCGTCCTCACGGCATCCGCGATCTACTGCATCAGCCTCGGCAAAAAGGACGGAATAATCCTTTCTTATCTTTCGAAGTATTACCGCGGGCAGTGCAAGGATCTGAGGAATATCTGGAAGATGGCGGGCGGATACGGCGTTGACCGTAAGAACCTTGAAGAGAGAATGCTCGTACAGATGCTCTACAGCGGAGCATTCGTCGGTGAAAGGAATGAGATATTCACAGATTACCTGACGCAGTCTCCGGATACCGAAGTTGTCAAGGCATTCCTGCTCCAGTCCTGTTATGACTATTTCGTTCATGAGAAACTGATATCTCCCGGAGTCTTCGATGAACTCGGAAACCTTTCGAGTGAAGGAGAGCAGTTCCCCAAGGAGGCGGCACTTGCGTTCCTTAAGTATTATTCCGAGAATCCCAAGGAGATAAATGATGACATACGTGTCAGGATCATAAAGCATCTCAGAACGATGATGAAGGAAAGGATACATCTCGGAATGTTCCAGAGCTTTCTTTCCGAGGATTCGTTCCCCGAGGGCGAGCTGAGAATGAAGCTGCTGGAAGTCCTCGATGTCATGTGCGACAGGACGATCATAGATTACAGAGCATCCGAGGGTAACACGGCGGTAATTCACTACACATTCGCAAGCGATTCCGGCGAGACCGGAAAGTACAGGGAAGAGCGGATGAGGGAAGTGTGCGGAGGAGTATGCTTCAAGGAATTCATTCTCTTTTTCGGTGAATGTGTTCAGTACTACATAACCGAGGAGACGGGAAATACTTCCGAGCTGCGTACGAGCGGAGTGCTCAGGAAAAACGACGTCCTCGGACCGACCGAAGGAACAAGGTTCGGACTCATATCCGATATGCTCGTCAGCAATACCCTTCAGGACGGCGAGACCTTCGACAAGCTTTACGACGAATATTATCAAAAGGAGTACATGAACAAGAAGTTGTTCAGTCTGGAGTGATATGTTAAAACTTCCCGGCGGCTTCGGCGGCAGCGGAAAAAGGTATATTGTGGGATTTGACATCGGTGACACTTCCTGCGGCATCAGCTACAGTTCGGATCACGGCGAGATCCGTACCGTCTCTCTTGTTGCGGGTTCAGAGGAGTATGTCATTCCCATGGCTCTTTCCAAGAGGCACGGCGCCGGTCAGTGGTTTTTCGGCAAAGAGGCATTTGCTTCGTCCGAGGCCGGAGAGAGCGTTCTTGTTGAAGATATCTACAGAAAAGCACTTGACGGCGAGGATACTCAGATAGACGGACTGGTCTACAGTGCGGATTCACTCTTTACGCTTTATCTGAAGAGAGCGTTCGGACTTCTCCAGAATGTCGGATCTTCCGACAGGATGGAAGGCGTCATGTTCACGCTTCCCGAGGTCACCACGGATGCGATGGATCTTATCAGGGAATCGCTGAGGAGCCTTCACATCAAGACTGACAAGGTCTATTTCATGACCCACTCGGAGAGCTTCTACCATTACGTATCGCATCAGGGTGAGGACAAGATCTATTCCAATCCCATGCTCTTTACCGTTGACGACAGAAAGCTCTGCATGACAAGCCTTCCTGTCAACAAGAATACCAGACCGCAGGTCGTACATGCCGATACAACATGTTTCGAGCTTCCGCAGGGCAGGGGTACGCTTCCCGATGAGTTCGACGCGATACTGTTCAAGGCCGTACAGAGCGGATGCTCATTCGGACGTGATTATTCATATTATCTTGTCGGTGAGGAGTTTGA
Source organism: Lachnospiraceae bacterium (assembly GCA_017524035.1). Lineage (GTDB taxonomy): Bacteria > Bacillota > Clostridia > Lachnospirales > Lachnospiraceae > AC2028. The sequence goes on along the minus strand of JAFWUY010000134.1, from coordinate 4,467 downwards.
CAGCGAAGCCCTTCCCAATTCGCTCAAGTATATGTGCAGCAAGGGCAAGGTATTCGGAGGTACCAATCTCTTTTCCAAGGGAGCGGTTTACGCACTCCTTGATAAGAACCTTTTATCGGAGGGCCGTCCCGGTAAGGATAAAGGGGTTTCGTCCGATCATCCGGACCACATCTTCCTGGGAGACGACAAGCTGTCCAGCAATATCGGAATGCGCCTTCTGAGCCAGGGCTCCGATGTGTACTATGCACTTCTCGATGCGGGAACCTGCTGGTACGAGGCTGAGTCATCCGTTGAGTTTTATATCTCGGGCGGAAATGAAGTGACACTTTCCGTTTCGTCCATAACGGGCGGAGGAAATTCCGACGTTATCATCACTCTCGAAGGATATGAGGGTGAGCTTACAAGAATGAAACTGAGCGCATCCATGTCGGGAATAAAGACGCTCAGCGTGGTGATAGAAGACATGGGCCTCGGTGCATTTACGCACACCAAGGCCAACACTTGGGAAGAGGAGATCACATTACCGTAATGGCATCAAGGATTTCACTCGGAATAGGAATATATTCACAGGTTCCCTATGTGATACCCGGAATTGAGATACCGGTCTATTGCATAGAGGAGCTTTGCGTTGCATTCCGCGAAAATGCCGTGCTGATCGATGACCAGATAATGAACAAGAATCTTCTCGAATGGATCTACAGGGATCTCGGACTGCGCGAGCTTGCGGACGCACTGATGGGTATCCTGGGCGGCAAGGCTAACCTCGGAGATTTCTGCAGATATATCCTTGAGTACACGGGCCTTTTCGAAAGGAGCACGGTATTTGAGATTGTCAAGACTCTTACCATGGGTGCGGGAATGTCCGTTATGGAGCGCCAGAAAAAGCAGGCCGATACTCTTGCCGAATCCGGCAATTACGAAGCGGCCATCCATGCTTACAGAAATATCATAGATAAGTGGAGTGCGGAGGGAAGTGACAATTCTCCCGCAGGAAACGTATTTATGGGAACCATATATCACAACCTCGGATACTCATATGCCGGAATGATGAAGTACCGTCTTGCTGCGGAGAGCTTCAGGAAGGCGTTCGAATACGATCCGACCCAGCCGCACCGCCACAGCTATATTGCTGCGCTCAGGCTTTCGATGAGCGGAACACAGTTCATTAAATATGTTGCGGAGAACCGGGATCTCGGTCCCGATTCCATTGCCATCGAAAGTGAGATGGATGCCCTGAAAAAAGAATACGAAGCATGCGGCGAAGGCATCTCCCATATGATCATGAAGAATATAAGACAGCAGATTGCGGAAGATGACGAGCATGCCGATAACGAGCATATCCTTGAAGGTCTCAAGGAAAAATACAGAAGCATGGTTCCGGTGAACTAAATGGGATTTTTTAAGGATCTTTTCAAAAAAGCATCACGCGCCATGTCTTCCTTTGACGAAAGCGAGAATGAAGACATAGTCTATGACCGCGAAGGCATCAACTTTCACGATCAGCAGCAGCGTACCAGATACATCGCGGAATGCCTGGAGCAGATAGCCGAGGGCAGCCGTGAGATGGATATGCTGAAGGGCGAATATGATAAGGTGACCTCGTATCTGAGGGACATGGAGGAGATTGAAGCTCTTCCGGATGCCCAGAGAGCCGAGGTTAATTCAGTTGCGAGAAAGCTTCTTTCCTATGAAAGCGATATCGAGAAGTTCCGCACAAGGAAATCGCCCCTTACCGATGAGCAGTTTGCATCGCTCAGACGCAGGGAGAACGAGATAGAAGGCGGACTGGCTTCCATCAAGGAAAATGAGCGTATGGCCGTTCTCATCAAGAAGGACTTAAAGCGCCTCGACGGAGAAAGGAAAGCGGTCGCATTCAGAAAGAGCGAGCTGAAGGATTCAATGGAGAATATGCGCGGCATGGCGGTAATCTTCGCGGCAGCGGCAGCGGGCCTTCTGGTCATTCTCGCCGTTATGCAGTTTGCTCTTGATTTGAACGTTTATATAGGATATTTCCTCTGCATAGCCACGGCAGCGGTCGCAATAACCGTTGTATGCGTAAGGTACATCGATGCCGACAAGGAGCTTGCCAGGGCCTCGGGCAATATGGGCAAGCTGATCCAGCTCCAGAACACAGTCAAGATAAGATATGTCAATAACAGGAACCTCCTGTCGTATCTTTACATAAAGTATGAATGCATGAACGGACAGGAACTTGAGCAGCTCTGGGGAATGTATAAGCAGGAGGCCGAGGACCGCAGACAGTTCAATGAGAACACCGCAGGCCTTCACCAGGCTAAGGAAGACCTCATTAGACTCCTTGCAAGATACCATGTGACCAGCCCCGCAAGATGGATCGACCAGCTTGCGGCTCTTCTCGATAAGAGGGAAATGGTGGAGCTCCGCCACGGACTTATCCTGAGGCGTCAGGCTCTCCGCGAACAGATCGACTACAACGAGACCAGGGCACGCTCCGCCAAGGACGAGATCACGGATGTTGCCAAGGCATATCCGATGTACGCGGAAGAGATCCTTGAAATGACCGAAAAATTCGATCCCGAAAACGAACTGTGATCACGGATGTGCTGCCAGGTGGCATATCACGGGCACAGGCGCCGGTATTTTGCTTTTCGGCTCAGAATACGTTCCGGGTTCGAGGATATTTGCAAGAACAAATAGAAAAGTGTATAGTATTTTGGTCTTTGTAAAGACTGTTTGGAGGAGATAGAAAATGGAAGAACTTAAGCCGGTAAAAGCAGGAAAAGTAAGAGAGATCTATGATAACGGGGATTCCCTCATCATGGTGGCAACCGACAGGATCAGCTGTTTCGACGTGATCCTTCACAACATCGTCACCAAGAAGGGTACCGTCCTTACCCAGATGTCGAAATTCTGGTTCGATTATACGAAGGACATCGTTCCCAACCATATGATCACCGTAGATAATAATGAGATGCCTGAATTCTTCAGACAGCCTCAGTTTGTCGGCAATTCCATGATGTGCAAAAAGCTTGAGATGCTTCCCCTTGAGTGCATCGTAAGAGGTTATATCACCGGAAGCGGCTGGGCTTCATATCAGAAGGACGGCACCGTTTGCGGTATCAGGCTTCCCGAGGGATTGAAGGAGAGTGAGAAGCTCCCTGAGCCCATCTACACCCCTTCCACCAAGGCAGAGATCGGCGATCATGACGAGAACATCTCTTATGAGCAGTCCATCGCACATCTCGAGAAGTTTTATCCCGGAAAGGGCGAGCAGCTTGCTAAGCAGCTTAAGGATCTTACCATTGCACTTTATAAGAAGTGTGCGGATTACGCACTTACCAGAGGCATCATAATCGCCGATACCAAGTTCGAGTTCGGACTTGATGAAAACGGCAATGTCGTACTCGGCGATGAAATGCTCACTCCCGATTCCTCCAGATTCTGGCCTCTTGAAGGCTATGAGGCAGGAAAGGGACAGCCTTCCTTTGACAAGCAGTTTGCACGTGACTGGCTCAAGGCCAACGACGGAAACCATGACTGGACACTTCCTCAGGATATCGTTGACAAGACCATCGCCAAGTACCTTGAGGGCTACAGACTCCTTACCGGAAAAGAGCTCTGATACATAAACAGGACGTAAAGAATCAAGCATTATTTCAGAAAGGTTTTATTATGGCTACAGATTGCTATTCAAGCCCGCTCTCCGAAAGATACGCAAGCAAGGAGATGCAGTTCATCTTTTCCCAGGACAAGAAGTTCCGTACCTGGAGAAAGCTCTGGATCGCACTTGCAGAGACTGAGATGGAACTCGGGCTTTCCGAAAACGGCAAGCCCGTCATCACTCAGGAAATGATAGATGAACTTAAGGAGCATGCAGAGGACATCAATTACGATGTGGCACGCGAAAGGGAAAAGGTCGTACGCCACGACGTAATGAGCCATGTTTATGCATACGGACAGCAGTGCCCCAAGGCTGCCGGTATCATCCACCTCGGCGCAACCAGCTGCTATGTCGGTGACAATACCGATATCATCCTTATGAAGGAAGCGCTTGAGCTGACCCGCAAGAAGCTCCTCAACGTCATCTCCAATCTCGCAAAATTTGCCGATGAGTACAAGGATCTTCCCACGCTTGCATTTACCCATTTCCAGCCCGCCCAGCCCACTACCGTAGGCAAGAGAGCGACCCTCTGGATGAATGAGTTCATGATCGACCTTGAGGACCTTGATTATGTTCTCGGATCGCTCAAACTCCTCGGTTCAAAGGGAACCACCGGAACCCAGGCTTCATTCAAGGAGCTTTTCAACGGAGATGATGAGACCATCGACAAGATCGATCCCATGATCGCCGGGAAGATGGGCTTCGATGCCGTATATCCCGTATCCGGACAGACCTATTCACGTAAGGTTGATACAAGAGTGGTCAACGTCCTTGCGGGAATCGCCGCATCCGCTCACAAGATGAGTAACGACATCAGACTTCTCCAG
>JAFWUY010000133.1 GCA_017524035.1 Lachnospiraceae bacterium | reverse complement strand
GTATTTAGGTTTTGAGAAGGAGAAAGAAATGGTCACCAAGAGAGAAGACATCAGAAACGTAGCAATCATCGCGCATGTAGACCACGGTAAGACCACCCTGGTCGATGAACTTTTGAAGCAGAGCGGTGTGTTCAGGGAGAACCAGGAGGTTGCCGAGCGTGTAATGGACTCGGGAGATATCGAGCGTGAGCGCGGCATCACCATCCTTTCCAAGAATACCGCAGTAACTTATAAGAATACCAAGATCAATATCATCGACACCCCGGGACATGCCGATTTCGGCGGTGAGGTAGAGCGTGTGCTCAAGATGGTCAACGGTGTTATCCTTGTCGTTGATGCATTCGAGGGTGCAATGCCCCAGACCAAGTTCGTGCTCAGAAAGGCACTTGAGCTTAAACTTCCCGTTATCGTATGCATCAATAAGATCGACCGTCCCGAAGCAAGACCCAGGGAGGTTGTCGATGAAGTGCTGGAGCTCTTCTTAGAGCTGGATGCGGACGATGCGCAGCTTGACTGTCCCTTCGTATATGCATCCGCCAAGAGCGGTATAGCAAGTATGGATCCCGACGAGCAGGGCACCTCAATGGCACCTCTTTTCGATACCATCCTTGATTATATCCCCGCACCCGAGGGTGACCCCGATGCCGGCACGCAGGTTCTTATTTCCACCATCGATTACAACGAGTATGTCGGACGAATCGGAATCGGAAAAGTAGAGAACGGGTCGGTTAAGGTCAATCAGGAAGTTGTCATCTGCAACCATCACGATCCCGATAAGCTCATCAAGACCAAGATAAGCAAGCTTTATGAATTCGACGGACTTAAGAAGGTTGAGGTTACCGAGGCGCGAATAGGTTCTATTGTTGCCATATCCGGAATTTCCGATATACATATCGGTGATACTCTCTGCAGTCCCGACAATGTAAGCCCCATTCCTTTCCAGAAGATATCGGAGCCTACGATCGCAATTGATTTCTGCGTAAACGATTCGCCTCTTGCAGGTCAGGAGGGAAAGTACGTAACCTCCAGGCATTTAAGAGACAGGCTTTTCAAGGAACTTAATACCGATGTATCCCTCAGAGTGGAAGAGACCGAGGACACCGACAGATTCAAGGTGTCCGGAAGAGGAGAGCTCCACTTGTCAGTTCTTATCGAGACCATGAGACGTGAAGGCTATGAGTTTGCCGTATCCAAGGCAGAGGTTCTCTACAAGACCGATGAAAACGGCAAGAAGACAGAGCCGATGGAAGTCGCCTACATTGATGTTCCCAATGACAATACCGGTGCGATCATCGAAAAGCTCGGTGCCAGAAAGGGTGAGCTCCGCAATATGAGCTCCATCAGCGGCGGAACCTATACAAGACTTGAATTCTCAATCCCTTCAAGAGGACTCATCGGATACAGGGGAGAATTTCTCACCGATACCAAGGGTAACGGAGTCATCAATACAGAGTTCGACGGATATGCACCTTACAAAGGGGATATCGCGTACAGAAAGCTCGGTTCGCTCATAGCGTTCGAAGCGGGTGAAGCGGTCACCTACGGACTCTTCAATGCCCAGGAAAGAGGCAGTCTTTTCATCGGACCCGGAGAGAAGGTTTATGCGGGAATGGTCGTCGGCGAGACCGGCAAGTCGGAAGACATCGAGGTCAATGTCTGCAAAAAGAAGCAGATGACCAACACCAGATCGTCATCCGCGGACGAAGCGCTCCGTCTTACTCCTCCCAAGATCCTTTCACTTGAGCAGGCGCTCGACTTTATCGAGACGGACGAACTTCTTGAGGTTACACCCAAGACACTTCGTATCCGCAAGAAGATTCTTGATTCCCGTATGCGCAAGAGAGCTAATTTCAATAACTGATGAACACTGGGACGGTTCCTTCGTTCACAAAAAATCGTGAACAAAGTGACCGTCCTTTTTTCAAACGGTGCGGAGGAAGATTATGGCTAAGCGTCCCGAATGGCTTGACAACGCAGTTTTCTATGAGATATATCCCCAGTCCTTCAAGGATACGGACGGAGACGGAATCGGCAATATAAAAGGCATCACGGAAAAGCTAGGTTATATCCGCGAGCTTGGGTGCACCGCTCTGTGGCTCAATCCATGCTTTGATTCTCCATTCGGAGACGCGGGATATGATGTTGCCGATTATTACAAGGTTGCACCGCGCTACGGAACCAATGACGATCTTAAGGAACTGTTTGACTGTGCCCATAAACTCGGAATGCATGTGATACTTGATCTTGTTCCCGGCCATACTTCCTGGGATCATCCGTGGTTTAAGGAGAGCATGAAGGCTCAAAGGAATGAATACACCGACCGTTATGTCTGGACCGACAGCATATGGGAAGAGCCTGCGGGATACGGAACACTTCGCGGCATCTCAGACCGTGACGGAAGCTGCATAGTTAATTTCTTCACCCATCAGCCCGCTCTTAATTACGGATTCTATAAACCGGAAAAACCCTGGCAGCAGTCTATGGATGCACCCGGTCCTATGGCTACCAGGGAAGAGATCAGGAATATAATGCGTTTCTGGCTTTCCATGGGATGCGACGGATTCCGCGTTGATATGGCGGGATCTCTTGTCAAGAACGATCCGGAAGGCAAGGGTACCATTTCCCTTTGGCAGGACATAAGGAATTTCCTGGATGAGGAATTCCCCGAAGCCGCAATGGTGTCCGAATGGGGAGAGCCCGGTAAGAGTCTTGCCGGAGGATTCCATATGGATTTCCTTCTGCATTTCGGTCCTTCGCATTACAATGACCTGTTCAGATGTGAAAAGCCCTTCTTCGAAGGATTCGGCGATGCATCCGAATTTGTCCGTAAATATATCGAAAGCTATGAAAAGTCCGAAAGACGCGGACTTATATGCATCCCTTCCGGAAACCACGATATGGACAGACTTGCGCGCCATATCCATGGGGAAAAGAGAAAACTTGCCTTTGCATTCCTTCTGTCCATGCCCGGTGCTCCGTACATTTATTACGGAGACGAGATCGGAATGAGATATGTTGAAGGCCTGACTTCGGTGGAAGGCGGATACGGAAGAACAGGCTCACGTTCACCCATGCAGTGGGATGACAGTGTAAATGCGGGTTTTTCATCGGCACCTGCAGATAAGCTCTACATCCCAATCGATCCTTCAGGTGACAGGCCTACGGCAAAAGCTCAGATGCAGGATTCACGTTCTCTCAGGAGCGAAGTGAAAAAGCTGATAGAGATAAGACAGGCACATCCCGCACTTCAAAGCCTTGGTGAGATTGAGTTTGTCTGTGACGGAGCACAGGGTAAGCCCCTTGCTTACATAAGAACTCTCCGTGAAGAGAAGATACTGGTCGTGATCAATCCCACCGATAAGGATTTTGTAACGGATTGCGAAAGCGGTGATGTGATCTATTTCTTCGGTTCATACGAACTGAAGGCCGGAACACTTACGGCAGGTGCGGCTTCGGCTGTATTTGTAAAACAGACCTGATCCGGAGACGGTTTTTGTATGTCAGGAATCTGAAGGTTCCTGACATTTTTTTTGTAAAAGTGGTAAACTTTCTTCATAAGCATGAAGACTGTTTATGCACAGTCTTTTAGAGGGGGAAGAATTGCTGATGGAAAAAAATGAAGCTGCTGACAGCATTGATTACGGTATAGGAAAGTTTGCCGCCGAAGCCGGCATTATAGTTGATGATCTGACGCCGTTATTTGATATATCCTCCTATCCGGAGGAACAGCGTGATCTCGTCACCGAATGTAACAGAAGGATCGATGAAGCAAACAGCAAGTACAGAATTGCCAGGATCAGAGAGGATATGTTCGCCAAGGGATTAAAGGCAGGTATGTATTTCTGTACTTTTGACCGCAATGAGAACATGCTCGGTTTTGAATTCAACGATGAGACAAGGCAGATGCTGGGATACGATGGTCTTGAAGATCTGCCCAATGAGTTTGACAGCTGGGTAAAGACACTGGTTCCCGAAGAGAAGGAGGCCATAGTAAAGCTGTTCTGGGATTCGGTCCGTATTCACCGCGAACTGCCTGATATAACCCATGCAACATATCGTATGCGCAAGAAGGACGGAAGCATCATCTGGGTGACCGGAGCGGGCAGATTTGTAAGACGCCCCGATGACGGTTCGCTTGAGATCTATATGGGCTGTTACCGTGATATAACGGCACAGCAGGAGCTTGAGGAACATCTTAAGATCATTGAGGCAATCGGCAAGGTTTTCAATTTCTCCATTTTCATTGACGTCAGCGATATGAGCTATCGGATGATCAGTACAAATGAATTTGTGGAGATGGCACCGAAGGATCCGGATGCTTTCGTATTCCTGAGAAATAATGTCAAAGCGACGGTTGCCGAGAGCTTTAAAAAAAGTTTATACGATTGGCTCGATAAGGATAAGATCCTTGCTGCTATAGAAGAACAGGGTTCCACGAGCATGGAGTTCTACAGTGAAGGCGCTGGCCGCTGGTTCAACGGCGTCTTTATGGTGGGAGACCGTAACGAGGACGGAACTCTCGCACACATCGTATACGGCTGTCAGGATACTACCGATGCCAAGCTGCATAGTCTGGCCCAGCAAAAGAAGATTTCCGAATTTGAGGAGAAGGTATATATCGATTCTCTGTCGGGAATCAGGAACAGGAAGTTCCTGGATGAAAAACTTGTTTTCGAACCATGCAGAGCGGTTGTAATGGCGGACATCGATCTGTTTAAGACGATAAATGACACCATAGGTCACCGCGGCGGTGATGAAGCGATCAAGCTGGTCGCAAAACTGCTGGAGCGCTCGGTAAGGAAAGATGACGTGGTCATCCGTTACGGCGGGGATGAGTTCATGATGGTGTTCTTCAATATCACCAAGGAAGATCTGGAGAACAAGCTGGAACATATAAAGTCCTCGTTAAGGGAGATATCCATTGACGGCTATCCCGATACACGGATAACCATGAGCTTCGGAGCCGCTTTCGGTACGGAGCTGGTGAATAATCTTATCGGAACCGCGGATAAAGCGCTTTACGAATCCAAGAAGACACGTGATGCATATACAGTGATAGAGATCTGATGCAGCCGGAGCACTTACGGTTAATGCCAGATCTGCGATGTTATGGAACTGTAAAAACACAACATCCTGGTTATGCGCTTGACACATCAGGGTGATGGTGCTAGTATTCATTTCAAGTTAATAAAAACGGTAGAGGTTGCGTCGATCAACAGTAGTAAGTCTGATGTGCCGTACACAGATGAAGATTTATGAAAGGGTGAGACGCCGAAGGAACGGTTCAAACGGAAGATCCGGATCCTGGGCATACGATGAAGAGTCGTATGACTGTCATCCCGGAAGGGATGGGGAGCTATCAAATTATTTGTTGATAACGGCTGACCGTATTTTATTACGTGTCAGTCTTCTTTTTTTCATAAGTGATGTGAGAAGAGGGACTGACGTAACACGTAACTAAATTCGAGAGGAGAAAGTAAAATGAGCAAACCTATTTTCACAGGAGCAGCAGTTGCGCTCGTAACACCCATGACAGCGGACGGAAGCGTTAATTTCGAAAAGCTGGACGAGCTGATCGAGTTCCAGATCTCAGGAGGAACCGATGCCATCGTGGCATGCGGAACAACGGGTGAGGCATCAACACTTACACATGAGGAGCATATAAATGTCATAAAGCACACCGTAGAGAAGGTAGCCGGAAGAGTTCCCGTCATCGCAGGAACCGGATCCAACAGTACCGAGACCGCTATCTACCTCAGCGTAGAAGCAGAGAAGGCCGGAGCGGATGCACTCCTTCTCGTAACACCTTATTACAACAAGGCAACCCAGAAGGGACTTATCGAGCATTTCTGCAAGACTGCTGATTCCGTTAAGATCCCCGTTATCCTTTACAACGTTCCTTCCAGAACCGGATGCAATATCCTTCCCGCAACCGTAAAGGCCATCAGCGAAAGATCGAAGAATGTTGTAGCCATCAAGGAAGCAAGCGGTAACATCTCCCAGGTTGCAACTCTTGCATCGATCATGCCCGAGGATTTCGCAATCTATTCGGGAAATGACGATCAGATCGTTCCCCTGCTTTCACTCGGCGGACTCGGAGTAATCTCCGTTCTGTCCAACGTTGCACCCAGGCAGACCCACGACATCGTTGCTTCCTATCTTGAGGGTGATGTAAAGAAGAGCTGCAAGTTACAGCTTGAGGCACTCGATCTCATCGGAAGCCTCTTCTGTGAAGTTAATCCCATCCCTGTTAAGACAGCACTCAATCTTATGGGAATGAATGCAGGTCCCTTACGTCTTCCCCTTACCGAAATGGAAGATGCAAATGCCGCAAGACTCAAGAAGTCCCTTACGGATTACGGCATCAAGGTTGCCGAAGGCGCAGTCATCAAGTTCAATGACCTGAGCAAAGACTGATACTTATCAAACGGCCCGTGAAGGAAACTTTGCGGGCTGTGTGTTAAAAGAGGAAAATGATATGACAAGAATAATCATGCACGGCTGTAACGGCCGTATGGGACAGATGATCACTGCGATAGTAAAAGAGCGCAGTGATGCCGAGATAGTTGCGGGTATCGATATTGCCGACAGCATCACCACAAACGGTTATCCCGTATTTACCGATATTAACGCATGCGATGTACAGGCAGATGTGGTTATCGATTTTTCATCGGCAGCCGCAGTCGATAAGCTCATGGATTACTGTGAGGCTAAAAGCCTTCCTCTTGTCCTTTGCTCCACCGGACTTTCGGAGGAACAGTTATCAAGGGCAAAGGCTCTTTCGGAAAAGATCGCTGTTCTCAAGAGTGCAAATATGAGCCTCGGGATCAACCTTCTCCAGAATCTCCTTAAACAGGCTGCGGCTATACTTGCACCTTCGGGATTCGATATCGAGATCGTTGAGAAGCATCACCGCATGAAGCTCGATGCTCCCAGCGGCACAGCTCTTGCACTTGCCGATTCCGTCAATGAAGCTCTTAATAACGAATATGAATATGTATTCGACAGATCGCAGAGAAGAGAGAAGAGACCCGATAAAGAGATCGGTATCAGTGCCGTAAGAGGCGGAACGATCGTGGGAGATCACGATGTAATCTTCGCGGGAACCGATGAAGTCATCACCTTCTCACATACCGCATATTCAAGAGCCGTGTTTGCAAAGGGCGCGGTCAGTGCAGCGGTATTCCTTGCAGGAAAGAGCGCAGGGTTCTATGATATGAGTAACGTTATAGAGGAGTCACTTAACAAATAAAACACCGGAAACAGGGGGACGGTTCCGCTGTTTTGCAAAACATCGGAACCGTCCCCCTGTTTCACAGGTTCAAGGATTGGCAAAGTATGAGATTTCGTCCCTGCATCGACATACACAACGGAACAGTAAAGCAGATAGTCGGATCATCACTTAAGGATGAAGGCAATTCCGCTTCCGAGAATTTCGTATCGGCATATGATTCGGTTCATTATGCGGATATGTTCAAAGAGCGCGGACTTAAGGGCGGGCATGCGATCATATTAAATAAGAAGGGGACGCCCGAATATGAAGCATCATACGAAGAGTGCATGAAAGCCCTGAGAGCATATCCCGGCGGACTGCAGGTGGGCGGTGGAATACTTCCGGAAAATGCCGGTGAGTTTCTTGATGCAGGTGCTTCTCATGTGATCGTGACCTCGTATGTTTTCTCGGACGGTAAGATCAATTACGATAACCTTGAGAAGATAAGCAGTGCCGCAACTCCCGAAAGGCTTGTGCTTGACCTGAGCTGTAAGAGGATAGGAGATTCGTACAAGGTTATGACCGACAGGTGGCAGAAGGAGACCGATGCTGCTTTGAACGAAAAGCTTCTTACCGAACTGGCCGGTTACTGCGATGAGTTCCTCATCCATGCGGTTGATTCCGAGGGTAAGGCGAACGGTCCGGAGAAAGGAGTTCTCGAGATACTTAAGGACTTCACTCTCAGGCCCGTGACATATGCGGGCGGTATCGCTTCATATGACGACATACTTTCCATAAGAGATATGTGTAACGGAAAAGTTGACATTACTGTCGGTTCCGCACTCGATATCTACGGCGGAAAGCTGGAGATGGATGAGATCATAAAAATGTGTTTCTAAATGATAAAAAAATGGGCTCCGGGTACCACCGGAGCTCATTTTTTACCAAAAATCATTCTTTTTTGGTCAGATATGGTTAAAATTTCATAAATATTACGATATTATTGCAAATTATTTGCATTCATTTTTTCAAACGGATATAATTACCCATAATCGGAAATCGTTCCGGATATGGAGGTTTAATGGCTTCACGCTTTGTGTATGTGCTTAAGGACTCCAAGCACAGAAAAAAAATCAATCGCCAGATGATCGTTGCATCAAGCGATGTCAATGAAAGGATCAGACCCGTTGTCGTTCATAAGGGACTCATCTGGTTCGGCGTGATCTTTTTAGCCATATTCATCGGTATATCCATCGGATATTTTGCAAATGAAGCAGGTATCATAAACGGATATAACGAGAGCATCAATATAAGAAATGCCAGAATATCGGAACTCGAATCTCAGATCAGTACTCTTAATTCGACCATAGCGTCCAAAGATACGGAAATACAGGCGCTGAGCCAGACGGTAAATGCCAAGAGCGAAGAACTCGGCACTCTGAGCGCACAGATAGAAAATATGTATGTTCCGACCGACTTTCCAATGAGCGGATCGGCTTCAATGAATCTTACTTCCGACGGTGACATTCCCGTTGTCATCTTTACGGGATCGGAGGGGGATTATGTAAGAGCTACCGCCTGCGGAACGGTTACAGAGATCAGGACAAATCCCAAGAGAAATGATAACGGCTCAATAGCTGAATACTATGTTGCCGGTGAAAGTACCGACGGCAGCGATAAGGAAGTTAAAGACCTCGGATTCTATAATGTCATCACCATCGATCACGGTAACGGATATATGACCGTGTATATGAATGACGGTGATCCGGTTGTGTCCGAGGGTGATACTGTTTCTGTAGGAAATACACTTTACAATCTCAAAACGGGAAATACCGCATTGGGTTATGAGATGCTCCGTAACGGAGAATACATCGATCCCAATGAGGTTATGATAATAAGCGGTTGATCTTTGCCGCACCTATATAAAGGGAGTAAAGGTAATGAAAAATCAGAAACTGAATATAAGCACGCTTCTCGGCAAGGGATCCGTTGTAAACGGTGATTTCGCCGCTCCGGGTTCTGCCCGCATCGACGGCAAGATAACCGGAAACGTGAATGTCGAGGGTACTCTTGTAGTAGGTACCAGCGGTGTCATCAAGGGCAATGTTAAATGCAGCGGCATCATAGTCGGCGGAGATATCGAAGGTAATATCATTGCTCCCGAAAGAGCGGAGCTTGCATCTACTTCCAGGATCATCGGCGATATCCATACCGGAAATATAATCATTGATGAAAAGGCTCTTTTTCAGGGAAAGATCATCATGAGTGAGAACGGTGTGCCCGAGAGGGACAAGGATAAGCTTTCCTACAAGGCAAAGGAACGAAAGGATCAGAAAACGGCCGCATCCGAGGTGAGGGATGCACTCGAGGATGCCAGGGACAACGAACCTGAACCTGTTGAGGAAAATATCGTCGAGGCTGATTCCGGGAATTAAATGATGAATAAATGAAATGACGGTTGCAGAAGCAGCCGTCATTTTTTATGTATGTTTTTTGTAAGTCCGATGACAATGTGAAACAGCTTAAGCCGGTCCCTGTGTCTTACTGCTTGTCCTCGTCCTTCATTCTGGCGAGGACGATATCGTATCCGTCATTTCCGTAAGTGAGACTTCTGTTTACGCGGCTTATGGTTGCTGTGGAAGCACCGGTCTTGGCGGAGATGGCAAGATAGGTCTGACCTTCCTTGAGCATCTTGGCAACCTCGAACCTCTGGGACATACTTACCAGCTCACCGATGGTGCAGAGGTCTTCGAAAAATGAGTAGCATTCGTCCACGGTCTGAAGCTCGAGTATTCCCTTGAACAGCTGATCGACCGATTCGGATCTGAGTTTATCGTTCATCGTAAGGATTCTCCTTTATGCATACGCCTGTATCTCAAACGAATATCATAATACTTTTACAAGATAAAATTTTAATACTTTATCTTACTAAAGTAAAGAGCAAAATTAATGCATATAACCGCTAAAAGAGGATGATTATAATCGGCCCATCGTGTATAATTAAAAAGTGATTTTTCATACTCGGGGGGTATTTATGGATTATGAGAAGATCATCAGCGATTTTGTAAAAAATCGTGCCGGGGAATTCATCATCACCGACAGGCAGGGGAATATTCTCTATCGAAACGGTGTTGAGGATTTTACCGATGAACAGTGGTCGGCGTGGTCTGCGTTCAACATCGACACGGAGACTATCGATCACGAAGAAGACTGGGAGATTTCAGACAGAGCCGGCGGCAATTATTACACAGCGCGTTCCCTTCCCGTAAATCAGGACGGAACCGATGTGATATTGCATCATGTCTACAATACCAGTCAGTACGCAACCCTTTTGCGTGACGTATCGGGATATCTTAAGGATTGGAGAGAACTGAGCGCGTTCCAGACAGCTATGCTGGAAAAGCTTTCGGGAAACTACGAATCCTGTCTGCCGGTTGTTCTTAAATATTTCAAGGTTACGAGTGTTGTAATGTATATCGGTCGCGGCAGGAAGATGGAAAGACATCTTCTTGATAAAGAGACCAAATCCATACAGAGCACTCGTATCGAAAGAGAGGAAGTCTTTAACGCCACCAAGGGTGAGTTCAGAAAGCTTCCGGGTCTCGGTGACAAGGATTATCTTTGTTACATCTGTGACAGTGCCATTCACGGCACCGATTATTCGCTTTATCTGTATGCTGACGGTCTCGAGGATGATGATAATTTCAGCATGCATTACAACGTCATAAAGCTGTTCATTGAAAACGGACTGCTGCGTGAACAGATCACTTATGAGAGTGAGCATGACAAGCTTACCGGTCTTTACAACAAGGGTAAGTATATGTCGATGCTTTCCGATTTCATGCCCAAGCAGAACCGGGTTGCCATCTACAATATGGATGTCAACTATCTTAAGAGGACCAATGACAATCTCGGACATGAAGCGGGTGATGCACTTCTCGTTAAGGCCGGAAGAAGTCTGCAGGCTGTGGAGAGAGACAATGTTTACGGTTTCCGTATGGGCGGAGACGAGTTCATGCTCCTCGGCTGGGATCTTACGGAGGATGAAGCCGAAAAGCTCAAGAAGGAATGGGAAGAAGCTCTCGCCAAGCTCAATGAGAACAAGGAAGAGGTTGAGTGCGTGATCGCATGCGGACTTGCGTACGGCAAGGATGATTTTGATCTGAAGGAACTTCTTAAACTTGCGGACGACCGCATGTATGAGAATAAAGTAGCAATTAAATTGTCACGGGGAGACGATCCCAATTCCCGGTGATCAATAAAAAGGAGAACAACATGACTATCGACAAAAACCTTGACGGAACAAAACTTGAGATCGCACTTGAGGGAAGACTTGATACCATGACCGCACCCCAGCTTGAGGAAGAGGTCAAGAGCAATATCGAGGGAATCAAGGAGCTCATCTTCGATCTTAAGAATCTTGCGTATGTTTCATCCGCAGGTCTTCGCGTACTTCTTTCCGCACAGAAGATCATGAACAAGCAGGGCAGCATGACTATCAGGAATGCCAACGAAGAAGTCATGGAGATCTTCGAAGTTACCGGTTTCATCGATATTCTGAATATTGAGGAGTGATCATTTAATATATGAATACACTACCTACCGGTATGCAGGTTTTCGGTGACAACATCTATACTTTGCTCACCGGTAAATTCAATGAAGGCAGAGCCAGCCTGGATTCACTCTGTAATGCCGCAATAGTGCGCCTGGATCGCAAGATGCAGTTTTCTTCAATGAAGGAGATCCCGAAGCTTACAGAGGAGCAGAAGGAGGAACTTCAGAAATTCTGGAGCCCGTACGTGCGTCACATGGACGACAGATTCCACAGGCTCTGCACATATCGTTCGGGAGGGAAATTCTATCCCGAATATATTCCCGAGGATTTCTATTTTATCCATATAGACCGTTTTTACAACGATCGCCGTGAATCGGCATATATGGATAATAAATGCTATTATACGAAATTCTTTCCCCATACGCGTCAGCCCGAGACCATCGCAATGCGTGTCGGTCACAACTGGCTGGATGAACACGGAAAGCTTATTACCCGTGATGAAGTAAAGCGCCGAATCAAGACCGAATCTGAGGTCGTGCTTAAGCGTGCGGTCTTTTCAGAGGGTGGCTTCGGTGTTCATTTTATTTCGGGAGAAGATATTTTCACAGAATTCCGTAATGTCCTAAGAAAGATTCCTACGGATGTTATCATTCAGAAACCCATCAGACAGCATGCCGATATGGCGGCGCTCAATCCATCGTCGGTCAATACCCTTCGCATCATGAGCTGGCTCGACGGAAGCGATGTGAAGATCCTCTGCACCGCTGTCAGGATCGGCGTGGGAGGAGACCGTGTCGACAACATTTCGCACGGCGGTCTTTTCTGCGGAGTAAGGAAGGACGGTTCACTTTCTAACGGTTTTCTTCACGGAGGAACAGAAACCGACAGACATCCCGAGCACGGGTATCTGTTCAGCGACATGAAGATCCCGAATCTTGATAAAGCATACGAGCTTGTAAAGGATGCACACCCCTCAATAAGCCATTTCAGGATCGCCGGATGGGATGTGGCGATCGATGAGGACGGAGAGCCCACAATGATCGAAGTCAATTTCTCATTATGCTGCGTAAACGATATCCAGTCGGTCTGCGGTCCGCTTTTCGGAGATGATACGAAAAAAATGCTCAATGAAGTTTTCAAAGGAAAGAAGGCACAGTACTCGGTATTAATATGACCCACGACGACAGTTTTTTACGAAGACAATATCTGATCAATCTCTTTCCTATCATGTTCTCGCTTCTGGGCGGAACGATCAATGCGCTTATCGACAGCGTGTTTATCTCGCTGAAGCTCGGAAAAGACGGACTGAGTGCAGTGACCCTGTCCATGCCTGTATATCTTGTCATGTGCTGTATAGGAGCACTCATTGCCGCGGGAGGAAGTTTTCTTTCCGCACGCGAAGCCGGACAGGAAAACATCGGGGAAGCCAAAAGGCTTTACCATACCGCACTGACACTGGCGCTTATATCGGGAATTCTTTTTTCGCTGTTTGCGATCGCGGGAGGACCGATATCGGATTTCCTTGCCCAGGGTGATCAGCTCGGCGGATATATCTATCCGTATATCTTTGTTTCACTCCTTGGCTCCCTGCCCTTTATGCTGATCTACTTCCCGGTTTTCTATCTTCAGCTTGCCGGAAAGAGAAAAGAGATCTCCATGATGACAGTCATTATGGTTATCGCGGATTCGGTTCTTGATATGGTTCTTCTGTTTGTCATTCCCCTCGGGATGACGGGTGCGGCACTTGCCAGTGTCATCTCCACGCTGGTCGCCTGCATTTACGGTTTTGCATGTCTTAACAGGAAGGATTCCGATTACCGTTTCGATGCCAAACTGTTCGGCTTAAAAGGAAGCGGGACCATCCTTCATTACGGAAGTCCCACCGCACTGGGCAATTTTTATGATGCGGTACGTCTGTTTGCGGTCAATGCACTGATCCTAAAGATCGCGGGTGCGAGCGGAGCGGCTGTTTGGGCGATACTCAACACTCTGTCCGAACTTTCACTCATGATAGTTTCCGGTGTTCCCCAGGCGGGTGCTCCGATGACAAGTGTTTATCATTCGGCAAGAGAAAACACGGGCATACGTGTTCTGTTTAAGCTGGAGATGCTTGTGGGATTTGTTATGAGCGTGGTTTTCTGCGGCGTGCTCGTGCTGATCCACAGACCGCTCGAATCACTCTTCAATTCACCGGAAGTACTGACCATGCCTCTGTTAAGCCTCGGACTTTCGGTGCTTGCCAATGTCATATCCACGATATGGTCGGTGTATTTCAATGCTACGGGAAGGATCGTTCTTTCAAATATCCTTACTGCACTCAGAAGACTGATACTGCCCGTTGCCGTACTGTTTTCGTATTGCTTTGTAGAAAATGCATATATCTGGAATTTCCTTCCGGTATCTGCGATGCTGTCGATCGTTCTTACCTGGATCATCGTCGCGGTCATATCGGCACTTAATTCGGGGAAGAAATATCCGCTTTCCGGAATGCTGCTCTTGGACGACCATCTTGAAAGGGAGAACAAGGTACTCGATTATTCCGTTGCGGCCAATGTAGAAAGTGTATGCGATGCAAGCGAACGCATAAAAGAATTCTGCCAGGCCAACAATATGGATAAGAAGAATATCTATAAGATGGGTCTTGCGATAGAAGAGCTGCTTACCGTCATGATACAGAAGAGCAGTTCCGATCTTAAGACCATAGATATGAGGAGCTTTGCGCTCGACGACAATACCGGCATAAGAATCCGCTGCGCCGGTGAAAACTTTAATCCTTTCGATCATGTCGATGAGGATGAGGATTTCTACATGGGTATAAGCATGCTCGAAAAAACGGCCGCTTATGTACATCACAGCTATACACTGGGTATGAATACCATAATAATATTTTTGTAATGGACAGATAAGCCAAGACTGCAGATACATAAATGGTTTTTGGGGGGATTTATGCATTTCGATAATGCAGAATACTGGCATCGGCTTGAAGATGATTGTTTTCATGCGGATGAGATCAATCGAAACAATCTGCTTAAATTGATGCGGGACAATAAGGATACCGTATTCGGAAAAGCCAATGGGTTCGAAACGATCGACAGTATAGACGAATATCGAAGAAGGCTTCCGCTTACGCATTACGAACCGTTCCGCACCTATGTCGATTCAATGCTTGGCGGAGCGGAAAATGTGCTGACCTCCTATCCCGTTGTCAATTACTGTCGTACCTCAGGGACCGAAGGGGTGGCCAAGAATATCCCCGTAACATCCGAAGCATTCAGAAGATACGGTAATGCGGTCGGATACCGCCAGGAAGAGATATTAAATGAGTTCGGCGGAAAGAGACTTGTCATAAATACGTTCAGGACCGATATTTCAAAGGAATCGACCAAGGATCTTCTCCTTTCGGAATCGCTGTTCAGATTCCTGTACGAGGAAGGAAGCCTCGACGAATCACATTTTGCCGGAGGCTTCAAAACACTTTTTTCGGAGTCGCTCGGAGACAGGCTTTTTGTAAAGCTGTGGGTCGGATTTGCCGAACCCGATATAGCGGTGCTTGAAAGTATTTTCATGTACGATCTTTTGATCTTCTTCACATACTTGGAAGAGTTCTGGGAGGAAGTTCTCAGTGCCATGACAAAGCGCCGCATACCGGAAGGATACAAGATCCCGGAGGACATACGTACGTATCTGCTTTCACTTCCCGTCAGCAATGACAGACTGAGCGAAGTCAGGAATCTCTGCATGGGAGGAGCGTACGGAATAGCCAAAAAGCTCTGGCCGAAATTAAAGCTTGTGAGCGGTGTCAGCAACAGATCGTTTTTTGCGGAGGACAAAACACTCAGGGCATATATCGGCGATGCACAGTACTATTATCTTGCCTATTGCGCATCAGAGTGTTACATGGGCACCGCGGTCGAAGATAACGAATTCAATTATGTAATGATGCCCGAGACTGCGTTCTATGAATACCTTCCGGTGGAGGGAGGAGAGGATACGCTTCTTCCGCTGGAGCTGGAGATCGGCAAATGCTATAAACCCGTTATCACCAATTTTTCCGGTCTTTACAGATATGTCATGGAGGACATATTAAGGGTTCAGGGCTTTCTCGGTAAGTCTCCGATATTCGAGTTCATAATGCGCAGTTCCCAGACGCTCAATATCGCCGGGGAAAAGATGGATATCCATCTGGTCGAAAAAGCCATATCCTCGCTTGATGACGGAAACGGCGTATCGGAATGGACGATCGGAGTAGAGCACGATACAACACCCGGAAGATATTTCATAGTGGCGGTATCGACTAAGGGCAAGACAGGCTTCAACACGGATATCTCGAACCGGCTTGATGAGCTGTTATCGGAATTTAATCCGGATTATGCTGACCTCAGGGATATGGATTACATACGAAAGCCCCAGGTGCTGCTTATGAAGCCCGGAGCATACGGCAATGTTCTCAAGGAGATAGGACTTGCCGGCGGTCATAAAAAACCCAATCATGTAGCCAATCAGGGATTCACCTATCAATCATACAGAAAGTGGGTAGAGCAGAAATGAAAGATAAGAAGATTTTCATCACCGGATTGACCGGAAGACTGATCCTCGGACTTGCCGTATTCGTTGCTGCGGTCACGGCCGGATCCATCATCGTCGGTGTCAGGACGTATCGTAATTCGATATACAGGCACTACAATGACATCGGATACCAGATCGCACAGTCTGTCGAGCTTCTTTTCGACTATGAGGAGCTTGAGGAGTGGGGGGAACTTACCTATAGGTTCAACACCACCGGAGAGGGGGCCGACGAGATTGCTGAGATTACCTCTTCCGAAAGATTCATGGAGCTTGAAGAAACCCTTCTCAATCTCAGGACCGGTATGGATGTAAATGACATCTTTGTCGGTGTCATCAATCTCGGAGAACTCAGTGAGTTCACCATGGAAGGTATCATGGACGGAAGCTGGGCGCCCATCTATTACATCATGGATACTTATCCCATGGAGGAGTACCGCTTTTCCTTCGGTGACAGAAGTCCGATCACTCCCGACTATATCGAAGGTGCAGGCATATCCTACGCCAGCGGTATTCCTTATGACGGATATTTCGTCAATGAGGGAAATTACGGATACAATATCACTGCGGTTTATCCCGTCGTCAGGGACGGAAAGACGATCGCATTCGTCGGTGTCGAGACTCCCATGCGTACGCTCGAGTCCGATCTTAACAGATACATTTTCATCGTTCTTGTTATCGTATGTATCATTTCGGCGGTACTCTTTATCATAACTGCTTTCATACTCGTAAACCTTCTTATCAAGCCCATCAAGCTTATCTCTCACGAAGCTGCATATTTCGTGGAGAATGAGAATGAGGTGTCGGAGAATCTCAGGAAGGTTCGTAACCGTGATGAGATACAGGTGCTTGCGGAAAGCGTCCTTGCAATGGAGATCGGTATCAACGAATACATCGCGAACCTGACCAAGATAACTGCGGAGAAGGAACGTATCGGCGCCGAGCTTAATGTCGCCACGCAGATACAGGCGGACATGCTTCCCAGAATATTCCCCGCATTCCCCGAAAGGACGGAGTTCGACCTGTATGCTTCGATGAGTCCCGCCAAGGAAGTCGGCGGTGACTTCTATGACTTCTTCCTTATAGATGACGATCACATCGGTCTTGTCATGGCGGACGTGTCCGGTAAAGGAGTTCCCGCCGCGCTGTTCATGGTCATCGCGAAGACTCTTATCAAGAACAGGGCACAGATGGGAGGTTCGCCTGCGGAGGTTCTCGCTTACGCAAACGATCAGCTCGGAGAAGGCAATGAGGCTGAGCTTTTCGTAACCGTATGGTTCGCGATCATCCAGATCTCAACCGGTAAGGGATTTGCCGCAAACGCAGGACATGAGCATCCCGCGATCCGGAGAAAGGACGGCAAGTTCGAACTGGTCAAGTACCGTCATTCACCCGCGGTCGCAACTCTTTCCGGAATCAAGTTCAAGGAACATGAATTCCAGCTTAATCCCGGAGACAGTCTTTATGTTTACACAGACGGTGTTACCGAAGCTACCCGTTCCGATGATGTACTCTTCGGAATCGACAGGATGCTCGGTGCGCTTAACAAGAATCCTGATGCCGATCCCAAGACGATGCTCGAAAATGTACGTTCAGACATCGATCTGTTCGTAGGAGAAGCACCTCAGTTCGACGATATCACAATGCTTGGATTCAAGTACCTGGGATCCGGAAAGGAGTCATAAATGCGGGAATTAAACATTGAAGCATTGGTTGAAAATCTCGATAAGGTCCTTGCATTTGTTGACGAAGAGATCGATAAACTCGAATGCTCGGTCAAGATCCACACGCAGATAGATGTAGCGGTGGAAGAGCTTTTCGTAAACATCGCCCATTATGCATATAAACCCGAAACCGGTCCCGCTACCGTGCGTGTCGAGGTTGAAAAGGATCCGCCCGCAATATCGATAACATTTATCGATCACGGTGTGCCTTACGATCCGCTTGCCAAGGACGACCCCGATATAACTCTTTCGGCGGAAGACCGTGAGATCGGCGGACTGGGCATATTCATGGTAAAAAAGAGTATGGACAGCATAGAGTACGAATATAAGGACGGACAGAACATCCTTCATATCCGTAAGCTGATCTGATATCAAAGATTAAAGAAAAGAAACAGGGGGACGTACCGTCCCCCTGTTTCCCTGTTTCTTAGAAGAAGTTCCAGTGGCTGAGCCAGTATCCCGGCATGACTACGAGGATGAAGAACATCCAGCTTACAAGTGTAAAGACCCTGATAAAGTCCCTGCCCTTTCCGGGATATTCCCTTACGTAGATCCTGTAATTGATGACGGATGCGAGCGAACCTATCAGTGATACGAGACCCGCAGTGTCAGCTCCGTAGATGAGTCCCGCGAAATTGTCCGAGAAAGGATAAAGGACGATCGATGCGGGTACATTGGATATCACCTGGCTTAACAGGATCACCGAGATGTATTCCCTTCCGGTCACTGTTTTGGCAAGGAAGCTTTCTATCGCCGGATTTGCCGTGATGGAAGATGAGAATACGAAGAAGCAGAAGAAAGTTACGAGCAGTACGTAGTCCACGCTTTTCAGAAGCTTTCTGTTTACGATGAGAACCGCGGCGAGAACTATTATGACCGCTATGGGCCAGAGCTCTGTTCTCGATACGATGACGAGAAGTATCATCACAAAAAGAAACAGATATGTTACTCGTCTTATCCTGTTTTCCTTTTTCCAGGGAATGAGATCGAGCCTGAATTCGATCTTTCTTCCTTTTTCCTTTCTGAAGCAGACCAGCACGAATACGATCAGAAGTATCGCGCTTCCGACGCACAGTGGAGACATGTGGAAAATGAACCTTCCCGCACTTACTCCGGACTTGTTGAACAGAAAAAGGTTCTGCGGGCTTCCGAAGGGCATGAGGAGCGATCCGCGGATCGCGGCAATGTTCTCCATCGAGATTATCGGAAGGATGCATTCTTCCCTGTTAACGCTTCTGAAAAGAAGGATCGTTAGAGGAACGAAGATGATGAGTGATACATCATTGGTCACGAACATCGAAGTGAAGAATACTCCGAATATGAGAAAGAGCGACAGTGTCGCCATCGTTGAAAACTTTGAACTGAGTTTTAAGAGAGGCTGGAACAGATCCTCCTGTTTGAAGCCCTCGAGGACCGTGAGCATCATAAAGAGTATTCCGAGAGTATGCCAGTCTATCGCTGAGATGAGTTCCTCAGAGGGCGGTGTGATGAAGAGGGAAATGACCGCCGCCAGTACCGATACGGGAAGCATCGGGTCTTTTTTTATAAGCAGCATTAATTTTTTCATAGGTGAAATTGTATCACAGTTTTCCGTATTGGCAATTGAAAAATCAGCCTTTTTTAGTTGCATAAAACCTTGCCATATAGTTTTCAAAACTATATAATGATATGCATGAATGAAGAAAGATTTACGGAAACAGTAGAAAGAGCGATAGATCATCTCAGGACCATCAACACGATCTCCCCGGATGAGCTTCCCGCCATGGAATTATATATGGATCAGCTGACGACCTTTATGGACCGCAAGCTGAACGGGCTTGTAAGGAAGCCTTCAAGGGATAAGGTCCTTACCAAGACGATGATCAACAATTATGCGAAGAATCATCTGATCCATCCTCCTGTTAAAAAGAAGTATTCGAGAGAGCATATGCTCGAGCTTCTCTTTATCTTTTATTTCAAATCATTCCTTTCGATCAGCGATATCCAGACGCTCCTGTCACCGCTTTCGGATGACACGATGGGAGATGATTACTCCGTTGCCAAGCTCTATGCGGAGATGATCCATGCCGGTAAGGGTGCGAGAGGAAAGCTCAAGAAGGATCTTGATGAGAAGGTAGAGAAGATTGAAAGGTCGTTCGACGATGCTCCCGCAGACAAGAGGGAATATCTTAAGAAGTTTGCCTTCATCTGTCAGCTCGGATATGACATTTATCTGAAGAAGACCATAATCGAGCACATGATAGACGATATGGCTGAGGAACAGTTCCTCAACGAAGATCCGGACGAAAGATAAAAAAGAGGATGCAGCGGCATCCTCTTTTTACTTATTGAATTTCTGATTAACGAAAAACTGCTTCAGGGTTTTGATCAGGTCCTGTTTTCCGATGGTCTTGAGAAGGTATCCTGCAGGCTTGAGTGACATGACCCTGAGGATGCTCTCCTTATCGTTCTTACCCGTAAGGAACATAACGGGAATTCCGGATATCTCGGGGTCGGATTTCATCATCTCATAGATCTTGGGACCGTTGGTGACCGGCATATCGTAGTCCAGCAGCACCAGATCCGTTTCGTTATTTGAAAGGAACATAACGGCCTGCATAGCCGATGTTACGATCGCGACATTGTAATCATTCTTGAGCCATTCCATTATTATCTTGAGATATGTGGCATCATCGTCGACGACGAGGATGGTCTTTTTCTGGCTGAAATCGGCGGAGGTGTATTTGTTCATGTCCTCGACCAGCCTGTTCATATCGAGGGGTCTTGCCATTGTATCGCAGAGCGATGCCTGGGGGATGGTCTTGTAGATGGCGGCAAACTCATTGGGATCGCCGATCAGGTAGAGGAGCTTGTTTTCTTCGACGATAAGGTCCTTGAGATAGACGAGGACCGAAGATATATACTCGAGGGTCTCCATACTGTCGGTGTAAAAGAGTATGAGAGCGCAGTCGTCCTTATGCTTCTGAATCGCGTTGACATTGATCGGTTCTTCGATCACGTTAAAATGAGCCTTCTCCAAACCCTTGGTGATGGCCCCGGTCATGAAATTCTTTTCTTTTCTTATCAGAAGTAAGGAAGTTTCGTTAAGCATTTGGATAATTTTATCACATATTATATATACATACCAAACCTTTATGAAACAGGCGTGTATTTCTTGCAAGAAGGGGGCTGAAAGTGTATAATTTCTTTTAGTCGGGGCTTGCCGGAAAAGCATTTTTTTCCGTCATAAATGCCCGTGAAAAAACACTTTATCAGGAGGGTTAAAGAATGGGACTTATTAGCGCTGCAATGGCTGCCGCAGGCGGAACACTTGCCGATCAGTGGCTCGAGTTTTTCTACTGCGATTCAATGCCTAACGATGTGCTTCTTACCAAGGGCCAGGTAAGGACCAACGGTGCGAGAAACAATAATACAAAGGGAAATGACAACATCATTTCCAACGGCTCCAAGATTGCCGTTAACGAAGGCCAGTGCATGCTGATCGTCGATCAGGGTGCCGTAGTTGATTTCTGTGCTGAGCCCGGAGAGTTTATTTATGATACTTCAAGCGAGCCTTCACTTTTCTACGGAAAACTCGGTCAGAACCTTCTCAATACTTTCAAGACCGTCGGACGCCGTATCGCAATGGGCGGCAACACCGGTAAGGATCAGAGAGTTTACTTCGTAAACACCAAGGAGATCCTTCAGAACAAGTGGGGAACTCCCCAGACCGTTCCCTTCAAGATCGTAGATCCCGATCTCAACATGAAGCTTACCGTCAACATCAAGGCTAACGGTGAGTATTCCTTCAAGATCGTCGATCCCCTTCTTTTCTATAAGCATGTATCCGGCAATGTAACCGGCGATTACAGCAAAGAGAATCTTTCTTCCATCATGAAGAGTGAGCTCGTAAGCGCTCTCCAGCCCGCTTTCGCAAAGATCAGTGCACAGCGTATCGAGTACGATCAGCTTGTAGGTCATACCACCGAGCTCTGCAACATCCTTAACGAAGAGCTTTCAAGCCAGTGGGGCGACCTTCGTGGAATCAACATCGCTTCCATCTCCATCAATTCCGTTAAGGCAAATGAGGAAGATGAGAAGAGACTTAAGGATGCTCAGGAGAGAGCAGTCTACAGAGATCCCAACATGGGCGCTGCAGCAATGGCTCTTTCAACCGCAAATGCTATGGAAGCAGCTGCAAGCAACACCTCAACCGGCCCCATGATGGCATTCGCAGGAATGAACATGGCAAGCATGATGGGCGGACAGCAGGCAGCTAATATGTATCAGATGGGTCAGGCACAGACGATGTATCAGCAGCCCCAGATGCAGCCCGCAGGCGGCTTTGTCGCAGGTGCGGCAGCTCCCGTCAACGGATGGACCTGCTCATGCGGAACCGCAGGCAACACCGGAAGATTCTGCTCGAACTGCGGTGCACAGAAGCCTTCTGATGCAGGATGGACCTGCACTTGCGGAACCGTAAACCAGGGCAACTTCTGCAACAACTGCGGAGCTAAGAGACCTGCAGGCGCACCTCTTTACAAGTGTGACAAGTGCGGCTTCGAGCCCGAGGATCCCGCAAATCCTCCCAAGTTCTGCCCTCAGTGCGGAGACCCCTTTAACGAGGCAGACATCAAGCAGTGATCAATATCGTTTAGATTGAAGCCCGTCTCCGTTACGGAGACGGGCTTTTTGAAAGGACAGCCATGGCTCTCATACCTATTATCTTTTCAACTGTATTCCTGGTCCTTCTTCTTACGGCGGTAGTTGCCGGTATTGTCATATATTTCAAGATCAGAAATAAAGCGCGTGAGGTCTCCAGATCGATGTTCGGTGACGACGATCTGATCTCGAATCTTAAGAAGACCGAACAGGAATATATGCAGACACCCAAGTCCTTATCCGACGGACGCTCCATCTATACTCCCAAGCTTGCGAAGGATTTCCCGGAGTTTAATGTCGATGAGATGAAGGGAAGAGCCGAGAACTGTCTCAAGGAATACTTAAGAGCCCTTGACGAGCATGACCTGTCTCTTTTTTCCGACGGAAATGAGGAACTGAAAGAGGCGCTCTACTTAAGACTCAATGACCTCAACCTTCGTGAGATCAAAGAGCATTATGAAAGCATTAAGGTCCATAATACCGTTCTGAATACCTATAACCGCTACGGCGGAAGATGTGTTGTCAGATTCCAGTGCGCCCTGCAGTACAAATTCTGGGCGGAGCAGGAAGGCAAGGTCATCCGCGGAAGCAGGGATTCCATAACCCAGAGCAGGTACAATATCGACTGCTGTTACATTCAGGATGCGGACAAGGTCGATGATATCAGGGCGGCGGGGCATGCCCTCAACTGTCCCAACTGCGGAGGCGCGATAACAACACTCGGAAACAAGACCTGCCCTTACTGCGGTGCGGCCATAACCGAGTTCAATATAAAAGTCTGGCAGTTCTGTGCCATTAAGGAGATAGGCTGATGGGAATGTTCGATGGCCTCAATCCCATGCAGGAGGCTGCTGTTCGTGCGGGAGACGGTCCGCTTCTGATACTTGCGGGCGCAGGATCCGGCAAGACCAGGACCCTTACCTACAGGATCGCCTATCTTATTGCCGAAAAGCATATCAGTCCCATGAACATACTCGCCGTTACCTTCACCAACAAGGCGGCGGGTGAGATGAAGGAAAGGGTTGCCGCACTGGTCGGTCCGGAAGCGGAGCGTATGTGGGTATCAACCTTTCATTCCGCATGCATGAGAATACTCAGGTCCAACATCTCGCTTCTCGGATATGATGACAGATTCACCGTTTACGACACGGACGATCAGAAGACGGTCATGAAGAATGTCTGCAAGCGTCTGAACATCGATACCAAGAGATTCAAGGAAAGGACCATCCTTTCCGAGATCTCATCCGCTAAGAATGAGCTCATGGATGAAAGCGGATACGAAAAGTACGTACTGAATGATTTTTCCAAGATTGTCTATGCAAGGGCTTACAGGGAGTATCAGGAAACGCTCAGGAAGAATAATGCCGTCGATTTTGATGACATCATCATGCTCACGGTAAGGCTCTTCGACAAATTCCCCGATGTCCTTGAAAGATACAGGGAAAGATTTAAATACATCCTTGTCGACGAGTACCAGGATACCAACACGGCACAGTTCGAGCTGATAAGACTCCTTGCCGACAAATACAGGAATCTCTGCGTGGTGGGCGATGACGATCAGTCAATATACCGCTTCAGGGGTGCCAACATCAGGAACATACTTGATTTCGAGGAGCATTATCCCGAGGCGACGGTTATAAAGCTCGAGCAGAATTACCGTTCCACGCAGTTCATCCTCGATGCGGCCAACGCCGTTATAGCCAATAACCGCGGAAGGAAGGATAAAAAGCTTTGGACCGAGGCTGGAGAGGGTAAGAAGCCGGTTTTCACCCAGTTTGAAACCGCGTTCGAGGAAGCCGAATACATTGTGTCCGATATCAGGCACAGAAATAAAATGGGTACGTACGGCTACGGAAGCTGTGCGGTTCTCTACAGGACCAATGCCCAGGCCAGAATAATAGAAGAGCGTCTGATCATGGCGGGCATTCCCTACAATGTGGTCGGAGGCGTGAACTTCTATTCAAGGGCTGAGATCAAGGACATTATCGCTTACCTTAAGGTCATCGATTCCGGTATTGACGATCTGTCTGTAAGAAGGATAGTAAATGTTCCCAAAAGATCCATCGGAAATGCCACGGTTGAAAAGGTTCAGGACTATGCCGACGCAAGGGATATCTCTCTTTTTGCGGCGATGTGTGAAGCCGGGGATATTCCGGGACTCGGAAAGGCTTCTTCCAAGCTTAAGGTCTTCACTGACATGATCGGTGTTTTCAGGGCATACAGGGACAACGCCACCATTGCCGAACTCATAAATAAGGTCATCGAGATGACCGATTATGAGGAATATCTGAAGGATCTTGATGAGGAGAAGGCTGAGGATAAGATAGGCAATGTCAACGAGCTTGTAAGTAAGGCCGTTGCTTTCTGTGAAGGAAGGCCCGATGCGACGCTTTCGGATTTCCTTGAGGAGGTTGCACTTGTAAGTGACCTCGATTCCGCGGACCTTACCGAGGAAAGGGTACTTCTCATGACCCTTCATTCCGCCAAGGGACTGGAGTTTCCCGTGGTTTATCTTGCGGGGATGGAGGACGGTCTTTTCCCGGGATATATGTCGATCTCATCGGGAGATGAGGAGGACATCGAGGAGGAGAGACGTCTTGCGTATGTCGGAATGACCAGAGCCGAGAAGGAGCTGATCATGACCTGTGCAAAGGCGAGGATGCTCAGGGGAGAGACACAGTTCAATCCCGTCAGCAGGTTTGTTACCGAGATCCCTTCTGAACTCATCGAGGGTTATGTCCCCGGTAAAAAGAAGAAGCGCTACGATGACTACGCATATGATGATCATCCGAGGAGCAAACCTTCCTTTACATATATGCAGAAGGAGGATAAGCCGGTAAAGCCCGTCAAGGCTCTTTATACCGGAACCGCAGGCCTGGAATCTTTGGGTGTAAAGAAGGGGTTCGGGAAGATCTCCGATGCTGCCGCGCCCGACTATGAGGTCGGAGACAGGGTGAGGCATTTTAAGTTCGGAGCGGGTACCGTCACCGCGCTTGTGAAGGAACCGAGGGATTATAAAGTGAGTGTTGATTTCGACGCACACGGCCTGAAGGTGATGTATGCATCCTTTGCAAAATTGGTAAGGGAATGATATAATTAATTGGTTATTTAGGGACATATTTTTGAAGATTTTTTTCAATTTTCTAATAAGAAAGGCGGTTCATATGAGTTGTAAGAATTGCAAGAAGGTAGACCTTAAGAACAAGATTCCCTTTGATCAGATCAAGGATTTCGGCGGATCTCAGGCGGCAAGAGTGGCAGAGCTCGCAGCTGCAGCCGGATTGGGCAATCTTATCGCTAAGCCTGCTGATGAAAAAGAGGACGAGAAGAAGTCCCATGCCGGACTTGTCATCCTTGCGATCGTCGGCATAGTTGCAATCGGATGCATCGTAGGATACCTTGTATATCGCCATTTCAGCCCCGATTATCTCGAGGATTTCGACGACGAGTTCGAAGATGACGAATTCGAAGATGAGGATTTCTTCGCTGACGAAGCAGACAGCTGATCATGAAGAGAGGCCAGATTGTCGAAGGATGGGTAGAGGAATGTGATTACCCCTGCAGAGCACGTGTAAGGTGCGATGAGGGTGTTGTTGTGGTTAAAAATGCCCTTCCCGGACAGAAGGTTTCCGTCCGTATCGGAAGAAGCCATGCCGACAGAGCTGAAGGCACTCTTCTTGAAGTTCTCGAAAAAAGTAATATTGAAACCGGTAAGATATGCGCACACTTCGGAGAATGCGGAGGCTGCGCATATCTTTCTATGTCCGGAGATTCGGAGGCGGCGCTTAAATGCGCACAGGTAAAGAAGCTCTTTAATGCAAGGGTTGCGGAGAGTTATTAGAAGTACGGCATCTCGCCCGGATTCGACGGTATAAAGAAATCACCCGTCATATACGGGTACCGGAACAAAATGGAGTTTTCCTTCGGAAACGAAAAGCTTGGGGGAGAGCTCAACATCGGTCTTCACAAAAGGGGAGCGTTCCATGACATCCTCGATGTGAGCGACTGCATGATAGTCGATGAGGATTACCGGAAGATCCTTACTTTCACAAGGGATTATTTCAGAAGCAGGGGGACGCCCTTCTATCACAAGAAGGACCATACCGGTTTTCTGAGGAATCTTGTTGTCAGGAAGGCTGCCCATACCGGTGAGATACTCATATGTCCCGTTACCGCATCGGATAATGCAACGGGCGAAGATCATACGGAACTTCTGAGGGGATATACCGAAGGCCTTACCTCGCTTGCTCTTGAGGGAAGTATCTGCGGAATAGTACAGATCATAAATGACTGTATATCCGATGCGATAATCGCGGATGAAGTAAAGCTCCTGTACGGAAGGGACTATATAAACGAAACCCTTCTCGACCTGAAGTTCAAGATAGGTCCGTTTTCCTTTTTCCAGACCAATACCCACAGCGCCGAGGTACTCTATACCATGGTGAGGGATTATGTTGCGGGATGCGGCGGAGGAGTAAAGGGAAGAACGGTTTACGATCTGTATTCCGGAACGGGAACCATTGCCCAGATCGCGGCCCGGGATGCGGACAGGGTTTACGGCGTCGAGATAATCCCGGAGGCCGTAGAGGCCGCTAAGGCGAGCGTCCTTGAAAACGGAATAGAAAATTGCGAATTCATATGCGGCGATGTTCTCAGGGTTCTGGACGAGCTTACCGAAAAACCGGACATCATCATTCTCGATCCTCCGAGGGACGGAATACATCCCAAGGCACTTCCGAAGATAATCTCATACGGAGTTGAGAACATAATATACATTTCCTGCAAACCCACTTCCCTTGAAAGGGATCTCGGTGTTTTTTTGGAGGCCGGATACAGGATAGAGAGGTACGGCTGCGTGGACCAGTTCCCCTGGACAAAAGAGGTGGAAACAGTTATGCAACTCGTTAGAGTCTGATATTGATATCTGAGTCAAAAAACTCTATAATATTTCGCGGACTTTGGTAAACAGAAAGGAAGATTCACTATGAAAAGAACAGACATCCATCGTATTCTGATCATCGGTTCGGGCCCGATCATCATCGGTCAGGCGTGCGAATTCGACTATTCGGGAACACAGGCCTGCAAGGCTCTCAGAAAGCTCGGATACGAGATAATCCTCGTAAACTCCAACCCCGCAACCATCATGACGGATACGGAAACCGCGGATGTCACTTATATAGAGCCTCTTAATGTTAAGAGACTTACCCAGATCATCGAAAAGGAGCGTCCCGAT
>JAFWUY010000132.1 GCA_017524035.1 Lachnospiraceae bacterium | reverse complement strand
TCCCTCCTTACGGCTATATGGACGATAACGGTGACTATACCGGATTCGACCTTGAGCTTGCCGAGGAAGTCTGCAACCGTAACGGCTGGACTCTTGTTAAGCAGCCCATCGACTGGGATGCCAAGGATGCCGAGCTTAATTCAGGCACCATCGACTGCATCTGGAACGGCTTTACAATGAACGGACGTGAAGAGCAGTATACCTTTACAGAGCCCTATGTCGACAACAGCCAGGTTGTTGTTACCGCAGCAAATAGCGGAATCTCCACACTTGCAGATCTTGCGGGCAAGAATGTCGGAGTTCAGAAGGATTCTTCTGCCCTTGCGGCTCTTGAAGGGGATCAGGCCGAGCTTGCCGCTACCTTCGGAAACCTTACCCAGTACGGTGACTACAACACCGCATTCATGGATCTTAAGCAGGGTGTTCTCGATGCCGTATGCATCGATATCGGTGTTGCACAGTACCAGCTCAGCCAGAATGGTGACGGATTCGTCATCCTTGATGAGCAGCTTGCGACCGAGCAGTACGCCGTAGGCTTCAAGCTTGGTAATACGGAGCTCCGTGACAAGGTATGGGCTACTCTTACCGAGATGGCTGAGGACGGAACACTTGCACAGATTGCTGAGAAGTATTCCGATTTCGGTATCCCCGAGTCACTCTGCCTCGGAAAGTAATAATACATTATGACTTTTGATGTGATATTCAAATTATTAATGGGTGGTATGGGAGTAACGGTGTCAATCTTTGTATTGACACTGTTATTTTCGATTCCGCTCGGTCTTCCGGTTTCACTTGCAAGGATGAGTAAGAGCAAGGTTGTATCCGCAATTGCGGGAGTTTACATCTCGATCATGAGAGGTACGCCGCTTATGCTCCAGATCATTGTCATCTATTTCCTTCCTTTCTACGGATTCGGCATAAATGTCACATCGGGCTACAGGTTTGTGGCCGTCATAATAGCATTCTCGCTGAACTATGCCGCATACTTTGCGGAGATATACAGATCGGGCATTCAGTCAGTTCCCAAGGGTCAGTATGAAGCCGCACAGATTCTGGGCTATTCAAAGACCCAGACCTTTGTGAGGATCATAATGCCCCAGATGTTCAAAAGAGTTCTTCCCGCGATGACGAATGAGATCATCACTCTCGTAAAAGACACATCTCTTTCTTTTGCGATAGCTACAGCGGAAATGTTCACGATAGCAAAGCAGATCGCGGCAAAGCAGGCATCACTCATGCCGCTCATGGCTGCAGGTATTTTCTACTATGTGTTCAACCTCCTGGTAGCATGGGTCTGCAAGAAGGTTGAAAAGCACTACGACTATTACAAGATATAATGGAACTTCTGAAGATTGAAAACTGCAGAAAGAGCTTCGACGGAGAGGAGATCCTCAAGGGAATCTCCATGTCCGTAAGTGAAGGAGAAGTTGTATCCGTTATCGGTCCTTCCGGTTCGGGTAAATCCACTTTGCTCAGGTGCGCCTGCATGCTTGAGACCATGGACGGCGGCTCTCTTTCCTATGCCGGCAAAACCGCCGCTCAGGAAAAAGAAGGAAAGGTCATCTATGCAAATCCTTCGGATCTTAAGGAGATAAGAAAGACCTTCGGACTCGTTTTTCAGAATTTCAATCTCTTTCCTCATTACTCGGTTCTTAAGAATGTAACGGAGCCTCAGATGATTGCCGGACGGAACAAGGCTGAAGCCGAAAAGAAGGCACTTGAGTGTCTTGAAAAACTCGGTCTTAAGGATAAAGCAAAAAATTATCCCTGTCAGTTATCGGGCGGCCAGCAGCAGAGAGTATCGATAGCAAGAGCTCTTGCGCTTGAACCCGGGGGTCTCTTGTTCGATGAGCCCACATCGGCTCTGGATCCCGAACTTACCGGAGAGGTTCTCAAGGTCATCAGGGATCTTGCCGCAATGCATATGACTATGATAATCGTCACGCATGAGATGAACTTCGCCAGAGAAGTTTCGGACAGAATGATCTTCATGGAGCACGGCGTCGTAAGAGCGGAAGGAACGCCTGAGGAACTGTTCGGTTCCGACGACGAAAGACTCAAGTCATTCATGGGCAAATTAAACGGTAATTGATCATGTCTAAAGCGGTCAGATGGGTAATCTGTATATGGTGTTTTTTGTATGCGGTTATTCTTGTGATCGCACTTAAGTACGAAAGTAATGTTCCCGTAGGAGATCTGGGAAGTATCAATCTGCATGCCCTGAACAACGGTTTCAGGGAACTGTTCGGTTATGAACGGTTCGGAGGATACTTCAGGTCTCTTTTTCTTTTTACCGAAGCGCTGGGTGTGATCTCGTTTCTTGCCTGTATTTTCTGGGTTTCTCTCGGCATCAGGGATCTTATCAGATACCGGGATATAAACGATGTCGACAAGAGCATCGTCGCAACGGTTCTTCTTTATATCCTTGCGATCATCGTGTGGAGGGTGACTCTGAAGCTTTCGGTTAATTTCGCCCCGGTTTGCGTGAATCCCAAGAGCGCACTTGAGGTTTCATTTCCCTGCGGCAATACTTTTCTGATCATCATTTCCATGTGCAGTTCAATTTATCTGATCGGATATTTCCTGGAGGAAAAGAAAAAGCTTGTTCTTGCTCTTCGGGGGGTGTGTATTGCTGTTCTGGTTCTTGGCATTGTTCTCAGGACCGTATGCGGAACTGAATATCTGACAGATATTCTTGCAGCCGTAGGATTTGCTATTCCTGCTGTAGTGCTTTATTCCTTTGTTTGTGATGTCTGAAAAAAAGGGGTGAACAAGGGGACGGTTCCTCCGTTCACCTAGACCTAGGTGAACGGAGGAACCGTCCCCTTGTTCACTCCCCTGTTCATTCCTTCAGCACCGATTCGGGTGTGAAAAACAGATCTTTCCCGATCAGTCCCATTACCGCTCCGCGGTTATATCTGCTGTTGCACGCTTCTATAAAGGTGCTTTCAAGCTGTTCATCGGTAGGTTCGACATATTGTTTCCGTGATATGTAACCTGCGAAGTTTCCGATGGTGATGAGCGTATACGGCATCAATCCGAACAATCCTACGAAGAGCAGGAACTGAAAAGGAAGGAGCCCAGTAAGAGCCAGGCCGACAAAGCCTACCACTGCCAAGGCGAAGAAGATCGAGAGGATTTTTACGCTCTTTAATACCTCATCCAGTTTTCTGCCGGAATCGTTATGATAGGCCTCAGCGCAGCGGGAGCAATATCCGCCCCAGCATTTGACCCAGTCACCATATTCTTTGGTCTCAACCGTCTTATCATCCATCACACTGCGGTCAAGCTTTTTATGTACGCAGGAAACATCACCTCCGAAAAAGGGAATGAGACGCAGTTCTCCTCCGCAGTTCGGACATTTATCCCCTTCTTTGAGTGCCACAAAATAAAGATCGGAATTTCCGTATATCAGTTTTTCCATTAGATTCTCCTGTGTGGTAAGTCCGTGGAATTTGTACTTTTTTATACATTTTATGCGTTTGCGGAAAGTGAATCAATAGAAAGAAGAGAAGCGTCCGAATGTTTCGGCTGAAACTGCAGAACAGTCCCCCTGTTTCCATTGCAAGGAAGCCGATTTTATGCTAAAATTTTATGGATTTTCTGGAAAAAGCATATATTAAAGTAAGAAATGTTGAGGATTATATATGGCGCTTAATAAAAAGCCCGTTACGGGCATGAAGGATATACTTCCCGAGGAGATGGCGATCAGAGAGTATGTTCAGAGAGTCATCAGCGAAACTTATGCCGGATTCGGATTTACCAGGATAGAGACTCCCTGTGTGGAGACCATCGAGAATCTGACTTCAAAGTCGGGCGGAGATAACGAAAAGCTCATCTTCAGAATTCTCAAAAGAGGAGAGAAGCTTAATCTTGAAACTGCCAAGACTCAGGATGATCTGGTAGATTCCGGTCTTCGCTACGATCTGACCGTTCCCCTTGTAAGATATTATTCCAACAACAGTTCGGTCCTTCCCGCGCCTTTCAAGGCACTTCAGATGGGAAATGTATGGAGAGCCGACCGTCCCCAGAGAGGACGCTACAGACAGTTCATGCAGTGCGACATCGATATCCTGGGTGAAGCGGATAACCTTGCAGAGATCGAACTTATCCTTGCTACTACCACCACTTTGGGAAAACTTGATTTCAAAGGATTCGAGATCAGGATAAATGACAGAAGACTTCTTAAGGCTATGGCTCAGTGGGCAGGCTTTTCGGAGAACGATTACGATTCGGTATTCATCACAATCGACAAGATGGATAAGATCGGCATAGACGGCGTTAAGGCAGAGCTTCTTGAAAACGGATATGCAGGGGAAACCGTTGAGAAGTATGCGGACCTTCTGAACAAAGCCGTTAATGGTGAAGCTTCACTCGGAAGCATCATGGATACCGTAGGTGATGAACTTGCAAAGGATCCCGTTACCAATCTTGAAGAGATAATCACCGCAGTTGAAGCTTCTAAGCAGGCAGATTTCAAAATGGTATTCGATCCCACTCTTGTAAGAGGAATGTCTTATTACACCGGTACTATTTTCGAGATAGCTATCCCTGAGTTCGGCGGAAGCTGCGGAGGCGGCGGAAGATATGATGAGATGGTCAGTAAGTTCACCGGTCAGAGCGTTCCCGCATGCGGATTCTCAATCGGATTTGAGAGAATAGTACTCCTGCTTACCGAGAAAGGCTTCAAGGTTCCCGGAAGCGGAGAAGGCAAAGCATATCTGATCGAAAAGGGAATCTCCGGAGATCGCCTCAGCGAGATACTTGCTAAGGCAGCTGATGAAAGAAAGTCAGGTAAGAAGATACTTACCGTCAGAATGAACAAGAATAAGAAGTTCCAGAAAGAGCAGCTTGAAAAGGCAGGCTATACCGAATTCGAGGACTTCTACAGGGAGGCACTGAAATGATACAGTCCAGAACACATAATTGCGGAGAATTAAGAGCATCCGATGAGGGAAAAGAAGTAACACTCTGCGGATGGGTAGAGAATGTAAGAGAGGTCGGAGGAAATCTTTCTTTTATCATCTTAAGAGACTTCTATGGAATTACCCAGCTCGTTGCAGAGACCGAGGATATGGTAGGAAAATTCAAGGCCATCACCAAGGAATCGACCGTTCAGATTACCGGTAAGGTAAGGATCAGAAGCAACAAGAATGACAAGATTCCCACCGGTGATATCGAGGTCATTCCCGATTCCGTTACCGTTCTCGGAAAGAACAGAAATTCCGAGCTTCCCTTCGAGATAAACAGATCAAAGGAAGCCGATGAAGCTACAAGACTTAAGTACAGATATCTCGATCTCAGAAACCCCGAGGTCAAGAAGAATATAGTTCTCAGATGCAATGTTGTTGCGGCTCTCAGGGCAGCGATGATCGAAGAAGGTTTCCTTGAGATCACAACTCCCATCCTTACCGCATCATCACCTGAGGGCGCAAGGGATTATCTTGTTCCCGCAAGAAAGCATCCCGGCAAGTTCTATGC
>JAFWUY010000131.1 GCA_017524035.1 Lachnospiraceae bacterium | reverse complement strand
TGATCACATGGATGAAGGCATCCAGGGAAATATGTGACATCCAGTGGGACATATATTCATCATATGTGTATCCGCTTACGCCGGCCATCATGGGAGGTATGGATCTGTCCAGCATGTCCACGAATTCATCCACTACATTTTCATATACGGTATCTTCCGATGAATTAAGCAGAAGCATAAAGCTGTCGTAGTTCTCATAGATATGTCCTACAATACGGTCGCTTATCTTGCTGTGATCCATATCCAGCCCGTCAAGGGATGTTATTCCCTTCATCTCCTCCGCGTCTTCGCTGAAATGCTCAAAGAGGATCTTCTTCAGTTCCTTTAATGGCGGATCGACAATGGCGGCAAACAGGTCGGCTTTATTCTTGAAGAAAAAATACAGCGCTCCGGTGGTCAGTCCCGCATCCGCGCAGATGCTTCTGAGCGAAGCCTTGTTATATCCCTTTTCCAGGAACTCCTTCTTGGCGGCTTCGATCAAAAGTTCCCTGGTTCCCTGTTCGTTTTCTTTTTGCATGAAAAACTCCATAAAAAGATAACAGTGTTACGTAACACTGTTATCCTACATTTTTCTCATTTTTTTGTCAAGCGGATCAGTTTTTCTCACCGGCAATAAAGTTGTTTATGCTCCCGGTTTTTTATTTCTTCCTCACGGAATACCCGAAGGTTCCGATGGTCTCAGCCATCTTCCTGTATGCACCGTGCTCATAGGCAACCAGGTTGCAGCGGTCCATATGGAATACTCCCTTTTCATCAAGGAACTTCTCATCAACGGATACGCTCACAACTTCAGCAAGGAACATGTCATGGCTTCCAAGTTCGAGTACCTGAGTCACTTTACACTCCAGGCAGACCGGCGCTTCTGCTATTGACACGCAGTCAACAACATTGCTCTCAGCCGGTGTAAGGCCCAGTTCCCTGAATTTATCGATCTTTTTACCCGTGGTGCAGCCCGCCTTATCAAGGGCGTAGGTCAGATCCTCTGAAGGAAGGTTTATGACGAATTCTCCCGTCTCCCTGATCATGGGATAGGAATATCTTTCCTTTCTGACGGAGATATAGACCATTGCAGGATCGGAACAGACCGTGCCCGTCCAGGCTATGGTTATTATATTGTTGTTGCCCTTCTTGTCCGAACAGCTCACCATAACGGCGGGAAGCGGATAGAGGAAGTTGCCGGGTTTATCGAACTGTATCTTGCTCATACTCTTTCCTTTCGTATTTACACTTACGGAATATAGTATAAAATATAAACGTTCAAAAAGCACCTAAAGGAAATCATTAAAATGTCAGGAAATTTATATGTGATCCGTCACGGAAGAACGGACTGGAACGATATACCCAGACTTCAGGGACATACGGATATACCCCTTAACGCAAACGGGATAAAGATGGCCGAAGAAGCCGCCGTGCGTTACAGGGATGTGCATTTCGATATTGCCTTTTGCTCTCCTTTAAAAAGAGCGGCAATGACGGCAGAGATCCTTCTGAAAGACCGGAACATTCCGATAGTATACGATAACAGACTCGAAGAAATGAACTTCGGTATTTATGAGGGCACAGTCAATTATTTCGATGATCCCTCATGCCCGGTCAATACTTTCTTCACCTCACCGGAAACCTATCACGAAGCCCCTCCCGGGGGAGAGAGCATCGACGATCTGATGAACAGGACGGGCGAATTCCTGAATGAAAAAGTACGTCCTTTCCTGGAGGGAGGAAAGGACGTACTGATAGTCGGGCATGGTGCGATGAATTCCGCGATCATAACCCGGATCAGAAATCTTCCGCTTGAAGATTTCTGGAACGAAGGGATAGAGAACTGCAAGCTGAAAAAGCTGCTATGAAACAGAGCGGCGACTCTTTCTATGAATCCTGTCATTAACGGCAAGATAGCAGCTGCCTACAGCCAGCAGGAAAATGAGCAGTGCAAGTATCCACCATCCGGTTCCCATAAAAGGAAGACCCTTTGTGAATCCGAAGGCTCCGGCAGGACTTCCCCAGTTGAGGAAGAAGTAAGGGTAATTGTATCCTTCCACAAACTGCCAGCCCAGAACATATCCTATTCCCGCATAGACGGCATATAAAACGGGCGGGATCAGAACGTAGCATACATCTTTCTTCTTAAGATCAAGTACATTCCCAACCACAAAGAAATCAACAACCGATAATACGGGGACAACAAGGTGTGTCAGCGTGTTCTGGACGTTCCATGCTCCCACGCCCAGTGCCGGTGCAAGGACGAATCCGAATACGATTCCCGTAAGCGTAATGGATATGGTTCCCACAAACTTTATGACGCTCCATACTCTCCCGGTCTTCCCTGCCGTGCACAGAATGCAGATACCGATGACGCTTATCAGTGCCATGGCGATGTTGGACTGGGTCGTGAAAAACATGAACGTTGTCCTTCCGCCCATGAATCTGTCTTTTGCGGCATATGCGCTCAGGGCGGTTCCCGTGACCGCGGACACAAATACGATCATCTTCAGAAAGATACTTACTGTCTTCTGTTTTCCGGTAATTTTATTCATTATCTGTTCCTTTCACAGAATCTGAAGATCAAAGGTCTGCAGATTTATATTTTGTGAGATTATATTTTGTAAAATATATTTTGTCACACTTTTTCTTTTTCGTCAACAAAAAATTCCCTGAAGGAAATGATCCTTCAGGGAATTCGTTTTACATGCCTGTCTTATGGTGTTATCAGAACTTTCCTGCCTTTGCAGCCTCTTCGATCGAAACTGCGGTGGAAACGGTCATACCAACCATAGGGTTGTTACCTGCTCCGATAAGTCCCATCATCTCAACGTGTGCGGGAACGGATGAAGATCCTGCGAACTGAGCGTCTGAGTGCATACGTCCCATGGTATCGGTCATACCGTAGGAAGCGGGACCTGCAGCCATGTTATCGGGATGAAGGGTACGTCCGGTACCGCCGCCGGAAGCAACCGAGAAGTACTTCTTGCCTGCCTCAAGTCTCTCCTTCTTGTAGGTACCTGCAACGGGATGCTGGAATCTGGTAGGATTGGTTGAGTTACCGGTGA
>JAFWUY010000130.1 GCA_017524035.1 Lachnospiraceae bacterium | reverse complement strand
CTGCTTACTTTCCTGGGGCTTAAACTGATTGGGTAAATATATCCATATACGGACCAAGCTTATCCTTCATCTTCTTAAGAGCTCTTGTATGAAGCTGGGATATTCTGGACTCCGAAACCTCAAGTGTCTGGGCAATTTCCTTGAGAGTCATTTCTTCGTAGTAATAAAGCGTTATTATCTGCTGCTCTTTTTCCGAAAGGCCGCTGAGAGCTTCGGAGAGTTTCTCGGTAAGCTCCTTCTTATCGATGCTCTCCTCGGGGCTTAAGAAATGAGCTGTCGTCTGGGATGAAGGAGATGACGCGACATCCGCACCGGATTCAACAAACTCGTCAAGGCTGACAAGTCCGGTTATCTTCATCTGCGACTGCCACTCGGAATATTCGTCATCGGTAATTCCAAGAGCCTGTGCTATCTCTTCGTCGGTAGCAACATGTCCCTTGGTGGATTCTATCTCATGAATTACCGCATCGATCTTTTTCTGCTTCTGTCTGATCGTTCTGGGTATCCAGTCCATCTTACGGATCTGGTCGAGAATGGATCCTCTTATACGAAGCGAAGCATACGTTTCGAATTTGACATCCTTGAGATTATCGAATTTATCTATCGCATCGATAAGTCCAAAAATACCGTAACTGCAGAGGTCTTCGAATTCGACGTTATAACCGAGATACATGGATAGTCTTCCGGCCACTACTTTAACAAGAGGAGCATATTTTATGATAAGCTTCTCCCGTACATCGGCACCCCTGTTTTTGGCGTAATCTTCAAGTAGTTTTTTTCTTGATGCCTCGTCCATAGACTATCGGTTTACCGGCCCCCTGTCATAATATTGTCCGGATCTTCCGGAATCTTATTCATTGTCCGAAGACTGTTCGATCACATTTTCTCCGTCCGCATCTTTCTCAATAACTTCGTCTTCTATCTTTTCTTCCTTACTGTTGACCTTGTCAAAGTGATCAAGACACATCACTATGACCGAGCCTATCACAAAGAAAACAATAAAGACTATCAAAAGACTCGCGAGCTTGTATATTATGCTGTCTCCCCTGATGAAGGTGATCACCGCAGTGACCAGTCCCGCACTGAGCATCATGATAAGGGGAATCACTTTTCTCTTCATCAGATGACCTTCTCCGGCTTGCCTACCGCCTTGATGACATAGTCTCCGGTCTCGGGATAAAAGATGACCGTACGTCCGTAATTGAGACCCGTGTCTTCGGCTAAGATAGGTATTCCGAGTTCTTTTAATTTGGCTTTTACCGCCTCTACGTTTCTTTCACCGACATTGAGATTGGTTCTCGATGACATTGCGAACATCGTGGCTCCGCCCGCAATCTTGACTACTATGTTTCTCTTGACCGCACCGAGTTTTTCCATCTGCTTCAGCAGTTCCATGATACCGGTATCGGCAAACTTCGCGACATTGGTCTGATTAGCGATGACGGTGGAATCGGGAAGCATGATGTGGGCAAGTCCGCCCACTTTATTGTTCTTGTCCCTGAGTGCTATACCGACACAGGAACCGAGTCCCAATGTAGTTATTCCGTTTGGAGGAAGGCAAGTCTTAAGGTCTGCCATTCCGACCTTTATGATTTCACTCATCTCTTATCTCCTTGGATCAAATGCTTAAATACCACTTTGCCTTACACGGGCAATCCGAGGGAGGTGAGTATTTTCTTATATGATTCGACATCCGGAACAAGAATGAAATATCCGTCGATCTGAACCTCGTCGAAGAATTTCGACTGGATCATCAGGATCTGATCTCCGTATATTCCGAACTCGATGGCAGGGACCGACAATATCGCGCCCGCCATATCAACGGTAAGTGCCGGAGGCGAAGGATAGATCTTGAGATTGGTAAGGGTTGAAAGCGAATTGAGATAAGCACCGGTGATGATGTTGCCGACTTCCTGCATCGCGGATAATTCCATCTCGGTAAACTCTTCACCGGGATCTCCCATACCCATCATAACTTTATTGATCAGATACTTGGCGCTTTTCTGTTCGACAAGGAAAAGCATCGATCCGGTGATATCGCCCTCCACTCCGAGGAATACACCGACCATGATCTGCTCTTCACCGCCGATCGCGGTTCCGACGTCGGAAAAATCAAGAAGATCAACCTGGGGCACACCCATATCGATCTTGCATCCGAGCATCTGGGAAAGAGCCGTCATGGCATTTCCCGCACCGATGTTTCCAATCTCTCTTAATACATCATAGTAATTCTGAGTTACATCAGAAAGAGTAAGGTCGCTCATATAACCCCCAAATTGGTTAATCAGATGTCATCAAGGTTAATGGTGCCGATATCAAGAATTGAAATAAGCTGGTCTCCGTTCTTGCCTACTGCGCTGACGAACTTTCTGGATTCGGGAGCGCCGCCCTCGGGAGTTGTCGACTCGATCTGATCCTCGGAAAGCTTGATGACTTCCTTAACCTCGTCAACAAGAACTCCGATGCTTCCTTCGGATTCAACCTTGAGGATGATGATCCTGGTGTCGCGTCCGATCTCGTCTTCGGCAAGTCCCATCTTCAGTCTGAGGCTCATTACGGGAATGACCTCACCGCGGAGATTGATGACTCCCTTGAGATATGCGGGAACCTTGGGTACTCTTGTGATCTGCTGCATCCTGAGGATGTTGTCTATATAATTGATATCGATTCCGAAATCCTCATCACCGAGGCTGATGACTATATACTGGAAGATCTCTTTTACTATCTTGGTCTCGTCACCGCTCGCCGGAAGATTCTTAAGATCATTACTTAATTCCATATTAACCTGCCTTTCTGTAATCAAAGGAGTGCGTTGGTATCAAGGATGAGGGCAACTTCGCCGTCACCGAGGATAGTAGCGCCGCTGATGAATTTGACCTGTTTGAT
>JAFWUY010000129.1 GCA_017524035.1 Lachnospiraceae bacterium | reverse complement strand
CATCGGAACAGGAAGATTCGGCAACTGGCTTGAGAATATTCAGGACTGGGCTCTTTCAAGAAACCGTTACTGGGGCACACCGCTCAATATCTGGGAGTGCGAGTGCGGAAAGAGGATCTGCATCGGTTCGAGAGAAGAACTCCTTAATGCGAGCGGCGATGAGAGAGCAAAGACCATCGAGCTCCACAGACCGTTCATCGATGATATAACCTGCAAGTGTCCCGACTGCGGCGGCTCAATGAAGAGAGTCCCCGAAGTCATCGACTGCTGGTTTGATTCCGGTGCAATGCCCTTCGCACAGCACCATTATCCCTTTGAAAACAAAGATCTGTTCGAGCAGCAGTTCCCCGCTGCATTCATTTCCGAAGCAGTCGATCAGACGAGAGGCTGGTTCTATTCGCTGATGGCTGAAGGAACCCTTCTCTTCAACAAGTCCCCTTACGAGAATGTCATCGTTCTCGGACTTGTACAGGATGAGGAAGGCCGCAAGATGAGTAAGCATCTCGGCAATGTCGTTGATCCCATGGAGGCTCTCGG
The DNA here is from genome assembly GCA_017524035.1 of Lachnospiraceae bacterium. GTDB lineage: Bacteria > Bacillota > Clostridia > Lachnospirales > Lachnospiraceae > AC2028. The sequence continues at coordinate 12,819 of JAFWUY010000129.1, read as the reverse complement.
CAAGTTCGGTGCGGATGCGATCAGATGGTACTTCTACACAAGTGCCGCTCCCTGGCTTCCCAAGAGATTTTCGGAGAATGCCGTCATCGAAGGCCAGAGAAAATTCCTCGGAACCCTTTGGAACACCTACGCATTCTTCGTACTCTATGCAAATATCGATAGCTTCGATGCTTCCAAGTACGCTCTCGAATATGACAAGCTTTCCGTTATGGACAAGTGGCTTCTTTCGAGGCTTAACAGCTGCGTAAAGGAAGTCGACGAAGATCTTGAGAATTACAAGATTCCCGAGGCGGGCGCCGCATTCGAAAAGTTCGTCGATGAGATGAGTAACTGGTATGTGCGCAGAAGCCGTGAGAGATTCTGGGCAAAGGGAATGGAGCAGGACAAGATCAATGCATACATGACCCTTTACACCGCACTCGTAACCATCTCCAAGGCAGCGGCTCCCATGATCCCCTTCATGACAGAGAGCATCTATCAGAACATCGTAAGGAATTCCTTTGCGGATGCGCCCGAGAGCATTCATCTATGCGATTACCCGAAAGCGGATGAAAAGCTCATCGACAGGGAACTTGAAGAGAAGATGGAGACCGTACTCGATGCGGTGGTTCTCGGAAGAGCATGCAGAAACGAAGGATCCGTCAAGAACCGCCAGCCCATCTCCAAGATGTATATCAAGAGCGAAGAAAAGCTGGATGAGTTCTATATCGATATCATCAGGGAAGAACTCAACGTCAAGGAAGTTGCATTCGCAGATGACGTAAGAGAATTCACCACTTACATCTTCAAGCCCCAGCTCAAGACCGTCGGACCCAAGTACGGCAAGCAGCTCGGCGGAATCCAGAAATATCTCAAAGAGGTTGACGGAAATGCCGCCATGGATGAGCTTGAAGCAAACGGTGCCATCAGATTCGATGTCGACGGAAATGCGATCGAGCTTGCCAAGGAAGATCTCCTCATCGAGATGACCAAGAAGGAGGGCTACGAAGCATCCGAAGATCACGGCATGACGGTTGTACTCGATCTTAACCTTACCGAAGAGCTCATCGAGGAAGGCTTCGCCGCAGAGCTTGTTTCCAAGGTTCAGACCATGCGTAAGGATTCCGGCTTCGAGGTTATGGATCATATTCGCATCTCGCTCAACGGAAACGACAAGCTTCTCGGAATCGTAAGGAAGAACGAAGCACAGATCTCAACCAAGCTTCTTGCGGATGAGATCGGCTCCGGCAAGGAATACAAGTTCTCCAAGGAATGGGATATCAACGGAGAGAAAGTAACGATCAGCCTTGAAAAGATCGGATAAAGTTTTTTTCATAAGGAGGGAGACTGAAATTGAAGAATTCTGCAGTCACAAAAAGAGAAAAATTCGATAAAGAGCTTTTCAAAAGAAGTGTCAATTACAACGTAAAAACTCTTTTCAGAAAGACAATGGAGGAAGCTTCTCCCCAGCAGATCTTCCAGGCTGTATCCTATGCGATCAAGGATCAGATCATGGATATGTGGATCGAGACCCAGGAAGCTTATGAGAAAGAAGATCCCAAGATGGTCTACTACATGTCCATGGAGTTCCTCATGGGAAGAGCTCTCGGAAACAGCCTCATCAATATGCAGGCATACAAGACCGTTAAGGAAGCCTGCGAGGAGATGGGACTTGACCTGAATGTTGTCGAGGATCAGGAGCCCGATGCGGCACTCGGAAACGGCGGTCTCGGAAGACTTGCGGCATGTTTCCTCGATTCACTCGCAACCCTCGGATATCCCGCTTACGGCTGCGGCATACGCTACCGTTACGGAATGTTCAAGCAGAAGATCAAGGACGGATATCAGGTAGAGGTTCCCGATAACTGGCTTGCAAACGGCAATCCCTTCGAGCTTCGCCGTCGCGAATATGCGAAGACCATCAAGTTCGGCGGATATGTCGACGTACAGACCGATGAGAACGGAAGAGGCATCTTCACGCAGAAGGATTACCAGTGCGTAAGAGCGGTGCCTTTTGATATTCCGATCGTAGGATACGGAAACGGAATCGTTAACACCCTCAGGATCTGGGATGCGGAGCCCGTTGAGTGCTTCCAGCTCGATGCTTTCGACAAGGGAGATTACCAGAGATCCGTTGAGCAGGAAAACCTCGCAAGAAATATCGTTGAGGTCCTCTATCCCAACGATAACCACTATGCCGGCAAGGAACTCAGACTCAAGCAGCAGTACTTCTTCATTTCCGCATCTGTCCAGGAAGCGGTCGAAAAGTACATGCGCTCACACAAGGATATCAAGAAGTTCCATGAGAAGGTAACCTTCCAGCTTAACGATACGCACCCCACCGTTGCCATCGCTGAGCTTATGAGAGTCCTTATGGACGATCACGGTCTTACATGGGATGAGGCATGGGAAGTTACGACTCATACATGCGCATACACCAACCACACCATAATGAGCGAAGCTCTCGAGAAGTGGCCCATCGAACTCTTCAGCAGACTTCTTCCCAGGATCTATCAGATCGTCGAGGAGATCAACAGAAGATTCATCGAGCAGATCAAGGAAAAGTATGCGAACACCGGCGTTAACGTCGATGAGAAGATCCGCAAGATGGCCATCATCTATGACGGACAGGTCAAGATGGCACACATGGCTATCGTTGCCGGATATTCCGTAAACGGTGTTGCCGAACTTCACACGGAGATCCTCAAGAAGCAGGAGCTCAGGGACTTCTACGAGATGTTCCCCGAGAGATTCAACAACAAGACCAACGGTATCACCCAGAGAAGATTCCTCCTTCACGGAAATCCTCTCCTTGCGGACTGGATCACCGATCATATCGGAGATGAGTGGATCACCGATCTTCCCCACATTCACGAGCTTGCCATCTATGCCGACGACAAGAAGGCTCAGAAGGAGTTCATGAACATCAAGTACCGCAACAAGGTCCGCCTTGCCCAGTACATCTCCGAGCATAACGGAATCGACGTAGATCCCAGATCGATCTTTGACGTACAGGTAAAGCGTCTCCATGAGTACAAGAGACAGCTTATGAACATCCTTCATATCATGTATCTGTACAACGAGCTCAAGGATCATCCCGATATGGAATTCACTCCGAGAACATTCATCTTCGGAGCAAAGGCAGCCGCAGGCTACAGGAACGCAAAGCTTACCATCAAGCTCATCAATTCCGTTGCCGATGTTGTCAATAACGATCCCGATGTAAAGGGACTCATGAAGATCGTCTTCATCGAGAACTACAATGTATCGAATGCGGAGCTCATCTTCGCCGCATCCGATGTATCCGAGCAGATCTCAACCGCTTCCAAGGAAGCATCCGGAACCGGTAATATGAAATTCATGCTCAACGGTGCCCTTACACTCGGAACAATGGACGGTGCAAACGTAGAGATCGTAAAGGAAGTCGGAGAGGAGAATGCGTTCATCTTCGGTATGAGTTCCGACGAAGTCATCGGCTACGAGAATAACGGCGGATACGATCCCATGCAGATCTTCAACAACGATCCCGATATCAGACGCGTTCTCATGCAGCTGATCAACGGAACCTATTCGCCCGACACCGAGCTGTTCAGACCTCTTTACAACAGTCTTCTGAACACCCAGTGCACCGCAAAGGCGGACACCTACTTCATCCTCAAGGATTTCAAGTCCTACTCGGATGCAAGGGCAAGGATCGTTGAGTACTACAACGATCAGGCTAATTGGGCACGCAGTGCGATCCTCAATGTCGCTTGCTCGGGCAAGTTCACATCCGACAGAACCATTCAGCAGTATGTGGATGAGATCTGGCACCTGGACAAAGTTGTTCTTTCAAGGAAGAAAACTTCCAAATCAGATAAATGATAAATTAGTTACCGGAGTAGCTGATACTGCTCCGGTACATTTTCGAGGAGAAACAAATGATCAGATTAACAGACGGCGGAGCATATCTCATTAACGGAACCGAGCTTGTCGAAGACGGCGCAGAAGCTCAGGCAAAGGTTACATCCCTTACCGGGAGCGCTCCCGACAAAGCGCAGGCGAAAAAAGCGACGATGGCTTACGGCATCCTGGAGAAGCACAACACTTCGGGAAACATGGATCAGCTGAAGATCAAGTTCGATTCGCTTGCAAGCCATGACATCACCTTCGTAGGAATCATCCAGACCGCAAGGGCGTCGGGACTTGAGAAGTTCCCCATCCCCTACGTTCTCACCAACTGCCACAACTCACTGTGTGCGGTAGGCGGAACCATCAATGAGGATGACCATGTCTTCGGTCTTTCCGCCGCAAGAAAGTACGGCGGAATCTACGTTCCTCCTCACCAGGCAGTTATACACCAGTTTGAGCGTGAGATGATGGCAGGCTGCGGAAGAATGATCCTCGGATCCGATTCACACACCAGATACGGTGCACTCGGAACCATGGCAATGGGAGAGGGCGGCCCCGAGCTTGTTAAGCAGCTTCTCGGACAGACCTACGATGTTGCGATGCCCGGCGTTGTTGCCATCTATCTTACCGGTGCTCCCAGAAGAGGAGTCGGACCTCAGGACGTAGCGATCGCCATCATCGGTGCGGTATTCGGAAACGGATATGTCAAGAACAAGGTAATGGAGTTCGTCGGACCCGGCGTTGCAAATCTTTCCGAGGATTTCCGTATCGGTGTCGATGTAATGACGACAGAAACGACATGCCTGTCATCTATCTGGGTAACCGATGACAACACCAGGGAATTCCTTGAGATCCACGGACGCGGAGATGCATACTCCAAGCTCGATCCCGGAGCCGTTGCATATTATGACGGTGCGGTCATTGTAGATCTTTCCGAGATCAAACCCATGATCGCAATGCCTTTCCATCCCAGCAATGCATTTACCATTGACGAGTTCAATGCAAATCCCGAGGACATCATTCACGAGACCGAAGAAAGAGCAAAGGTTTCATTCGGTGACAAGATTGAGTTCGAACTTATGTCCAAGCTCCGTGACGGAAAGTTCCATGTTGACCAGGGAATCATCGCAGGCTGTGCCGGCGGCGGATTTGAGAACATCTGCGCCGCTGCGGACATACTTAACGGTGCTTCGATCGGAGACAGGGAGTTTACTTTAAGCGTATATCCCGCTTCAATGCCCATATATATGGAGATCATCAAGAACGGCTGCGCAGCCAAGATCCTCGAGACAGGTGCGATCCTCAAGACCGCATTCTGCGGACCCTGCTTCGGTGCCGGAGACACTCCTTCCAACAATGCATTCAGTATCCGTCACTCGACCAGGAACTTCCCCAACAGAGAAGGCTCCAAGGTTCAAAGCGGCCAGGTTGCATCCGTCGCACTTATGGATGCGAGAAGTATAGCGGCTACCGCTGCAAACGGCGGCGTGCTTACCAGTGCGGAGAACTTCGAGTGCACCTACAATAAGTATCAGTATCATTTCGATGCAGGCATCTATCAGAAGAGAGTATTCGATTCAAAGAATGTCGCTAACCCCGACGAGAAGCTCATCCTCGGTCCCAACATCAAGGACTGGCCCAAGATGCCCGCACTTCAGGATAATCTCCTCATCAAGGTGGTATCGGAGATCCACGATCCCGTCACCACCACCGATGAGCTTATCCCCTCCGGAGAAACCTCAAGCTACAGATCAAATCCTCTCGGACTTGCTGAGTTCGCTCTTTCAAGAAAGGATCCCGAGTACGTGGGACGTGCCAAGGAAGTACGTGCGCAGGAGGAAAAGAGGGAAGAGGGAACTTCATTCGACAAGATGAGCGAAGAGGTTGCTAAGGCTGTGGAGACGGTTAAGAAGACCTTCGCAGACGTATCCGAATCCAACACCGGAATCGGTTCAACGATATTTGCCGTTAAGCCCGGAGACGGTTCCGCAAGAGAGCAGGCTGCATCATGCCAGAGAGTGCTCGGCGGATGGGCCAACATTGCAAACGAGTATGCCACCAAGAGATACAGATCAAACCTCATCAACTGGGGTATGCTTCCTTTCATTGTTCCTGCTGGAGACCTTCCTTTCAAGAACCTTGATTACATCTTCGTTCCCGGCATCAAGAAGGCAGTCACTGATAAGACCGACAGCGTCAAGGCATACACCGTTGATGCCGCATCCGGCCGGATGAAGGAATTTACCATGACTCTCGGAAGCCTCACCGATGAGGAGAGAGAGATAATCCTTAAGGGATGCCTCATCAATTACAACAGGAGATAAGATGGAGATCAACAAGACAGTATCCAATCCAATGCTTGTGGGTGCCATGCAGCTCATCAAGTCCGACGGAAAGAACCCGGATCCCGCGCATCAGGTCATGTTCCTTGAGCAGCTGGACAGTGCGGAGCTCCTTGCTCCCGCCGATGTGAAGGCTGAGGTGGGTCCCGACGGCGAAAAGCTCATGGACAAAAAACACACCGTACGTTTCCCCGTTCTGACGGGAGCGGACGGAAGAAGATTTTTCGTTGTGTTCACCGACAATGCCGCACTCGAAAAGGCAAGAAAGCTTGAAGGGGCATCCAAGCTCCCTCCGGAATTTGTTTCGGAAGCGGTCACCGTAAAGCTTGCGGATCTGGCGAAATTCATACTTACTCCCGGTCCGGACGGTTCCGAGAATACAACCTTCGGAATAGTCATTAATCCTTTTATGGAAAACATCGTGATCCCCAAGAGCCTCATGATGAACATCGTTGCGAAGAGAGCGAAGGAAGCAAGGGCAAGACTCGAAAAGGCAACCAGGAAAATGGAATCCATGGGCGGCGGAGACATCATCCAGTTTCCCACCGGAGAAAAAAAGGAAGAGGACTAATCGTTTATACGAATCATGCCGATATAAAGAGCAGAAGCAAAAAAGCCTCTGCTCTTTTGCTTTGAAAAAATCACACAGACAGGAAAGCAGACGCAGAAAGGATTCAAAGGCCTTACGGCCGGGAGTGCAGCTCCGGAATCCCGGAGAGCGTTATTTTTGTTGCTTTTTTCTGTGAAAAAAGAAAGGAGAATATATTGAAGATTGATGGTTCGGTCACAGGAATGGAGTCCGAACGCAGCTTTAGCGCTGTGAACTTTTCAGCAAGGAGCTTTAAAACGACGGAGGTCCCGGATGAAGGATTGAAGGGAGGAGTGTCGAAGCAGGGTTCGTTCCTTGATACTCTTCTCGGAAAGTATGACGGTTCCGGAAAGGAGGAAACAAAAGGGACCGATGAAGAAGGCAGGAAGGAAGAGGTCACGTTCGATGACATGATCGGGAATCTTTCGGTCGGAAAAAGTCTCAGGATAAACGTTCCGATGCGCAGCTATTCACCCGGTAATGAGTATGTGGAGAAGATGTCCGCTCTTTATATCTTTTCACTGCTGTTCGAGGATTTCAGGGAAAGGATAAGGGAGATGATGTCGGGCTGTACCGACAGATACGGTACGCTCGGGAATGCGCTTCCCGCATACACTGAAACCTATGCGGGAAGCGGAATGCGGTTTTCTCCGGTGAAGTTTTTGAGAACGGACTATGTACAGGAAGATTGTTCTTTTGAATCCGAGGATACGAACTTTACCGCCATGGGTAAAGCGATATGTAAGGACGGAAGGGAGATCGAATACAATATAAATGTGGGTATGAGCAGGAGGTTTAAAAGCTTTGCGGAAAACCTTCTGACTGCCGGAGATGTTCACTGCATCGACCCTCTTGTCATTAATCTCGGCGGTGATGTCACATCGGTATCCGATCAGAATTTCTATTTTGATCTGGACGGCGACGGTGAAAAGGAATACATCAGTTCTCTTACGGGGAATAACGGATTTCTTGCACTGGATAAAAACGGTGACGGTGAGATTAATGACGGTACGGAGCTGTTCGGTACTAGGTCGGGCGACGGATTTAAAGAGCTTTCCGCCCATGATACCGACAGGGACGGATGGATCGATGAGGACGATGATATCTTTGATAAGCTTAAGGTATGGGTCAGGGATCCCGCGGGAGACAGACTTCTTTCGCTTAAGGATGCGGGCATCGGTGCGATCAATCTTATGAACTGCGATACGGAGTTCTCACTTAAGAATGAGACAAACAAAACAAATGCGATAGTAAGGTCGACCGGAATGTTCCTTTTTGAGGACGGAAGGGCCGGCACGGTTCAGCAGATCGATCTGGTCAGTTAATGGACTTTTTGACCGCATAAGTGGTACAATACAGCCGTGTGTTTGATTACGGGAGATGAGATGGGGCGTATGAAAAGACATACAATTTCATACGTCTCATTTTTTTTGTGCCAGATTCTTGTACTGGGTGCGTGCTCTCAAAGCGGCACCATCGGCGGAAGGAGCATGGAACCGGTTGCGGTACTTGATTTCGTGGTGCCGTCCTCTTCACCGAATGTGATGACCGACCTGGGCGGATATTCGATGAATTCGGAGAAATACGCATATCTGAGGCTGAGTGATGCGGCCGGTGTGGTTGATACCTTCAGGATCGTTGATATGGAATCGGAAGAAACCGTATTTGAAGGGACCTTTTCCGGAGCCAAGAACAATTCCTTGCTCCTGGTCGCGGATTTTTCGGATCTTACGACACCGGGTTATTACCGTGTAGAGTGTGAAACCTACGGCTATTCGGAAGTTTTTCCGATATCGGAGCATCTTTACGGCAGTCTTTCGGATAAAGCAAAAGCGGCAATAACGGAAAGCTGCAGGGATCTCAGCGCAGATCCGCGGACGGTCCTTGATTATCTGCAGGCATATGAATGGTATTCGGATATGCTTTCCGATGTACCGGATGAAACGGAATCGGGCGTGGTTTCCGGTGCACCCGACGAACTTGTCTGCGTAAGGGACTGGATATCGGGCAGGGATTACGAAGGAAGTGTGGGAACCGAAGCGGTTATTTATTCCACGATACTTGCCAAGTTCAGTTTCCTTTATAAGAATTATGACAGCGCTCTTGCCACAGAATGTCTTCAAAAGGCTTCTTCAATCTATTCCCAGAGCGGAAATGTCGTAAAGAGCGATTCCGCGGCGTTCAGAGCACTTACGGAGCTGTACAGGGCATCCGGGGAAAGCGCTTACGAGGCTGAGCTGGAGAACTATAAGGAGTTATTTTCGTCCGGGGATGTTCATCCCGATGAAGGATATATGTACGGTGCCATGACATACATAGTCACCAGGCAGACCGTGGACAGGGATCTGTGTGATATGCTCGTTGATTCGATACTTGCGGATGCACAGTCCATCAATAACCGCAAAAGAGAGATAACCGATCCCATGTATTCGCAGACAGGCGGGAACGATGAGATGATCGGTTATATCAGGACACTGATGTGTGCCAATTATATCCTCAAGGGATATGAATATGACCGTACAATGCAGATGATGCTCCATTATATTTCCGGACTTAATGTGGAGTCTTCCGCTTATGAACCGGAGCCCGAGGATGAAGGCGTATTCTACCTGATCTACAGCTGCATGGCAGCTCTGGAGAAGGAAGGAAAATTATAATTTACATAAAGTCAATAAGATTAAGGTGAAGTAAAATGATCAGACTGGCTCTTACGGCAATATATGTTGCCATCTTTCTTGTAGGCACGATACCCCTTATGATAGTGTGCGCGGTAATGAGGAAATTCAATCCCTCCGGAGCGGATAAACTTGCCAATGCGACCGTAATGTGGGGCTTTAGGAGTGTCAGCCATGTGTGCGGTATCAAGCTCGAGGTAAGGGGCCTGGAAAAGGTACCTGAGGACGGAGCGCTTCTGTATGTAGGAAACCACAGAAGCCTGTTCGATATAGTTGTCGGATACCCCTTATGCAAGTGCCCCACAGGTGTTATTGCTAAAAAGTCAACAAGAAAGATCCCGCTTCTCAATATATGGATGATACTTCTCCGTTGCCTCTTTCTTGACAGAAACAATACCAAAAAGGGTCTTCAGGTAATACTTAAAGCGATTGAGATGGTTAAGACCGGGACCTCCATTCTGATATTCCCCGAAGGAACCAGAAACAAGGATATTGATTCCGATAAGCTTCTTCCCATGCATAACGGAAGCTTTAAGATCGCAACCAAGGGAAATGTCCTTATCCAGCCCATGGCCATAGTCGGAACGGATCACATTATGAAAAAGCACCTGATGAAGGGCTCCTTTGTCATAGTGCAGTTCTGTGATCCCGTAGATCCCAAATCACTGGACAGGGAAACCCTCAAGAATATCGGCGGATATGTAGGCGGAATCATAGAAAAGGCCTATGCGGAGATCAAGGCCGACTGGTCCCCGACTGGACATTGAGGCGGTTTTGTGGTAAAGTCATTGCGTATGTAAAACTTTGTACCATTCAAAGAGGTTTTCATGGAACAGTACCTTATTCACGGTGGAAATTCACTGGTAGGAGAGGTTGAGATCGGCGGAGCAAAGAATGCTGCGCTTCCTATACTCGCCGCTTCTATTATGACCGACGAAACCGTTCATATAGACAATGTTCCCGATGTCCGTGACACCAATGTGCTCATGGATGCAATGGGAAGCATAGGCATTATCATCAATAAAGAGAACCGTCACAGAGTCACCATTAATGCCGCAGGCATCAGCTCCACGGTAGTCTGTGATGAGAATATCAAGAAGATCAGAGCTTCTTATTATCTGATCGGTGCAATGCTCGGAAAGTATAAGCATGCCGAGGTCACTCTCCCCGGAGGTTGTGATATCGGATGCCGTGCCATCGATCAGCATATCAAAGGCTTTAGGGCACTCGGAGCCGAAGTTATTCTCGAACACGGAATGATCAAAACAAGAGCCGAACATCTGACGGGCAGCCATATTTATATGGACGTCGTCAGCGTCGGTGCGACCATAAATATAATGCTCGCGGCTTCAATGGCCGAGGGCAAGACCATTATTGAGAATGCGGCAAAGGAACCCCACGTCGTAGATGCGGCTAACTTCCTCAACTCCATGGGAGCCAACATCAAGGGCGCAGGAACCGATGTTATCCGCATCAAAGGTGTACAGAAGCTCCACGGAAGCGACTATGCCATAGTTCCCGATCAGATCGAGGCAGGAACCTTTATGCTGGCCGCAGCCGCAACCAGAGGAGATATCACCGTTAAGAATGTAATTCCCAAGCACCTCGAGTCCATCACCGCCAAGCTTCTTGAGATAGGATGCGAGGTAATGGAACAGGGAGATCAGGTCAGGGTTGTATGTTCGAGAGCTCTCAGACATACGCATATCAAGACCCTTCCTTATCCCGGTTTCCCCACCGATATGCAGCCTCAGATAACCGTAGTGCTCGGACTTTCCGAAGGAACCAGCATCGTTACCGAGAGCATATTTGAAAACAGATTCAAGTATGTCGATGAGCTGATAAGGATGGGTGCAAGCATCAAGGTAGAAGGTAACACCGCCATCATTGACGGAGTATCCAAATACACCGGAGCAGGCATTGCCGCACCAGATTTAAGAGCGGGAGCGGCTCTTGTACTTGCGGCTCTTGCTGCCGAGGGAGAGAGCGTAGTCGACAACATCCGCTACATCCAGAGAGGATACGAGGATTTCCATCTCAAGCTGAAGAATCTCGGTGCCGATATCAAGGTGGTTGACAGGGAAACCGATTACCGCGGCTTTAAGCTGATGACCGGCTGATCGATAAATCTGTTGACATAAGCCTGCGATTATAGTAGGTTTTTATATAAGTTAATAAGTCTCTTATTCAGAGTTGGCAGAGGTACATAGGACCGATGAAGCCACGGCAACCCCGGAAACGGAAGGTGCCCACCTGAGCGATATTTCGAACAATAAGAGGATGAACAAATAGCCCGTATTTTGAATCCGCTTCTTGTTTGGAAGCGGTTTTTTTATTGCCTGTACTCTGACTTAATGAAGATGCAATGGACGATATGTCCGGAAAGGAACAATATGGAAAAAATACTCTTCACATCCGAATCCGTTACGGAAGGACATCCCGACAAAATCTGTGATGCCGTTTCCGACGCCATTCTCGATGCAATGGTTGAGCAGGATCCCATGAGCCGTGTAGCATGTGAGACCGCAACCTGCACAGGATTCGTTCTCATCACCGGTGAGATCACCACAAAGGCCAATGTAGACATTCAGGCCGTCGCAAGAAAGACCATCGTTGACATCGGATATGATTCATCCGAAAAGGGCTTCGACGGAAATACCTGTGCCGTACTCGTTGCACTCGACAAGCAGTCACCCGATATCGCAATGGGAGTCGACAAGGCTCTCGAAGCAAGAGAGAATCAGATGAGTGATGAGCAGATCGAAGCTATCGGCGCAGGCGACCAGGGTATGATGTTCGGTTATGCGGTCAACGAGACTCCCGAGCTTATGCCTTATCCCATCTCACTTGCTCACAAGCTTACAAGAAAGCTTACCGAAGTAAGAAAGAACGGAACTCTTCCCTATCTCAGGGCAGACGGAAAGAGCCAGGTATCCGTAGAGTATGATGCTGCCGGAAAGCCCGTAAGACTTGAGGCTGTCGTTCTTTCAACCCAGCATGATGACAAGGTTACCCAGGAGCAGATCCACGAGGATATCAAAAAGTATGTATTCGATCCCGTTCTTCCAAAGGAACTGATCGATGACAATACCAAGTTCTTCATCAACCCTACCGGAAGATTCGTTATCGGCGGACCCAACGGTGATGCCGGACTTACCGGAAGAAAGATCATCGTTGACACCTATGGCGGATACGCTCGTCACGGCGGCGGTGCATTTTCCGGAAAGGGCTGCACCAAGGTAGACAGAAGCGCAGCTTATGCGGCAAGATATGTTGCAAAGAACATCGTAGCCGCAGGCATCGCTGACAAGTGTGAGATCCAGCTTTCATATGCGATCGGTGT
>JAFWUY010000128.1 GCA_017524035.1 Lachnospiraceae bacterium | reverse complement strand
GAAACTGAAAGGAAAGTTGACCATGTATATTACTTGTCTTGATCTTGAGGGCGTACTTGTCCCCGAGATTTGGATCGCATTTTCGGAGAAGACCGGCATTCCCGAGCTCAGAAGAACCACAAGGGATGAGCCCGATTACGACAAGCTTATGAAATTCAGGATCGAGATCCTGAAGGAGCACGGCCTGGGACTTAAAGAGATCCAGGAGACCATCGCTTCACTCGATCCCCTTCCCGGCGCCAAGGAGTTCCTCGATGAACTCAGGAGCCGTATGCAGGTACTCATTCTCAGCGATACCTTCGAGCAGTTCGCATCACCCCTTATGAAAAAGCTCGGCATGCCCACCATACTCTGCAACACCCTTGAGGTAGCGGATAACGGTGAGATCACCGGATATAAGATGAGATGTGACAAGTCCAAGCTCACGACCGTCAGGGCTCTCCAGTCCATCGGATACGAGACCATCGCGAGCGGGGACTCATTCAACGACCTCGGTATGATCGAAGCCAGCAAGGCCGGTTTTCTTTTCCGTACCACGGAGCAGCTCAAGAAGGATTATCCCCGGTACCCCGCATTCGAAGAGTACGATGAGCTTCTTAACGCGATCGCTGAAGTTACGAAGGCATAAAGCTATTGACCAATTACAAGCTGATAATCAGATATGACGGCACCGGCTACCGCGGCTGGGAACATCAGCCCGGCGAGGAAAAGACCATCCAGGGCAAGCTCGAGACCGCGGTCATAAGGATGCTCAATCCCTCCGGGATAAAAGAAAACACCGGTGCGGATACGGGCGGAGCCGGTTCCGGCCGTGCGTCCGTGCCGGCGGACAGCCTCGGAAGCTTTGAAGGGGACATCCCCGATATCATTTCCGCGGGCAGGACCGACGGCGGTGTATCTGCCGAAGGTATGTGTGCGAACGTAAAGCTTGATACCGTGCTTTCGTGCGAGCAGATCAGGGACTCCCTGAACCGTAACCTTCCTGATGACATCTGCGTCATAAGCGTGGAGAAGGCCGGCGACAGATTCCACGCAAGATACAACGCTACAGGCAAGACCTACAGGTATACATGTTATGCGGGTGATCTCAAGCCTGTTTTCGAAAGAAGATATGTGTACGAGCTGGGAAGCATGCCCGATATCGCGGCCATGAAAAAGGCGGCGGGACTGATCATCGGCGAACATGACTTTACTTCTTTTTGCGGGAATCCGCGCATGAAGAAATCCTGTGTGAGATGCGTTGACAGCATCATCATAGAGGAGAAAGAAGGATTCCTGTATTTTACATATCACGGCAACGGCTTTCTGCAATACATGGTGCGCATCATGACCGGAACGCTCATCGAGGTCGGACTCAGCAAGAAAGCTCCGGAATCCATTACGGAGATACTTGATGCGAAGGACAGAAGCCTTGCGGGATTTACGGCACCGGCAAGAGGCCTGAAGCTTATAAGCGTGGATTATGATTAACGATCGATTATACATAAGAGCGGATATGAACGCGGACATATCGACCGGACATGTCATGCGGTGCCTGTCGGTAGCAGATGCGGCACTTTCGATGGGTGCGAAGACTTCGTTCATCTGTGCGGACGATCAGCCGAAGGAATTGATCGAAGGCAGAGGATACGAGTGCATCGTGCTCGGAACGGACTGGAAGGATCT
>JAFWUY010000127.1 GCA_017524035.1 Lachnospiraceae bacterium | reverse complement strand
TTCCTCATTGTTTTCTTTTTCATAATCACTCTGATCTTAAAGCCCATAGATACTCTCATAGAGATAATCAATGCGACCGCATCGCTTAACCTGAAGCACAATCCAAAGTCCGGCGCGCTTCTGAAAAGGAAGGACGAGTTCGGGCTTATAGCCGCATCCATAGGAAACATGAGGGCAGGGCTCAGGGAGATTGTCGATGATATCGGCAGTGCCGCTGAGGAGATAGATGCAAATGTCGTCGAGCTCGATCAGACGGCCGAGGTTGTCAATTCGATGTGCACCGATAATTCCGCTACCACCCAGGAAATGGCGGCATCCATGCAGGAATGCGCAAATTCCGCCGACAGCATGAATGTGGATATCGCCAATATCCGTAACGCCCTTCATCAGATCGAGATGCAGACCAATGACGGATTCACCGTATCGGATGAGATCATGGAAAGAGCAACGCAGCTCAGGGATACGACGGACAGGGCATCCGATACCACGGACGGAATTTATGCGGATGTAAAAGCAAGATCGGCCCGTGCAATTGAAGATTCGAAGGTCGTAGAGAGGATAAATGAGCTTACGGGCGCCATAATGGCCATCTCCTCGCAGACCTCACTCCTTGCACTGAATGCTTCGATTGAAGCGGCAAGAGCCGGTGAAGCGGGCAGAGGATTTGCCGTTGTTGCGACCGAGATCGGAAATCTTGCGGACCAGACATCAAGATCCGTCGGAGATATAAACGGTATCGTTTCCGAGGTGAATGTCGCGGTGACGAGGATGCAGGCCTGCCTTGAGGAGATGGGCGATTTCCTTGAAAACACCGTACTTAAGAACTTCGATTCCTTCAGGGACGTGGGATTTAAGTATCAGGATGATGCGGATGTATTCAGGGACTGCATGTCCAGCATCAAGAACAGCGTCGACGAACTGACCGAGACCATGGCGAAAATGGCGGGCTCGGTGGCCTCCATAAGCGGAGCCGTGGGAGAATCCGCGGAAGGCGTGTCCGACATTGCCGGCAAGACCACGGATATCGTTCAGGGAATGAGCGATACCGGCATAAAGGTCGGACAGTGCCGCGAATATGTCGGAAGGCTCAGGGAGGTCATAGACCGTTTCGAGCTGGATTGATAAAAAAATACCGATTATTGGTTACAGGGGTTTTTAGTGGTATAATATCTGCATTATCCAATATAATATATGATAGATGTCATATCAGTTTTTATGAGAGAGGGGAACGGTATGAAGAAACTATTCTCGAAGTCCAACATGACTTTCATGGTCGCTCTGCAGCTTCTTGTACTTCCTGCGGTCATCTGCCTTATCATCACGCTTGTAATGATGGGCAAGGAGATGAACGGAACCTACAATGAGGCGGAATCTCTTTTCTACGATAACCTTTATCAGGTTAACAGCAATCTCCTTAATGCGGACAGGGATCTGTATCAGGCAATGAATGCCGCACAGCAGTATATAAGCATTTCACAGTCGGACGGAAATCTTCCTCCCGATGTAATGGATATGCTCTATGCCATAAGGCTCGCAGCATGGGAAGAAAATCTCGGACAGACCCTTGAAAGGATCGATGCGGCTGCGGCGATAGCGGCACAGGATGAGTCACTTTATACCGGAACTCTTGTGGAAGGAAAATCTTTCCGCGATGCGTATGACGAGTTCCAGGTTAATTACGATGCATGGCTTGCAACATATAATTTCGTTACCAACGAAGGCGATATTACCGCTTTCAACGAAGATTTCGAGATAGCCAGAGACGGCATTTCGGATATGACGGATGTGGTGGAGAGCTGGGCGGATGCCGAGAAGACCATCGCCAAGAAAGCCATCAACGGCAAGGTTGTCACTCTGAGCATTCTTTTTGCTGTTATAATCGTTCTCCTCTATGTTCTTGTCATCTTCACAGCCAAGGCACTTACGGACGGTGTCAAGAGAGTCGGAGCTTCCATCGACAATATGTCCAAGGGCGATTTTGCAACTCCCCTTGAGGTTGAATCTCCCGTAAGAGAATTCAGGCATATGGCTGCTTCCGCAGAGAACATGAGACAGAGTCTGCGTGATGCCATCAGCAAGATCGTTGAAAACGCTCACAGCGTTGAAACCGGAGCTTCCGAATCCCAGGAGAAGATCACAGACAGTCAGAGAGCGATCGCAGATATCAATCAGGCTGTTTCCGAGCTTTCTAACGGTGCCATGGCTATGGCTACGGATGTTCAGTCCACAGCTGACATCACCGTCAATATCGGAAATGCGGTTGAGACTGTACTTGATGCCGCGACCTCGAATCTTGAGAACGGACGTGCCGTTATGGAAGAGTCATCCAAGGTTCAGGGCGAACTCGGAGATCTGATGAAGTCCGGTGCCAACACCAGGGAAAAGGCAGACCAGGTTGCCAAATCCGTGGGCGAGACCGCAACTGTTGTGGAGCAGATCAATCAGGCTGCGGAACTGATCATTTCCATCGCTAACCAGACCAATCTGCTTGCACTTAACGCATCGATCGAAGCTGCAAGAGCCGGTGAGGCCGGCAAGGGTTTCGCGGTTGTTGCGGACAATATCAAGAATCTTGCCGAAGAGTCCAACGGTGCCGCTAACGAGATCACCGGAATGCTCAAGACGATCACCGGTCTTTCCGACCGTAACAAGTCCCTTACCGAGGACATCAGGAATGCGACCGAAGCCGAAAGCACTGCACTCGGATCGATGAGCGATTCGTTTGAAACCATGCTCGGCATGCTCCGTGAGACCGAGGAGGGCAACAAGCAGATTCTCGATCTTGTACAGACGCTCGATAACGATAAGAAGTCGATCATGGAATCAGTAGAATCCCTTTCCTCGGTATCGGAAGAAAATGCCGCATCGACCGAGGAAACCTCAGCATCCCTTACGCTGCTTGATGAAAACATGGAAAGTGTCGTTAAGCAGACCGAAGCACTTTCAGTGGTTGCGGACGAACTCAGGGATAACGTCAGTATGTTTACAATTTAATCGGTTCATATTATTTCAGGGAGGGAGAATATGGCAGGCAACGGTAATTCAAACGGTATGAAGAAGGGGGGCTTCGACTTTCTGAAGATGCTGATGCTCTTCGGAATGGTCCCCATCATCACTGCGATCCTTATTGAGACTTTTGTAAGTGCGTCGAGGACAAAGCATTCGATGGAGGAATCCGTTTACGACAGGCTCAATGCCACGAATATGGCATTCAATCATTATGTTGAAGATGTCATTGCCAATGCGGGGGAAGGAATCTTCCTTACCGAAGATGCCGATCATACCTTTGTCGATTCATATACGTCCGAAAACCTCGGGCTTACGATATTCATGGGTGATACCCGTGCCGTGACCAACCTCAGGGATTCCAAGACCAACGAAAGACTTGAGGGGACCAAGGCATCCGATGCGGTCATTGCCGCATGCCTTAACGGCGGTCAGCATTATCAGTCCGACGGTGTCATGATCAACGGCAAGCAGTACTATGTTGATTACCAGCCCATCTACACAACCGACGGACGTATTATCGGAATGACATTCGTCGGAGAGCCTTATGATACCGTAAGATCCGCGATTCTTTCGGTCACCACTCCACTTATCCTCATCGCCGTGATACTTTTCGTCTTCTTCGCGGTGCTGATCTTTTTCCTTTCACTCTATGTCAGGAGAGCACCCTCTCTTATCAGCGAAGACATGGAAAGAATGGCTACCGGTGACATTATGTCCAATTCGGTTGCACATTCCTCTATAACCGAGAATCTTAATATGATCACCGCGATAGGGAATATGAAATCCGTTCTTCAGGATACCGTTTCCAGGATTAAGGAATCTGCCGATGAACTGGGTGATGATGCAAGTGAGGTCATGTCCCTTTCCGATTCCTCCGCAAGCGGTGCGGCCCAGATATCCACTGCCGTTAACGAGCTTTCGCTCACTGCCCAGAATATGGCCGAGAATGTTCAGGAAGTCAATTCCCACGCAGCGGAAATGGATGAGACCGTTTCTGAGATAGGCGGTAATGTTGAAAGCCTGAACAAGAATGCCGGAACCATGAAGAACATAAGCAGGCTTGCTTCCGACAAGATGAAGGATGTCATGACATCAAGCCGCAGAAGCGTGGAAGCGGTTCAGACCATCAACAAGCAGATCAATCTCACCAATGAATCCATTGCCAAAGTCAACGAGGCGATAGATCTTATCATCGATATCGCAAGCCAGACCAAGCTCCTGAGCCTTAACGCATCCATCGAGGCGGCAAGAGCAGGTGAGGCGGGAAGAGGATTTGCGGTTGTCGCAGATTCGATCTCGCAGCTTTCCGAGCAGTCCAATAACAGCGCTTCCACCATCAGGACCATCGCCGAAGAGATTCTTTCCAATTCGGAGGTTTCCGTAAGGCTTGCAAGCGAGATCATGGAGACCATGAACGCCGAGCAGGTAACCATTGAGGAAGCGCAGGAAGAGTTCGAAAAGCTTGAGGCAGCCATTGCGGAATCCGTTGACGGTATCAGGGAGATCGACGAGAAGACCGAGGCTCTCAAGGATATCAAGGAGAGGATAGTCAACAATGTATCCGATCTGTCAGCCATATCCGAAGAGAACGCGGCATCCAATGCCGAGGTTTCCGCAAGTACCGACAACATCGCCACCTCCATTCAGGAGATAGCCGAGAGGATCAAGGCCGTCAGCACCCAGGCAGACAATCTCAAAGAGATCGTCGCATTCTTCAAATAATGAACGCATGGACCATGGCCCGCGGACTTATTTTCCGCGGGCCATTTTTTATCCTGTTAAGAAGAGTCTCCGTGTCCGCTCAAATTACCCCGTATCCTTGTAATAATCACTGTTTTAGGCTAAATTAGAGTCTGATATGGATGATAAAGAGAAGAAAAAATCTGCAGATGAGATCATTGCTCTTTCCTCGAAGGTAATTGAGCTTGCGAGGGATGAGATCATGATGTCATTCCGTTTTCTGGACCGCAGCCTTATGGAGCTTAAGAGTGAGGCCCGTCCCGGATGCGGCAGTATATATTCGGGTATAGGCAGGTTCATATACGACCCTGTGAATATCATACGCGCGGCACAGAAGGATTTCAGACTTCCCGCAAGGATCATTTTTCACGTACTGCTTCATCACATTTTCTCGCATCCGTTTTCCGGGGAGAAGACCGACCGCGTTCTGTGGGATCTTGCATGCGATATCGCCGTTGAGAATGTCATCGCGGAGCTTGATGAAGATTGCATCAGACTCGATACGGACCTTGCCACGGCGGGAATGCTGAAGGTTCTGAAGGAGGATGTGGGCAAGCTCTCCGCGGAAAGCCTTTACAGGTATTTCAGAAAAAATCCGCTTACGCCTTCAAGGGTCATGGAATATGAAAGAGCCTTCGCGCTCGACTCGCACGAGCTGTGGAGACCGGATTCTTCTCCCGAGATACAGATGACGGAAGAGGAATGGAAGAAGATATCGAGACAGGTGCTCGCCGAGATAAAGAGCTTTTCCAAGAAGGGAGCTTCCGGTGAATCGCTTGAAAAGAACCTTTTGGAAGGCTCCGCTGTCAAATACGATTACAAGAGGATACTTGAGCACTTCGTTGTCACCGGGGAGCATACCAGACTGAGCGACGATGAATTCGATTATATCTACTACACATACGGTCTGGAGCATTATGACAATATGCCGCTGATAGAACCTCTCGAATACAGGGAGGATAAGAGGATAAGAGATTTTGTCATAGCGATAGACACATCCGCATCCTGCAGCGGCGAGACGGTAAAGAAGTTCATTAAACAGACCTTCGACCTGCTCAAGCGGAGCGAGAGCTTTTTCAGGAAGATCAACATTCATATCATCCAGTGCGATGCCGAGGTTGAAAGGGATGACAAGCTTTCGGATATATCGCAGCTGGACGGATTGCTTAACAATATGAAGCTGGTCGGCGGAGGTGCGACAGATTTCAGACCGGTCTTTGATTATGTGAAGAGTCTGAAGGAAGCGAGGGAGTTCGATGATCTTAAGGGTCTTATCTATTTCACCGACGGATACGGAATATACCCCGAGCGAAAACCTGACTTTGATGTCATATTTGCTTTTTTAAATGAAGAGATGTCCCGCCCCGCTCCGCCCGTATGGAGCATGAAGGCAGTTATCGAGGAGGATGAACTGAAATGAACATAGCAAGTGCCAAACAGGTGATCAAGGATACCGTACGTGTTTATCTCAAGAAGGACGAATACGGGGATTACTGCATTCCCACGGTAAGACAGCGCCCGATCTTCATGCTCGGAGCTCCCGGTATAGGAAAAACCGCGATAATGGAACAGATCGCATCCGAGATGGGAATCGCATTTGTTTCATATTCGATGACGCATCATACCAGGCAGTCAGCACTCGGCCTCCCTTATATAACGACCAGAAAGTTCGGGGACAGTGAATATTCGATAACCGAATATACAATGAGTGAGATCATCGCGTCCGTTTACGAAGCGATCGACAAGACGGAAGTGAAGGAAGGTATTCTTTTTCTCGATGAGATAAACTGTGTTTCGGAGACACTCGGTCCTTCCATGCTCCAGTTTCTCCAGTACAAGACCTTCGGACGTCACTCGCTTCCGGACGGCTGGGTAATAGTGACTGCGGGAAATCCTCCCGAGTACAACAGATCCGTCAGGGAATTCGATGTGGCTACCCTCGACAGGATGAAGGTCATAACCGTCGAGCCCGATCTCAAGGCATGGATGGATTACGCCCGCGAGAAGAATCTTCACGGTGCGATACTTGCATATCTTGATGTAAAAAAAGAAGATTTCTATGTCATGGAAATGTCGCAGGACGGAAGGGCATATGTTACAGCCAGAGGCTGGGAAGACCTTTCCGAGATGATGAAGCTCAGCGAAGAAGAAAAGATCACCGTTGATGAGACCCTTATCAGCCAGTACCTGCGAAGCGAACGCGTGGCGAAGGATTTCGCGGCATACTACGATCTGTATATCAAGTACAAGACCGACTATCACATCGCTGAGATACTGGAAGGAAAAGCACCCGAAAGCATTTACGAGAAGATGAGCAATGCCGGCTTCGACGAAAGACTTTCCGTTCTTTCAATGCTGACCGAATCTGTCTCCGGAGATATGAAGGAGACTCTTGTATATGCCGAAGCGGTCCAGATGCTTACACCCGTCATGAAGGCCGTAAAGAATATGACGGAAAAGAATGAGGATGATGCGGTGGTTCAGGGGGTTATCAGGAAAGCACTGGAAACCCGGACCGTGGATCTGAAGAACCTGCAGGAACGCGGAAACCTGACAAGACACCGCAAGAGATCGATTCTCAGGGTCATTGATTTCTATAACGACTACCTGAAGGCGGAAAACGGTGCGCCCGGTGAGAACGGACTTCACCCGGCTGTTTCGGCCTATAATGCCGAAGTCGGAAGACTGAAAGAAAATGCCATGAAGTCTTCATACAGACTTTCAAATCTGATATCATTTGTCAGGAAAGCCTGCGAAGGCGGAAACGAACCTATGATACTCGCCACCAGACTTACATCCGATACCTGGTCCTCGAGATTCATAGGAACATTCGGAAATGAGGATTACGAGAAACTTGCCGGAGATATGGAGATCTCGGAAAGAGGTCTGGAGCTCAGGGAACAGATAGCGAAATTTGATATCTGATAAATGGCGGAGGAAACTTTGGACAAAGAGGTAGAGTACCCGGAAGGAAGCCTGGTATATTCGATAAAAGATAATGAAGCGGTGCTGAGCCTTTGCAAGGGAAGATTCACGTCTCGTGTTCTTCCGGAGTATCCCGAAGAGGGCGTAAGGCTGACTGCAATCGGAAAGAAAGCATTCCTCGGAAAAAAGACGCTCCGGAAGCTTTCGGTTCCTTCATCGGTAAAAAGTGTGGGTGATTTTGGATTTGCCCACTGCAGCAATCTTAAGGAACTGGAGATGCCGCTCTGCGAAGCAGGAGACGGTATATTTACGGGATGCGTTGCTCTGGAGAGGGTTTCTTTTCCGGGAATGTCGGAGGACAAGGCCGCATTGTTTGCTCTTTCCGTGAGGTTTTCGGGACCCGCGAGATTATCCGATGTCGAGGAACTTGATGAAGAGTGGTTTGTAAGATTCGATGCATGGATATCATCATTCCTTTTGCAGCCCGATGACGAAGGCTTCACGAACCAGATCCTCTGCGGTGAGGAAGAGGTGGGCCTGAGTGACCGCGATGCATATATGAGCGGTCAGAGAGTGATCAAGGCGTCGCTTTGCATACAGAGGCTCCTTCACCCCGAAGGTCTTCTTCCCGAATATGAGAAGACTTTCATCGATTACATCCGAAGCCATAAGCAGGGCTCGGAAAACGGAAATGAGAGCTGGCTTGCGGTCAGGGATAATTATCCCGACAAGGCTCATTTCGGCATCCTTGAAAAATACGGCTGTGTCGATGACGATAACAGAAAGGTCATGATGAAGAGTCTCGGCGACGACAAGCAGGAGCTGAAGAGTCTCCTGATGAAGAATGCGGGGAATGAAGCGTTTGACAGATTCTTCTCAGGACTGGAAATCTGATGACAGGAAAGAAAAATAAGATCAATTCAATAATCGTAAATGCCGCACTTAAGATCATGCTTTCGATAGGCGTATGCATGGTGGGTCTTCTTGCTTTCTACTCCGTTACGGGAACGTTCTATCCCCGCGGGTTTATGGGGCTCGAGAGCTTTCTTGCGGGTGACGGGGTGATTAAGAACCTGGTCGTTTTCGGCATTTTCTGCCTGGTGATCCTTATCGGATACAGGCTTTTTGACCGCAAGGTTTCGAAAAAGGAAAGAGCAGCGGGCATTGTTCTTGCAGCTGCATCGGTCATTCTTTTTGCGGCAGGCGTCTTCTACCTTAAGGACCATCCCTACTACATGGACGGTGACCAGATCAATACCTTCTACGGAGCCGTATATGCGACAATGAAGGATTCCGACATCCGCTATCTGATGTTCAAGCCCGGCGGGTATCTCGGGATCTATCCCCAGCAGAAGGGGCTCGTCGTTTTCTATATGATCCTCTATAAGCTGTTCGGAGAAAGGACCTTTGTCTGCGTGCAGTACCTGCATCTTGTATATCCGCAGATGATCCTGTTTTCCGGGTATCATATTTTAAAGACCGAGAAAGCATCTGCCCCGGCAAGGATCATTTTCTGTATTTTCATTGCTTTCTGTGTTCCTCTGTACCTTTATATTCCGTACATGTACGGCGATCTGGGTTCGATAGCATTTTCATTTCTCTCGGTCCTTTTCCTTGTCAGGTTCGAAAAAAGCGGACGTTTGCGCGATGCCGCCGCACTCTGCGCATCCTGCACCGCAGCACTGCTTCTCAGAAAGCAGATATGGATATTCATTACAGCGGCCCTGATCGTGCTGGTCCTTGCGGCCGTAAGGAAAAAGAAGATAAAGTATGCCGCGGCCGCACTTTGCGTGGTCATTGCGACTTGGGGCTCATTTTTCTGTATCGAAAAGTACTTTGAATCCGTTTCGGGGTACAAGAACGTTAAGGGAGTTCCTTCCCTGTGCTGGGTGGTCATGGGACTTCAGGAAACGGACGGAATCCCCGGAGACTACAACAGGTACAATCAGGGAACGTTTGAGGAGAACGGCTTTGATGCCGATCTGGCCAATGCCGTCGCAAAGGAGGACCTTAAGGAGAGGATACGGTTCTTTGCGGACAACCCCGCTTATGCCGGGTATTTCTTTTCGACCAAGCTGAGAATGGAATGGACCGCACCGGATTTCGAAGCCCTCAGGATCACATCGATCTGGAAGGCGGAGTCGGGACGTGATCCGGAAAATCCTCCCGGGTGGCTCTACAGCCTGTATACGGGGGGCAGATATGCACAGGTGATGGGCTTTGCAAATGCTTATCAGACGATAGTTTATCTGTGCGCGGCCCTTCTGGCCGTCAGACTGCTCTTCAAAAAAGGCGGAAATTACCCCGTTTCGGTACAGCTTTCATTTATCTATGTGATCGGAGGGATACTGTTTTTTGCATTTTGGGAGAATAAGTGCAGATATGTATTCCCGTTTTTTGAAAATATTATACTTTTAGTACCCTATTTTAGCGAAGAAATCGGGCTTTTCCCCTTGTTTTTGCCCTCAAAAAAGGGTAAATTTAAAATGTAATGTGTGGCGGGCATACATTACGCGTTAAGAGGAGAGATATTATGAAAAAAATTAAGAAAGGAAACAAGGGTTTTTCGCTGGTAGAACTGATTATTGTTATCGCGGTAATGGCTGTTCTGGTTGCAATCCTGGCTCCGCTGTTCCTCAAGTATGTCGAACAGTCGAGACGATCCAGGGATATTCAGACGGCGGATCAGATCAGGGAGGCATTCCTCGCTGATATTGCCGAGGGATCCACTGTTGGAACGGGAAATGTTGAGGTAGAGATCAACAATGCTTATCTGCCCGGAACCATCAATGAGACCCCTACCGTGTCCGGACATGTATTCACTCCGGGCGGTACGTTCATGGCGGTATATGATGCTGATCACAATATCGTAGAGATTTATGTGAAGGAAGATTATGACGGTGCTCGTCTGTATAATCTTACCAAGGAATCGGATATCGCAGCATATAAGGCAGCATGATTTTCCCAGTTCTAAGTTAACGCTCACCCGGGAATAAATTTCCCGGGTGTTTTTATGGATATAAAGGAGAACGGTAATGAATTTAGAAGAAGCTAAGGCAAAACTTGAAAAATACGGACAGATGCAGGTCCTCAGATACTATGATGAGCTGGACGATGCACAGAAGGCAGCGCTCCTTGCACAGATCGATGCGACCGATATGAGCATCCAGGAAAACTGCGCACACCAGGATGAGCTCGGAAAGAGAGGAGTCATCAGTCCTCTTACCTGTATGGAGATCCCGGAGATCGAAGAGGGCAGGGATGAGTTCGACCGCATCGGACTTGATGCGATCAAGGCCGGCAAGGTGGCGGCACTTTTGCTTGCGGGCGGCATGGGTACCAGACTCGGCTCTGACAATCCCAAGGGAATGTACAATGTAGGCAAGACCAGGGAACTCTATATCTTCGAATGCCTTATCAACAACCTCAAAGAGGTGACCGACAGGGCGGGCGCATTCGTTCATATCTACATCATGACCTCTGAGAAAAATAATGACGCAACTGTCAGATTCTTAAAGGAGAAGAATTTCTTCGGATATCCCGAAAGCTATGTTCACTTCTTTATGCAGGATATGGCGGCCGCAACCGATTATAACGGCAAGATCTATCTTGAGGAGAAGGGACGTATGGCTACCAGCCCCAACGGAAACGGCGGATGGTTTATTTCTCTTGTAAATGCCGGACTTCTCGATAACGTTCACGCAAACGGAATCGAATGGTTCAATGTATTTGCTGTCGATAACGTGCTCCAGAGAATTGCCGATCCCGTATTCGTGGGTGCAACCATTTCAAAGAACTGCACCGTGGGAGCCAAGGTGGTAAGAAAAGCGGCTCCCGATGAGAAGGTAGGTGTCATCTGCCTTGAGGACGGCAGGCCCTCCATCGTAGAGTATTACGATCTCACCGAGGATCTTATGAATGCAAAGAATGAAAAGGGTGATCCCGCATACAACTTCGGTGTTATCCTCAACTATCTTTTCTCCACCGCCCAGCTTGAGAAGATCCTTAACGGAGCACTTCCTCTCCACATCGTTGAAAAGAAGATCCCCTGCCTCGATGAGAACGGAAATCTTTTCAAGCCCGAGACACCCAACGGATACAAGTACGAGAACCTCGTACTCGATATGATCCACCAGTGTGACAGCTGCCTTCCTTTTGAAGTTGTCAGGGAAAAGGAATTCGCACCCATCAAGAACAAGACCGGTGTCGATTCTGTCGAAAGCGCTCAGGCACTTCTCGAAAAGAACGGAGTGATTCTCTGAAGATTTCTTTAAGAATCGCCCTTGACTCTTCCCTTAGGGCACCCGTTAGGGTTAAATAAGCATATGGCAATTCATTAAGGAGGTTTTATGGGTAAGATACTTGTTACCGGCGGCGCCGGATTCATCGGAAGTCATACGGTCGTTGAGCTGCTTGACTCCGGAAAAGACGTAGTTATTTTGGACAATCTCAGCAATTCCAACGAGAAGGTTCTCGGAAGGATAGAGGCTATCACGGGCAAAAAGCCCGGATTCTACAATGCGGATATCAGGGACCGAGGGGCGCTTGAAGAGATCTTTTCGAAAGAGGACATCAGTGCGGTCATCCATTTCGCGGGACTCAAGGCGGTAGGCGAATCGGTTGCAAAGCCCTGGGAGTATTATGATAACAATGTCACCGGAACTCTCACACTTGTAGATGTGATGAGAAAGCACGGATGCAAGAACATCATATTCTCTTCTTCTGCGACTGTTTACGGAAATCCCGCATTTGTTCCCATCACGGAAGAGTGCCCCAAGGGACAGTGCACCAATCCTTACGGCTGGACCAAGTCGATGCTCGAGCAGATCCTTTCGGACATCCAGAAGGCCGATAACGAATGGAACGTGATCCTTCTCAGATACTTCAATCCCATCGGAGCGCATAAGTCGGGAACCATCGGAGAGAATCCCAACGGAATCCCCAACAACCTTATGCCCTACATCACCCAGGTTGCGGTAGGAAAGCTTCCCGAGCTCGGAGTATTCGGAAACGATTATGACACACCCGACGGAACGGGCGTCCGTGATTACATCCACGTAGTCGACCTTGCGATAGGACATGTTAAGGCTTTGGGCAAGATCGATGAGAAGTGCGGACTCAAGATCTACAACCTCGGAACCGGAACGGGTTATTCGGTACTCGATATCGTGAAGAATTTCGAGGAAGCTACCGGAGTAAAGATTCCTTACTCCATAAAGCCCAGACGTCCCGGCGACATTGCATCCTGTTACTCGGACGCATCGCTTGCAAAGAAGGAACTCGGCTGGACCGCTAAATACGGCATCAGGGAGATGTGTGAAGATTCCTGGAGATGGCAGAAGAACAATCCCAACGGATACGATGACTAAGTAATAAGAATAGTTACGGTGGGGACAATAACAGTCTCACCGCGGACGCGCCTTTCGGCTCCGGTTCGCCTCGTAGCGGTACTAAGCTCATGCTGCACAAGCTTGCATTCGCTAAGTACCGACGGGCTCACAGGGTCCGCTTATGAGACTGTTATTATCCCCACCTGTTTTATGCCTTAATATCTAAAACCCCTTAATGATTTTTCGTTAAGGGGTTTTGTTTTAATATGTTGGGTCTTCTTCGATCACAAGGATCTCGAGGTAGTCGAAGGGGATCTCTTCTATGAAGGAGCCCTGGCGGAAGCGTGCCTTGGACGTCTTTTTGAAGGAGTCGATATTGTCTTCTAGCCAGATGGGAACCGGCAGGTCGAACTCCCTGCAGGCCTTCTCAAGGCTGTTCATGATCTTATGGGTTCTGGTTTCTCCGGAACCGTCTTCGATCACTATGTCCTTTATCATATGTGTTTCTTTGAATTCCCTTACCCAGAGTCTGAACACTTTCGTTTGTACCCACCTGTTATTTATCACTACACAGAATTAAAGTGTTGTGGTAAAATATACTTTGTATGCACATGCACTTTTGTACCCGGAAGGGTTTATGTTAACCGTTCTTTCCGGACTTTATAACCGTGATTATATTTTATAGATCGGAAATTCGCAATGGATAATGATATCAACGATATAGTGCAGGGAAACGGGATCGAGACATGGCAGGAAGTAACTCTTGTCTACAATGCCGCAATGAGGCAGATCCAGACCAAGATCGAGATCCTGAACGAAGAGTTCCAGCACATTCACCAGTACAATCCCATAGAACACATCAAATGCAGGATGAAGACGCCCGAGAGCATCGTTAAGAAGCTTAAGCGTCACGGTCTTGATTCCACCATCGAGAACATGGTGAACAATGTCAATGACATTGCGGGAGTCAGGATCATCTGCTCGTTTACGTCAGATATCTACAGGATCGCGGATATGATCGAGCACCAGCAGGACATCAAGATCCTGACGGTCAAGGACTATATCACTTTTCCCAAGGCCAGCGGTTATAAGAGCTATCATATGATAGTAACGGTACCCGTGTATCTTTCCGACAGGGTTGTGGATACCAAGGTTGAGATACAGATCAGGACCGTCGCAATGGATTTCTGGGCCAGCCTTGAGCACAAGATCCACTACAAGTTCGAAGGTGATGCACCTCAGCATATCAAGGATGAGCTTGTTGAGTGCGCACATCTGGTTTCGGATCTGGATGAGAAGATGCTCAGTCTCAACGACGAGATCATCAAGCTTTCATCCATAGCCGACGCGCCGGATTGCTGAGCATAAAAAAACTCCCCAGAAATGAGGAGTGCCCGGAAACCTTTCGGCTCCCGGGCTATTATGAAAAAATGATCGATTTATCTCTGCTCTTGTTTACAAGATTCATTATAGTCACGCTGTATGAATAAAATATGAACGTCGTGTAAAAAATAAGTAAATGTTTATAAATGCCGTTCCGCGCAGTGTGGTTTTATGGACAAAATATACAAAAAATAACGTTTCTTAGGGCTCCGCAAACTTTAAAAATGCGGGCTTATGAAGTATAATGACCTAAGCTGTCACAGAACGTAAAAACGATTTCGGAGGCTATTATGGATACATTCATGGACCAGTTATCACAGAAACTGAATGCACAGCAGATCATCCGTGCAAACGGTGAGGCGGAATCCGAGGCTATGGGCGTAATGAGAGCCCAGGTCAGGGAGTATCAGGATTGTCTTGACCGTATGAAGAATGTAGCGGATGAGCTCGGCGGGCTTCAGCAGACCATAGCCGCACTTCCCGATATGAATGCGGGAAGCTATGATGCAGCGCTTGACGATCTTAAGGCGCAGATGGCTGACATGAACAAGGCAAACGAAGATTATCTTCAGCAGATGCAGAATGACCTTCTTGCCAGCCAGAATGATTTCATCGCCCGTCAGAAGGATCTCGCACAGAGCCAGAATGAACTCATGAGCAGACAGAGCGAGATGCTTGAAAGCCGCAGCAATGAGCTCAGGGAACAGATCGAATCCATCAGAACCTCCAATGAAGAGAGACTTGAATCCATAAAAGCTTCCAATGAGGAGCAGTTCGAGAAGATCCGCAGCGGATTTGCGGACAACGCAGCAGGCGCCGGACTCGAAGAAGTAAGTGCCCGCCTTGGCGTGCTCGATGATATGAACTCCCGTCTTGACCGTTTTGAGAGCTTCGGTACACGCCTCGATAACATAGAGAGCTTTGGTGCACGCCTGGATCAGCTCGAGGGTCTCAGTGCCCGCCTTGATGCTCTTGAGGGACTCAGCGCACGTCTCGATCTTCTCGAGGCTCAGATAGGAACCCAGCTCGGCGATCTCCGCCAGGGTATCGATGCCAAGATAGATTCCAAGATCGATCCGGTAAGAGATTCCGTCAATACCGTAAATGAATCCGTAAGCGCTCTCGGCGCTTCGGTCGGTCAGATAAATGCATCCGTAAAAGCATCCGGCAATGAGATATCCGAAAGACTCGGACAGCAGCTCGAAAACACCGGCTCCGACGAGCATCTTATCGAGCTTGTTGAAGTACTCAGGGATGAAGTGTCCGCAATGAAGCTTCAGATGGAATCCGTAAGAAGCTCCAACGATCAGTATATGCAGCAGATGCAGAGCAATCTGAGAAAGGGCCAGGAGCAGATGCTCCAGGGACAGAACTCCCTCGCTCAGACCCTCGGAAATGCGGATATCCACAAGGAGTGCGTAAGAGTATACCGTAATGTACAGGCTTCCATTCAGGATGAGAATTCCAAGCAGCTTGAAAGCTTCAAGCAGGAAAATTCCGCAATGCTCGAAAGTCTCAAGACCGAAGGAAGCAGAAATATCACCGTTATCAGGGACGAGAGCGCAAAGCTCCTCGGCAGTCTCCGTAACGACGGAGGAAAGCAGCTCGAAAGCTTCCGCGAGGAGAATTCAAAGCTCCTTGTCAGCATGAAGAGCGAGATCGCGAGGGTGGAGGAAAAGAGTGCCGGCATCAAGACGATAGCCATTATCGCAGCCGTCCTTTCACTTCTTTCCGTAGCGGCTCCTTTTGTGGCACAGTTCCTGTTCTGATCTTAGGTTTGTCGTGAAGAATTTGTTTTTTTCAAAAAAAAGAGAATTCATCTTTATAATCACTTCCGCAGTCACGATATTCGTGTGTTTCTTTTTGGTACGCGGATATTCACCCTATTCAGAGGGTGCCGATGATTATTTCCATCTCTATATAAATGATGTCAAGATCGGAGATTTCTCCTCGTATGACGAGGCGCAGGATCTCCTTCTTGAAGCGCGCAGAAATGTATCGGTCAGATATGCCGGGATGGCATTCATGGATTTCGATTACCGTATCGAATCGGAGAATGTACTGACCGGAGACGTGACCCCGCGCGACGAAGCGCTTGCCTCTGCTGAGGATCTTCTTATTTCTTCGCTAAAGGAAACCCTGTCCCCTTCGTATACGGTAAAGATGGGCGACTATATGGTCACGCTCGCAGGTGAGACCGAGGTTTTAACTCTTTTGAACGAAGCGATCGACCGATACAATCCGGGAGGACGTTTTGAAGTAAGACTTGTCAGGGCACCGGGCAGGGATTTCAATGTCCTCACCGCGGAGATCGTTGACACGTATGAGGCGGCGGGGAACCTTAATGCCGGCAACCTGATCCCGGGCGGCGGACTCCAGGACTATCTGGACAGTCAGGGATATTCGGAGGATACCGAAGAAAAGCCTGTCACATTCCAGGATTTTGAGACCGGACTCATTTCGATAAATTTTGTCGAGAAGATAGAGATTGCCGAAGGCTATGTTCCCGCATCACAGCTCACCTCTCTCGAGCAGGCGATCGAGGATGTCACCAAGCAGCATGACAGCGCGTTTGAGCACGTGATACAGGCGGGAGATACTCTGAGCGGAATCTCACTCATATACAACACTCCCATCGAGGATCTGATGGCGCTCAATCCCGACACACTTCCCACTCAGAATGCTACGCTTCATATTAATGACACGATCATCATTAATCAGCCCAAGTCGGAAATTTCGATCGAGCATGTCGAGAGGAACTATGTGGATGAGGATTATGACGCGGAGGTCATAATCATTCCCAGGGACGACTGGTACACGACAGAGACCAATGTCATCCAGCAGCCCTCCGCCGGACACCACAGGGCGATCGTCGATCAGCACTTCGTCAATGACACCGAAGCCGAGAGGGAAGTTCTTATAGAAGAGATAGATATCGAGGCCGTTCCCAAGATCATGGAGCGCGGAACCAAGATACCTCCGACATATATCAAGCCCATCTACGGCGGAAGGATCAGCTCGTACTTCGGTTACAGAAACGCACCCACTGCCGGAGCAACGACATATCACAGAGGCGTTGACTGGGCTGTTGCGACCGGAACCTCGGTAATGGCATCGAGCGGCGGAACCGTTACCCAGGCGGGATGGTCCGGAAGCTACGGTTATATGATCCTCATAACACATCCCGGCGGAACCCAGACGAGATACGCACATCTTTCCAAGATATTCGTATCCGTCGGACAGACGGTAAGTCAGGGAGAGGTAATAGGAAAAACCGGAAACACGGGACGGTCCACCGGACCTCATCTGCACTTTGAGATCCTGATAGGCGGTTCGCCCGTCAATCCGCTGAATTATATTTCGTAAAATAATTGACCACAGATCGGAGAGAAAAAATGCCCATCACACAGTATCTGGAAAAGAATGCAAAAGAATACGGAGACGAGGTTGCACTCATTGAGCTCAACCCCGAACAGAAGGAGACAAGGCGCATCAGCTGGAAGGACTATTCACTCATCCAGCAGACAGAGGATCAGCCTTACAGAAGAGAGATCACCTGGAGCGTTTTCGATGAGAAAGCAAACCGTGTTGCCAACATGCTTCTTGAAAGAGGCGTAAAGAGGGATACCAAGGTTGCGATCCTCATGATGAACTGTCTTGAATGGCTGCCTATCTATATGGGAATATTAAAAACCGGAGCACTGGCAGTTCCCTTTAACTTCCGTTATTCTGCAGATGAGATACAGTACTGCGCGGATCTGGCTGAAGTGGATGTGCTGCTCTTCGGACCTGAGTTTATCGGCCGTATCGAATCCATAGTGGATGAACTTTCAAAGAACAGACTGCTTATATATGTCGGTGAGAGCTGCCCCACTTTTGCGGAGAGTTACCGTGAGCTGGTAGCGGATTGTTCGTCGGAAAAACCTGATATTGTTGTTAAGGATGATGATGACGGCGCGATCTATTTTTCTTCGGGAACCACAGGTTTCCCCAAGGCTATCTTACATAAGCATTTAAGCCTTATGACAGCAGCGGAAGTTGAGCAGCATCATCATTCTACAGGACGTGATGACTGCTTCCTCTGCATACCTCCGCTGTATCATACGGGAGCGAAGATGCACTGGATGGGCAGCCTGGTAGCAGGATCGAAGGCTGTACTTTTACGCGGTACCAAACCGCAGTATATCTTTGATGCGGTATCCCGTGAGCATTGCACCATAGTATGGCTTTTAGTGCCCTGGGCACAGGATATACTGGATGCACTTGATTCGGGTGCACTCCGTATAGAAGATTACGAGCTGGATCAGTGGAGACTGATGCACATCGGCGCACAGCCTGTTCCG